>JBMHDS010000048.1:0-40641 GCA_049889275.1 Bradymonadia bacterium | reverse complement strand
TCTGAGTCTTGTAGTAACTGCGCTGCGGCTGTACAGGCATCGGCCACCCCGCTCTGATCACCACTCGCGACGCACAGCTCGCGCATCTTCAGCCAGACCTTCGGCTCACTCTTATCGAGCGTCATCGCGACCTTGACGCGCTCACGGGCGTGTTCCGCCAGTCCGTATTTTACGAGAAGGTCGGCATCGGACAGACACATTTGCAAACGCTGCTCGACAGACAGGCCGGCCGAAAAATTAGTATCAGTCCCGAGTAGGGCGGCGTCGGTCTCTGTTCCCTGGCCGTGCGCGGCGTTGAGCCGAGCGAGTGCATCACGGGCCACATCATCGTGCGGCGCGAGCTCAAGCAAACGTTCAATCGCCTTGCGTTGCTTGCCGATATCGCCATTCTGTTCGTGAATACGCGCCAATTCTCTGAGGACTGCGACAGCCTTCTCACCACGTCCAATTTGGCTGAAGGTCTCGGCGAGAAGGGCGAGCGTTCGACTATCAGATGGGTCTTGCTTGAACAGTTTCTGCAGCCAGCCCAGGGCTCGTTTCGTATTCCCTGTCGCCAAATATGCTTGAGCAAGGTGCCGCACACTGTCCGAATCATCGGGGTATAGATACAAAAGACGCTCTGCGACCTTGATGAATTCACTATGCCGGCCACTCTTGCGCATTCGGCTGAGTACAAATTTAAAGTGATCTATCGCGGGTTGGTCGTGACAGTTTTTTGCGTGTGCTTCGGCGAGTCTGAGGTGGTTTGACTCGTCATCCGGCACCAATTCCACCATTTCCTCGAGGAGCAGCATGGCGTCTGCCGACCGTCCGTCTCGCTCGTAGCTTCCCACCACGAGTCGGTATTGGGTGAGCGCTTCCGCCGTAAGATTTAACTTAACATACACATCGCCTAAGGTGCGGTAGACCTCGGTGAGCGTAGGGTCAACGTCGAGGACCTTTTTATAGACCGCGACAGCCTTCAAAAAGAATCCTTTACCTTGGTATGTCTCGGCCACCTTCCGGTAGGTCGATACAGCCAGAGCGACCTTGCCATTCCGGCTGTGTAAATCACCGATTTTGAGCCAGGTGCGGACGTCATCGGGATCAGCTTGAACGATTGTCTCGTACTCGCGAATTGCTTTGTCGATCTGACCACGCTGCAAGTACTTCTGTGCTGCAGCGCTCGCTTTGTTCTTATCCAAAGCCACCTTCACTCGTTCCTTAACGTTCGTAATGGTTTACGCACTCAAACCCCACGACTTAAAGTCTACGTGCGCGCGCCGATGTCGGTCAAGCCCCCTTCGGAGTATTTCACGTCACTCCAAGTCGCGATCACTTGACGCGTGAGGAGTATTCACCCGTTCTCGTATCGACTCGGATCATCTCACCTTCTTCCACGAAGAAAGGGACCTGTACAACTGCACCCGTTTCGATGGTGGCCGGTTTACTGCCGCCCTGAACTGTATCACCACGGACACCAGGCTCACACTCAACGATCTTTGCCTCGATAAAGTTTGGTAATTCGACATCGATTGGTCGTCCGTTATAGAGAAGAACGCTCACTTCGAGTTCTTCTTTCAAGAACTGTGCGACATCACCGAGTTCCTCAAGCGACACCTCGATCTGCTCGTAGGTCTTGTTATCCATAAAATGCCAAGCCGAGCCGTCATTGTACAAAACCTGCATTTTCACGTCATTCACATCAGGCTTTCCGACCTTTTCACCGGAGCGGAAGTTGACTTGAACGCCGCGTCCATCGATCAGGTTTCGAAGCTTCGTCTTGACGAACGCAACCCCTTTTCCGGGCTTTACGAATTGACAATCAACGATGGACCACAGGCTACCCTCGTATTCGATCTTGAGGTTTTTTCGGAATTCATTTGTCTGATACATCTTCTGTCCTTGCTTCAATGTGGCGAACGAGCGCGTGGATGGCGAGTTGATAGCCCAATCCACCGAATCCCCCTATCTGACCCACGCAGACGGCGGCTGTCAACGTCCGATGCCTAAATTCTTCTCGTTTCGCGATATTTGAAAGGTGCACTTCGATGACGGGGATACGCAAATTGGCCAGCGCATCTCTTAGAGCCACGCTTGTGTGCCCGTAACCCGCAGGATTGATAATCAAACCATCGTATTCGTCTGCAGCAGATTGAACCGCGTCGATAAGAACGCCTTCGTGATTACTCTGTAGGGTACTCACTGATGCACCGAAGCTGGCTGCATATGCTTTGGCCTGTGTGAGTATGTTAGCCATGCTCTCGGTGCCGTAGATTTCTATTTCCCGCACGCCAACCAGGTTCAGATTCGGTCCATTTAAGATGAGAAACTTCAATGTTTTCTCCTACAGAAAGGGGGTGAGGTCCGCTGCGGTCAATCGAAGTTGAAACTGTGCTTGTGCGACGTGTTCTGAGGAGTCGAGGCGGAGCACGACAAAGTAGCTTTCGCTAACGCGGCGGAGCAACACGGTGTGCGATGCGCTATCAAACTGCCAATTAACGGTTGTTTGATCTTGTCCCTTCGAGACGAGCGTACTGAGTTGTAGGGTGACCAAAGCAAACTCTGACAGTCCTGAAACCGCGCTCGTTGGCCGCTTTGCATCGACCGAATGAACGGTTACGCCTCCTGTTGTGAGTAGAGCCGCCTCGAGTGCTGATGGAGTGCGTCGCACGAGATCGATGAGTATCTCGGGGGGCGTACTGTGTGTCGATTGATTTAATTCTGCAGACAAGCGCTTAACGACCGTTGTTAAGGTAGGCGAGGGGGCTGGCAAAGCTGTCGTGCAAATGAGTCAACGGCGAGTCCTTGGCAAGTCTGGCAATCGACAAATGCCTCATCGCTGCCGAGCAGTGCTTCACATACATCAGCAGATGTTTGATTATCATCCTCTTGGTTGAGCATCGGTGGCGGGCAAGCCAGTTGACCACCGCGTTGCACGATCATTTCTGGCGGATAAGTAATCCGGCAACCGTTGCAGACTTCGACAGGATATAGGAACTCGTTAGACTCAGCATCGCGACCATCGAGGGTACGGCCCTTGATGCGGATACGCGCCAGTATTGTGACAGCCGTCCGGGAAGGGATCACCTCACCGTTATTGACCGAGAAGAACTCATCCGCATTGCGGATCTGTTGCAGAACATCCTGTGAGAACAGCTCAAAGTTTGCCAGCGTAAGATTACTTTCCTCTGTGATCGTACCGCTCAATGGGACGACACGTCGAGACGGAATACCGGTCGACAGCTGGTCGAGTGTTGAGTATTCGATCACAGCAGAGTTCAACGCCACGGCATTCAGGCTCAGCCGTGCATCGGACGGTTTGAGACCCTTAGCATTCGGTACATCGACGAGGTTATTTTCAAGCAGTAAGTTGGCTTGATAGGTGTTTCGCATGGCGAGATCGACCACACCGCCGACTTGAAACACCCCGTCCGTTTGGATGACTTCGCACGTTTCTAAGTCGTAGGGTTGAACACTGACGATGCTCAAAGCGACTTCTCGATCTTGGCAACCGCCGACCGTCGTCATCAACAGCACCAAAAGAATGGCGAACGGATGCGATGTGTACTTTCTTCGGGGCTGATTATTCATGCTCGCCTCTCTTCCAAACGAGGTCGCGCGAGTCGACCAATTAAAGCTTTGAATTCATTCAAATCAAAATTAAGGACCACGGGGTCGGCAATCGCTCTCAATGCAATGAAGTTGAGTCGTTCACCAAGTGTCTTCTTGTCCAAGCCAATCCAATCAAGAGCGGCCGATGTCAGCCTACGTTTCCAGTCTTTGGGTCCGCCGATTTGATCGAGTAGGTGCTCGACCATCTTACGGGTTTTTGACGAGAGACCAACATGCCTTTCGCTGAGCGCTAAAGTCGCTCGAATACCCAAGCTGACGGCATCGCCGTGGCGTAATTGTTCATCGGCTGCCTCAAAGGCGTGACCGAGTGTATGTCCCAGATTGAGGAGAATCCGTCTACCGGTCTCGCGTTCATCATCGGCCACGACTTGAGACTTGATCTCAACAACTCGGGGCAAAAGCTCGATGAGGCGGTCGTCATCTCCATCGACGATGGCCCTCGCGGCGTCTTGAAATGCCTCGAAAAGTAAACGGTCTGCGAGCAAGGCGTGCTTGATCGCCTCTACCAGTCCAGAGCGTCTTTCCTCTGCATCAAGAGTCTTGAAATGAGCGGAGTCACAGAACACCCAACGCGGCTGATAAAAACTTCCGACCAGGTTCTTACCCCCGGCGAAGTTGACCCCGACCTTGCCACCGACGCTACTGTCAACCTGTGCGAGAATGGTCGTCGGTACTTGGATATAAGGAAGGCCACGGAGCATGGTCGCCGCGAAAAAACCGGAGACATCGCCCACAACACCACCACCGTAAGCAATCACCGGTGTTTGGCGATCCACCCCGATAGAGAGTGCGCGCTCGTATAGCCCATGAACTGTCGCGAGCGATTTCGACGCCTCCCCACCGCTGAAGGTCAGGAGGTGCGCGTCCGTGCCCGACGCGTTCAATCGACTCGTAAAGTCTGCGGCATAGAGGTCTGCTACATTGTCATCGCTAATCACCAAAACAGTACGCTCACCGTATTGGGATTTGATTCGGTCAATCAATTCTTGCCGGCCATTCTGGCGGAAATGAATCGGATACGCGCGCTCGCCGAGGTCTACCTGAAGGTCCATCAGTTCAACCCCGTACAGCGTATTTGAGCGACGAGTTTTTCGACGACTTGATGGACGCTCAGTCCATCTGTGGAAAACAAAAGGTCCACGTCTTGGTAATCGAGGACTCGTGCGTTCTTGAGTGTTTGGATCTGGTCCATCAATTGACCGCCGAGGAGTAATGGACGGGTCCGATCATCTGTTAGCCGTTCAGCGATTGTTGCCGTCTCCGCCTCTAGACCGATGAGCGCACCACGGACCCGCACGTGTTGTCGTAGGGCCGGGTCCAAAAGCGTACCGCCTCCCAAGGCGATCACCGCAGGACCATTTTCGCGCATTTGGTCTAACAAGGCTTCTCTCTCCAATCGCCTGAATGTTTCCTCGCCAGCTCGTTCAAAAATCGCCCGTATACTCATTTGGCGACTTTGAACAATGACCTCATCGAGATCGACGAACCGTCGATTCATGCGCCGCGCCAGCGCCGAGCCGACACTTGTTTTTCCGGTCCCCGACATCCCCCAAACCAAGATGGGTTCGTCATGCCGAACTGATATCACTGCGCGGTCTTCACCGTTGAAGCCGCTCTGTTCACAATTCTAGGTGTAACGAAAATCAGTAGTTCACTGCGACGATCGCTTTCCTGATGATTACGGAACATCACGCCGATGATTGGTATTCTCGCCAAGAACGGGACCTCTGAGCGGTTAAAACCAGCATTGCTTGTATAGATCCCGCCGATGACCGTCGTATCGCCGTCCTTCAACAAGAGTTCCGTCTGCGCTTCTTTCTTCAGAATCGTGGGGTCACCTCGGGCGCCTACATTTTGAAAGTCCGGCGTATTGTTCTGGGCGTTAAGCTTCAAGTAAATGTTGCCATCTTGGGTCACGTGTGGGGTTGCTTCTAGGCTGAGCACAGCATCGAAGAACACCGTCTGAATGCCAGCGGCAGACACCTGACTAATGGGAATACTCACACCTTGGCTGATACGTGCTTTCTTATTATCGAGCGTTGTGATTTTTGGACTGCTCACAATCTTCACGGAGCCCCGATTCTCAAGCGCCGATAGTCTCACGTTCAAATTAAATGTGCTGTCGATACTACCGAATGTCATACCGAGGGCGCCACCCGAACCAAGGCCGGCTGAAGCGGGTAAGTTGACGACGAAGTTCGGATTCGACGAGACACCATCGGTGCCGCCCTGTTGATCATCCGCACCACCTGAGATGCCGATCGAGCTTGGGAAGCGGAGTCCTGTGGGATTCCCCGTCGCGGCACTCCAAGTGGAATCTATACCCCACTGAATACCGAGCTGTTGAATATTTACCTCATTGACTTCAACGATTCGGGTTTCGATTAAAACCTGTGGTGTTTGTGTGTCGAGACGACGAATCAGATCTTCCGCCGCGTCGAGGTGGTCATCGACATCCTTCAAGATCAGTGTATTGGTTCTTTCGTCGAACTCAGAGGTACCGCGCTTTGACAGTACGCTCTTGATCCGCGGCATCAGGTCGCTCGCTGACGCGTGATTGACGGTGATGAGTTTAACCTCGAGGGGCTTGAGCTTCTCTTGCACCTCTTGTTTCTTGAGCTCTGACTCGCGTTCCTTTGCAATCGACTCGCTCGGGGCGACTCGAATGATGTCTCCCTCGCGCACCATGTCGAGACCCTTGGTTCTCAGAATAATCTCGAGCGCCTGGTCCCAGGGCACAAGCTTGAGATGCATTGTAATGGAACCCTTGACCTCATCACTGGTGACGATATTGACATTACCTTCCTTAGCCAGCAGCCGCAGGATGTTGTGAATGTCACCATCCTTGATATCGATGTTGATCTTCCGACCGCTGTAACGTTTACGGCGAGCCGGACGAGGTTTGCCCAGGGAGCGTGTCTCAATGGTTTGGCTCAATCCGGTGAACACGGCCGCTTGTGGTTCCTCGTATTTGATCTCTGTGGCGGGTGGGTTCCAGGTCGGCGCAGGGGGTAAGGCTGCAAAGTTATCCACGCGTCGAACAGGATTAGCAAACACCCACCTTAGCGCGTTCTGCGAGCGGACCAACTCAGCCTGAGTGGTTTGACTCAAAGTGACAACAATCCGGACGCGGTCGCCCGGTGGTGGGGCTTGAAAACTACTGACTAGCTGTACGGCGCCGCCGTATTCGCTGGTATCGAGCGAGCGCTCGAGCGCGGGGTCTATCACAGCCTCTTGGAACTCAATAATTTGGGTTCGCTCACCCTCCGTCCGTTCGCTGAAGAGCGCTTCACCGCGATAGGAAACCACGATCTCCGATGCGCTATCTGTGTTCTTAAATTCGACATTCGTGATCCGCGTCCTCATCTGTGGGGGTGGCAGCACCGTCGCGCTTTTTGAAGGGCTTGGCGCAGGTTTTACAGGACTTGGCGCGGGCGCTTTGACAGCGGCCACCTGTGCTTGCTGTTGTGCTCGAGCACGCTCTGTCTCAGCGACCTTCAGTGCCTCGGCTTGAGTCGCAGCTTTCTGCTCTGCGAGTGCCAAGATACGCTTCTTCTCAGTCAACTCGCGCTGTGTCGCACCGAGTTGACGGCGCGCGTCAGCCAGATCACCCATCAAACGCTTACGCTCGGCTTGGTCGTTATCTCTCTCTGCCGTGGCAATTTGAGCCTCTAAAGCCTTCATGCGTTGTGCGAGCTTCGAATTCGCTGCTTCCGCATCGATACGGCCAATATTGGCCTTGTTTGCTTCAGCTTGAGCTTTCTTCAGCTGGCTTTCCGCTGCAAGGCGTCTCGCGCGGGCCTTGTCTTTCTGAGAATTGGCTTGCGCGAGGCGTTCATCGAGCTCTGCACGCTCCGATTTTAGTTGTTGTAATTCAACCTTGGCGGTCGCTCGACTGGCTGCTAAATCGCCGACTTGCTGAACGAGCTTGGTTCTTTCAGCTTCGAGCTCTCTCGCGCGCGCTTCGGCGGCAGCAATGCGGGATTCTGCGAGGGCTTGTGCAGCGGCGGCGCGTTCAGCCTTTGTGGTTGCCGTCCGTTGTAGTTGCTCCGCAAGGCGTTTGGTTTCGACGGCCGCCTTGCGGGCTGCAGTCGCGCGCTGTGTTGCGGCACGCGAACGCTCAGCTGAAGCACTGAGTTCGGTTTTGGCGACAGTCACTTTCATCTCCGCCACTTTGGCCCGGGCCGCAGCCTTCTCGGCTTTTGTTTGGGCTCGATTGAGCGCTGATTCAGCCTTTGTGAGCTCGCGCCGCGCTTGTGTCGCCGACATTTGAGCATCTTCGATGCGCTTTTGCGCTGCCGCGAGTTCCGTTTCGAGATTTCGATAATTCGTTTCCAGGCGATTAGCGCGGGATTCGGCGGCACTTGCCCGGGTTGCGAGCCGCTCTGCCTCGCGAGCTTGGCGCTCAGTCTCTTCTTCACTCGTGGCAAGTTTCGATTCGGCTGTCTGTGCGCGGGCTACGGCCTCCTGCGCCCTTGCTTCAGCCGCCGCCATACGGGCTTGAGCAGCTTGCGCTGCAGCATTTGCTTGTTGCCGTGCGGCTTCTGCTTGGGCTAGCGCCCCCTCGGCTTTCGCCTGAGCTTCTGCAGCTTGACGTGCCGCCTCAAGGTTAGCCTGTCCCTGTTTGGCTTTTTGGTTCGCGAGCTTGGCTGCAGCCACAAGTTCTTCGGCGGCTACTTCTGCTTTCTGAGCTCGTTTTTCTGCCTGCTGAGCCTGAATTCTTGCAGCCTCTGCCGAACGACGTGCGCTGACCTCTGCTTGTCGCGCCCTGGCCTCAGATCGTGCCGCTTGTGCGCGGGCGCCTTCCGCCTCAGCTGAAACGGTCTTCAGTCTTGCCTCAGCAGCTTTGGCGCGAGCTTCGGCTTGTTTGACAAGATCCTCTGTTGAGCGATTGAGATCTTGAACTTGCGCGCGAGCCAACCGCAGCTGCTCTTGATAAGTGCGGCTCTTTTGCTGGGCGCTGGCCGTTGCTGTCTCCGCGGTGCGCATTTTCGCCTCCGCGCTCGCAATGCGTTGCTCCGCTGAGCGCAATTGTCCACGTGCCTGGCTTAATTCCGACTCAGTCGCCTCGACGCGCAAAGCGGCCGCCTTGGCCGCCGCAGACAGCTGGTCTGCTCGCACCTTCGATTGTTCCGCTTTGTCCTCAGCAGCTTTTGCGCGCGCGTCTGCTGCAGCGGTCTGTGCCTCGGCGGCTGCAGCTCGGGCATCCGCGGCTGCTTTAGACGCTTGCGCTTCTTTGCGTGCTGCAACAGCCATAGCTTCGGCAGCTTCCGCCCTCGCGGTCAAACGCTGCGCATTGGCGGCGGCTTGCGCTGTCACTTCGCTCTTTGTCTTTGCTGCGGCTTCTTGCGCCATCTTGGCTTCACTGGCGAGCGTAAGCGCCCGGGCTTCGGCATCAGCAGCGCGTGAAGCTGCGACCTCGGCTTGGCCCTTCGCGCGCTCGGCTGCCCGCAGTGCTTGGGCTTCTGCTGCGCGCGCTTCCGCTTCCGCCTTACGCGCCTGTGCCTCGATCTGAGAGACTTTTCGCTCAGCGCTCGCAACAGCCGATTGTGCATTTGCTTCTGCCTGCTGTGCTCGTTGTTCAGCCTCTTTGGCTCGTTTCTCAGCGTCCCGCGCCCGCTGTTCAGCCTGCGCCGCACGGGAACGCGCCTGAGCCACGGCGCCCGTTTGTGCTCGCACTGCACTCGCCACCTGGGCCTTACGCTGTGAGGCATCGATGGTGATCACGAGCGCATTACCATTGGCCTTCACTGAGTAGAGGGCATCGACGTCCAGCCCGATCACCAGTCGCCCAAGCTGGACAAGTTCGTCGGTAAATTGGAGCGGTGTGATGTCGTTGATAACACCATTCTCAACAGTCACCGGTCCCTCGATCGCTGATATATTTGCATTCGAAATATCAACGAAGAGTCGAGTTGGCTGGGTCAATTTAAAGACCGTAAAGGTTGGAGGTACTGAGCCCTTCAGCTCAATAACCGTGGCGTCAGGGGATTCCTGCACCGACATAGACGAAAGACGATTTGTCCCTTGACCGAGTGCAGATGCCGGCAAAGCCAGCAATCCAATTAAAAGTGCAATACGGTAGCGCATTGAGCACTCTCCGTTTCGCTTCGCCTTGCCCATGTATGCTCCTTTGCGGTTCATCACGGTAGCAACTCCTGCAATTCTTCCTGTGTTCGAAGGACCTTGCGGATTTCCGATGGTGTTTTCTCGTCTTCCGGCTTTTGCAGGGCCTTAAAAATAATTTCATTTCGGGTAATGCGGGCAACCCGCATTGGCAATTTGCTGCCGATAACATCACTCTCTTGGATGATATGACCGACGCCACGTCCGTCTTCCACCATTGCTTTGTGAACGGCGGTTCCGGTGATCAGCGCCACTAACTTGAGTTCGGCGACTTCAGCTTTATTGATCGCTGAAGTGATTTCGGTGGTTTCCTGGTCGTCTGTGTCTTCGGCTTTGACAACGAGGTCTTCAACATGAGGCAGAAACGGATCTCTAGACCCCCGGATCAGTGATGATATGATGTCCGACTTCGACCAATCGATGCTGCGAAACCGCGGTGGTATTCGTGACATGTCTACAGCATCGGTCTTTTCTGTGATCACCCGCTTCTTTTTTGCTGTCTTGCGTCGACGAATTCGATTGCCAGAGCTCTCGTCGCCGCCGCAAGCGACAAACTCGAGTGGGACCACGAACAGAACGAACAGAATTGGCAGCAGCTTACGGAGCGCGCTCATCATTTCTGGGCTCCTTTACCTGCATTTTCTGTTGGCGGCGCGATGTACATGAACGTCGTGGCTGAGCAGTTTGCTGCAATTCGATGATCGATGGTTCCATCGGGCTTTTCTTTGCGACCAAGGGTTTTGAGTTCTATGTCTTGTACATTCACAAGCCGCGTCAGTCGCCCGAGATAGTAGAAGAAAGTAGCCACCTCGTGAAAGGACCCGGTCAATTCCATTTTGACCGGAATTCGGGCGTACAGCTCTTCCCGCTGAGCCTGATTACGTTCAAACCGCTCCACTGACAGCCCGACGATCTTCGCTTGGTTGTGGATCTGCTCGAGCAGCTTAGAGATCGCCGGTTTTTCGGGCAGACGGTCGCGCATGCGGTTCCGCTCTAAGCGCAACTTGTCGATCAATTCTTGGTATTTGGTGAGTTCTTTGAGCGCAGACCGTTCTTGCGCGACTTTCTTCGTTAGGGATGGCGTCTTTTTTTCCGCCTTCTCGAGCTTGTCTAACAGCTCACTGTAGTAAAGCGTCCACCAACCAAAGCCGACGAAGCCGAGAAGGAACACCAGCATGAATAGTTTGCTCGACATTGGTGCCGCAGCTAGTTTGTCCATTGAGCTTGCCATATTGCTCTCGTTCCCCTCGCGTCCCGCTGCCTGCTACTTCGATTTCTGGGCTTCGCCGAGTTTCCCTTCGGCAAGCAGCTTGATGTCGGCGACGCCATAAATGACGAGACCAACGAACTCGAACTTATAAAATGTCACATCGCCAAGCTGATTGACTTGGGTCGCAGATGAATAGTTGATCTCGACGTTCACAAAGTGCCGAGAGGTGTTCAACCGCTTGAGAAACTCCGCCACATCCTCGTTGCTTCTTGCGAGCCCCTTGATCTTTACAGTGCGTGCGCTCTCTTGAAATTGGTCAATCCAAATTCGTTTAGGATCCCAGTCCGGATTCCAACCGCGCGCTTTGACTCTCAACTTGGCTTTGGGATCTTCGATGGGCGTGAGCATCATCGACAGTTCGTTGAGCATCTTCACCGGCCCACTTTGGCCATCGACGAGGCCGTTGAGAACAGTCTTTTGACGCTCTAACTCTTTTTGTTGCGCCTTCAATTTGGTGACGGCACGGGTTCTCTTTTTGAGGTTGTTGAGTGTCCTGGTCAGCTCGCTATTGCTCTTCTTGACCTGCTTTAACTCTTCTTCCGTGTCGCCATGAACGATAAACAGAAAGGCGCACTGACCCATAACGAGGATCAGCGCCAATAGCAGAAACTGCCTGCCGCTTTTCTGCCTCTCGGCTTCGCGAATCGGGAGTAGATTGATGCGAATCATCGGTCGTTCGGCCCCCTCAAGGCGAGTCCAACGGCGACGGCTGCGCCGGTTCGTACTCGATTGATAAATTCAAGATTGAACTGTTTGTTGTCGACTTGCACAGCTTTGAACGGGTCGAGCAACTCGACAGGTACACCAACACGGCTCTCGATCGTCGGTGCGAGAGAGCTCACCTGCGCAGTACCGCCCGACAGATAGATACGGGACACCCGGCCTTCCGATGACGTCGCCAAATAGAAATCTAGTGAGCGGTGCAGCTCATTTGCGAGGCTTTCACTGACAGACGCAAGAATGCGGTCGACTTCCTGTGGAACCACGCCATCGGCGTTCTGACCACCAATCTTGTAGGACTCCGCTTGGTCATGGGATATACCCAGACGTTTACGCAATTCTTCCGTGTACTGATTGCCACCCATGTTTATGTCACGTGTGAAGGTCGTCATGCCGTTGGCAATGATGTTAATACTGATCATCGACGCGCCGACGTCGATGAGAACGACCGTCTCGCCCGGCGGAAATCCATAGCCCGTCTCAAATACATTTTGCACAGTGAAACAGTCTACATCCACGACCACCGGCTCTAGGCCAGCCTCCCGAGCAATGCCGGCATATTCATCAACAATGTCGCGCTTGGCGGCGACGAGCAGAACGTCCATCTGACCCTGTTCAGGTCTCGACTGGAGCACCTGATAGTCGAGGTACACATCATTCACGTCGAAGGGAATATACTGCTCAGCTTCCCACTTGATGCTTTCATCAAGTTCATCCTGAGTCATTGCCGGCAGACCAATTTTCTTGATGATGACCGAGTGCCCACTGATGGACAGAGCGACGTCTTTCACCTTCAGCTTGAGCTTGTCGACCATGTTTCGAATGGTCGCAACGATGGCGCTCGTGTTCATCAGCGCGCCATCTACAATGGCTTCGGGCGGCAGACTTGCCACCGACAAATTGACCAGGTGAATCCCTTTCTTCGTTTCCCGAAGCTGGACCAATTTGATTGAACTCGAACCGATGTCGAGACCAAGTGCATTTTTTCTTCTGGCCATTAAACGAGCTCTCCCTAACGCTCAGTGCGCCCATCCCGGGGTAAACCGATATTCGACTAGCCTCGTCGAGTGGTCAAGGGCTTATCTACCCTCACAGCACTCCCACGTTTTCGATCTTTTTTCGATCCTACAAGTTTTGACCAGGAAATATATGAATTCGCCCGGATAATAAATCTTTTCGCGCAAAGCGCTGCGTCCCGTCGCCTAAGTTTACTGATTGCTCTCAATTCAGGCGATGATGGAGGATATTGTACGACAGTGTGCGATACTTGCAAAGGATGTTCACACAAAAAACGATGACCGTGACGTGCGGCGGCCACGCGCAGCGTAAATTTGACCTAATTTACACCATAATCCTTCATCTTATACAGCAGGGCGCGATGAGAAATCTCGAGTAGCTTTGACGCCTTTGTTCGATTGCCACCCGTGGCTATGAGAGCGCGTTTGATCAGCTGCTCTTCCACATGGCGCACGGTCTTTTTGATGCTTAACTCGTCTTCGGCCAATGGGTATGTCGTCTTAGGTTGACTCTGTCTGACTGCAGTCGGCAGGTCATCGACAGTGATTGAGGGGCCATCGCTCAACACCAGCATTCTCTCCATTAAGTTTTCTAGCTCACGCACGTTACCGGGCCATTGGTAATGGGTCAGCATTTTCATCGCCGCAGCCGAAACATCCATGGACTGGGTGTTGAGCTCAGGGCCCAAACGGGCCAGAAAATATTCGACCAGCAAGGGGATGTCGGCGGGCCGCTCTCGAAGCGGAGGGAGCTGTATGGGTAAAACATTGAGTCGATAAAAGAGGTCTTGTCTAAACCGGCCGGCAGCCACTTCATCACTCAAGTTTCGCATCGTCGCCGCGATGACCCGCACATTGACCGGTATCGCCTGCGAGCTGCCGACTGGTCTGATCTCTTTTTCTTGCACCGCACGCAGCAGTTTCACCTGTAGCTGAAGGGGCAATTCACCAATCTCATCCAAGAACAGGGTGCCCTCATGGGCTTCTTGGAACATCCCACGTCGGTCGCGAGCTGCATCGGTGAAGGCGCCCTTTACATGTCCAAAGAGTTCACTCTCGAGTAGAGCGGCGGGTATGGCGCCACAATTGATCGCAATAAATGGTGCGCGACTGCGTTGGCCTTGCTCGTGTAAAGCCCGTGCCACCAACTCTTTACCGGTGCCACTCTCTCCCGTAATGAGTACGGTCGTCTGAAAGTTTTTGACCTTCTCGATGGTTCGAAAGACCGATTTCATTGGCGCAGAACGAGCGATGATACCGCCGAAAGAAGTTTGTTCATCAAGCGCAACCTCGAGGGCTTTCAGGCGTTTGGACATCTGACTCTGTTCGAGGGCTCGCCTAATTCTGAAGAGGATCTCCTCGGCTTTGAACGGTTTGGATACGAAGTCAAAAGCACCCCGTTCGATGGCTGCCAAGGCGGTTTCAATGTCGGCGTGAGCGCTCATGAGAACAAAGGGGCACGTCGAGTGTTCATCGGGCATCAGATCGAGTAACTCGAGCCCACTTCCTCCTGGCATAACCAGATCGGACAATACACAGTCAATGGACGCCTCTCGCAGGGATGTTCTTGCCTCGACAACGTTGGACGCTGTGGTGACCTGATAGCCGGCACGCTCGAGATGGAGGCGAAGCATAAATCGAATGTCTTCCTCATCGTCGATGATGAGGATGTGTTGCTTGTCCATGAGCACAGCATAGACCGCTCAGTGAATGAGTGAAAGAAATCAGTCCTGCAGCTTGGTCATAGCGTTGAGATAGCGGGTCAGACGTTGGTTGTTATTTGAGCGGCTTGAGTTCGATGAACGCTTTGGTTTTAAGCTCGGCGACCCATTTCTCCATCTCCGCACCGAGCTTCTGTCGTCTGAGCTGATTGCGCAGCTCACCTTTGACTTGTTCAAACGATTTGGGTGGCAGTGGGCGCTTTGTGAGGACCTTGATGATGTGATAGCCAAAAGGTGTCCGATAAGGACCATCGATTTGACCCGGATCGATCGAGAAGATCGCGTCTTCCAGCGTTGGGTTGAGGTTACCGCGACGGAGTGTCCCGAGGCGACCGCCGCTCTTTGCCTGGGGGCCTTCGCTCAGCTCACTCGCGAGCGCGTCGAATGCCTCGCCGGCCTTTAAACGACCGAGAATATCGACCGCCCGCTGACGCACGGCAGCTTCATCATCCACAGACGCGCCGGTCGCGACCTTCAGCACAATGTGGGCCGCTTCGACTTCGAATTCCCGTTTCATCTTCGTACGCTGTTCTTTGTAGAAATCTTCGAGGTCTCGATCGGTGACGCGGATGCGGCTACCCAGGACGACGCCAACAACCCGCTGCTCCAGGAGATTTTCCTTAACCGCCGCGCGAAACCCGGTCAGCGTCATGCCTTGACTCGTGAGGTACATTTCCAACTTTTGGTCATCCCAGCCTTGTCGTTGTTTGACTCGCTGAAGGTGTTGGTCGACGTCGCTGTCGGCGATTTTGATGCTGCGGCGACCCGCCTCTTGCGTCATGAGCTTGCGTCCAACGAGAGCATCTAGACCACGCTTCAAGATGACCGCGCGTTTCGCCGCCCGTGTTTTCTGGTCGGCGACCTGGCCGAGACGCGCGAGCTCAACTTTAACCGAGTCTTCAAGCTCCGATTGCGTGATCACGCTCTCGTCTACAATCGCGACGATGCGATCGACGATGCGCGCATGCCCATGGGAGATGAAGAGTAGAGAGAGGAACAGAATCGTATGTCGCATCTAAGGTCCTTTGGGCGCGTTTTGCAGCGGTGCCGGAGGGGCGATTCGAGGTGCAGGCTGCCTTGGTCTGGCCATCTTGGCCGCCTCAAGCGCGGCGTCGTTGACCACGATCTTTGCACGCTGTCTCAGGTCCTTGACATAGGCCTCCATCGCTTCGCTCTTCTTTTGGCGAAATAGCTTGAGACGTAGTTTGTTCCGCATGTCGGCGAACGAGCGAGTAAATGGCCGCCGATATCCAGTTTTCATCACGAGATGCCATCCGGCTGGCGTTTTGACGGCGCGGTCATACAGGCCGCCGACTTCTGTCACAGCATATGCGGCTTTTGCGACCTCGCTGTGCACCGTCGGTGCATTTTGTGGTCGCTTGACGGCACTCTTACCGGGTTCCCCAAAAAAACCGAGGTCGCCTCTTCGGGCCTTGGTGGCGTCATCAATGGTCGTTTTGCTCGCGTATTCGCCAAAAGTCGCCCGCGCTTTGGCCGGTTGTTTAGCAATATCTGCCTTCAACGCAGCGAGGAGTTGATTCGCGCCAGCCTCGTCGCCGAGCACGATGTGTGAAGCGCGTACCTGACCGGGTCGATTGAACTCGTCGGGGTTTTGGTCGTAATAGGTCTTCAACTCGGCTTCCGTGATGTCTGCCATCTTCACAAGTTGAGAGAGCTCTTTTGAGGTGAAGCGCTTGACCATGGCTTGCTTCATAGCCAGCTGCACATCAGGGTCCTTATCATACCCCTTCTCGACCGCAGCCACGGCGAGCAGCTCGAAGCGAATGAGACTCTCCAAAAAGTCTTTTTTGCGCGCCGGGCTGTTGTGCCGATTTCTGGCAAATACCGATTGTTGATTTAGGCGGCTTTCAAACTCCTGCAACGTGATGGTTCTCTCGCCGATCTTGGCGACGATTTGAGTTTGCTCGGCCTCAGACAGCTTCGATTCCCGTGCGAGCACGTAGTCGGTGCCTTTGGCGCTGTCTTTTCCGCAGCCGAAGAGCATGCCGACGAGGCACAAGCTGGCGATGCGTGTTGTCATTTTCAAAATTCTATTCTCCTCGCATTAAGGCTCGGTAGCTAACTCCGCGAGATGCTGCAAGCAGATTCTGAGACTCTCGACGCTCTTTGTGCTCTCTTCGGGACTGAGTCGATAGCTCAGCCGATAGTCTGCAGGTACCCGCCATCGGCTGTTCTTCTGCTGAAGCAGACCAAATATCGCCTCTGGCTTGAGCGGTGTCTCAGGATGAAAAACAAAGGAGAACTGCTTTGGAGAATGGTCGACGGTTGGCATCATTAATGTGCGGGCGAGGGTGCGAATTCGCATCACATCCACCAAGTTCACAAATGCTTGAGGCGGTGTCCCGAAACGGTCGACGACCTCTTCTGCGATCTCAAGAACGCGCTCTTCATCGACGGCATTGGCGAGGCGCTTATAGACCATCAAGCGGATGGATGTCTCAGGCACGAATGCTTCCGGGATCCGCGCTTGGAGTTGGATGTTAATGTCAGGGTCTACCTCAACGGGTTGAGGTTCACCCTTGAGTTTTCGCACAGCCTCGTCGAGTAGTTGTGTATAGGTCTCCAAACCAACCGCTTGGACATGTCCCTTCTGCCGGGTACCCAAGAGTTCGCCGGCGCCACGAAGCTCGAGGTCGTGGCTGGCAACATGAAAGCCTGAGCCGAGCTCTGTGAATTTTTGGATCACCGCCAGCCGGGCGCGCGCCTCCTTGTCGAGAGCTGCCTGACCCGGAACGAGGAGGTAGCAATAGCCGCGTTCTCTGCTCCGTCCAACCCGGCCGCGCAGCTGATACAGCTGTGCGAGACCAAACCGGTCAGCCTGGTCGACGAGGATGGTGTTCGCGGTGGGGATATCAATACCGGATTCGATGATCGTGGTCGCGACGAGAACATTATGCGTGCCTTCGGTGAAATCCAGCATGACGCGTTCAAGCTTGGCGGGCTCCATCTGGCCATGCCCGATCACGATGCGAGCTTCCGGCACCAACGATGCGAGCCACGCGGCTCTGTTCTCGATGCTCTGAACTCGATTATGCACGAAGAAAACTTGTCCACCCCGGCTGAGCTCTCTTAAGATCGCGTCCCGAACCACCTCATCGGTCGCTCGACACACGTAAGTTTTTACGCTTAAGCGGTCCACGGGTGGTGTCGTTATCACCGACAAATCTCTGATACCGGTGAGACTCATTTGCAGCGTGCGCGGTATCGGCGTAGCGGTCATCGCGAGCACATCGACCTGCGCCCGTAGTTCCTTGAGCTTTTCTTTATGCTTCACACCAAAACGGTGCTCTTCATCCAGGATGAGGAGCCCAAGGTCATTGAACTGCGCCGTCTTCGATAGCAGCAGATGAGTCCCGACCGCCACGTCAACGCGGCCTGCATTAAGGTCGGCGAGATTATCTTTTGTCTTGCGAGTGCTCACGAGTCGACTGAAAAGACGAACATCAACGGCGTAGCCGGATAGGCGGCTTTCTAGGGTCTTGAAGTGTTGTAGAGCCAAGACGGTGGTGGGTACGAGTATGCAGACTTGCTTCCCGTCAAGAACCGCTTTCATCGTTGCCCGAATCGCGACCTCGGTTTTACCGAAACCGACGTCTCCACATAGGAGTCGGTCCATTGGACGTGGCGCCGACATATCCGCCAAGACTTCCTCGATGCATTGAAGCTGATCGGGGGTTTCATCAAAGGGAAACGTCGCCTCAAAGCTCCTAAAGAAATCATCCGGTGGACTAAAGGAATATCCATCCGCGACCTCCCGCTTAGCGTAGAGTTTGAGCATCGCAAGCGCATCCTCTTCCGCTGCTTTCCGCGCTTTGGCTCTCACTTTTTGCCATGCGGTGCCACCGAGTTTGTCCACTTTGGGGTTGGCTTGCGTCGCGCCTGAGTATTTTTGCAGTCGACCGAGTTTGTAGACAGGCAGGTAGAGTTTATCGTTGCCGGCGAATTCTACGACGATGAAGTCGTTTTCATGAGGGCCCATAGCGAGTTTCTTCAGACCCGCATAGCGACCAACGCCATGCTCGACGTGGACCACAAGGTCACCGTTCTTCAGCTCCTTGAAGTCCTTGATAAAGGGATTGCTCGCATCTCGCTTGACCTGGCGGCGTTTCGGCGCTCGTCGACCAAAGATCTCATTCTCGGTGACCAGCGCTATCCCCCGACTGAGCAACTCAAATCCCTGAGAGAGATCACCGCGCAACAAGACTGCACCCGGTTGGGTCGAGCCGATCTCGAATAAGTCTGAGTGCTCAAAATGGGCCTTTCGACTCACGGCGACGCCAAAGCTCTTGAGCAACCGTTCAAGACGATCGAGCTGCGTCTCTTGCCGACAGGGGATGAAGACACGCATGCCATGCTCGACGCGTTCACGAACCCAAATGGCGAGCCCTCGCAGAGGCGTTTTTTCCCCGCGTGACTGCGCAAGCTGGTTGGTCAAGCCCGTGTTGCGGGGTATTCGAAAAGCCAGTGGCTCCTCGGACACCTCCACAAGCCCCAATTCGTCGACCATCTGTAACGCGTGGCACCGTATCTGGTTGAATTGAGCAGTACGCGCGTTCATTTGATTCGGGTTGAGCGCATGGACTTCGGCCGGGAGTGATAGCGCGCCGTCTTCGAGGAAGCTCTCCCGTCCCTTTTGGTAGTGATCCCATACGTGGACCGCTTGCTCAGCGATCGCCATTGGATCAACGGAAACGAGTAACGCATTTTGGGGCAGATAGTCGAACAAGGTGGTCAATTCCCCTGCGAATGCCGGTCTAAAGGCCTCAATTCCCATGAACGGGATGCCGTTTGCTAGGTCATCGAGTAGGGGTTGCACCTGCCTCGTTGGCATATCGATCTCGGCGGCGGCATCGAGAATTGCTTGCCGCGCACGCTGCTTGCTTGTCTGCGTGAACAGCTCTTCACGTACAGGGCCTAACATCAGTTGTTGGCCAGCATCCGCCAGCGTGCGTTGGTTTTCCGGATCAAAGGTCCTGATCGAATCGACCTCATCTCCCCAGAATTCAATTCTCACGGGGCTTTCTCGATCTG
Source organism: Bradymonadia bacterium (assembly GCA_049889275.1). Classification (GTDB taxonomy): domain Bacteria; phylum Myxococcota_A; class Bradymonadia; order UBA7976; family UBA1532; genus UBA1532. The sequence continues at coordinate 21,121 of JBMHDS010000048.1, read as the reverse complement.
CCGGAAAGACGTCGATGATGCTGCCTCGAACGGCAAATGTGCCACGGTCCTCGACGACGCTGACGGCTCGATATCCGCCATCGGCTAGAGTTCTGAGCAGTGAACGTCGGTCAAGCTCCTGGCCGACGTCGACGATGAATGCGTGCTCCAACAATGTCTCGGCGGGCAATACCCGTCGCATGAGCGCCGCGACGGAGACGACGATCATGTTCTGCCACTGGTCCCATGCGAGGGCATTGAGTGCGCTCAGCAACTCCATCACGGCACGTCGGTCTGGACTGAGATGTCCATACGGACTTGCTTCGATGGCGGGGACATGACCAACCTGACCGGGGGTCCGGTTGATAATTTGCAGCTCATCGACGAGTCGCTTCGCGTCAGATTCGAGCGCCGTCAAGATCACCATAGGCTGCTCTAGTTGACGTGCGAGATCGCTCAACACGAGGAACGCATTCTCGAGTTCAACCCCCGACAGCTCGACGAGACGTCGACCCTCCACGCAGTTTTGGCGTAGATCGTCGATCGGATACGATTCGCGGGATGTGAGGTGAAACTGGCTCTCTGTACCGGTGGTCATGTGATAAAAATACCCATTTAAAGGTCAAAGTTGGCTATCGGCTGCGCAACATACCACCGTTTCTCGCGAGGTCAATGCTCGCATAAATCGTTGGAATGTTGACACGATTTCATTGCTCTTTGTAACGTTCGATATGAGCACCTATCGCTTTAAACAAACCATGACGGTTTCTCCGAAGAGGAGTGGAGGCATGAAGCCATTGATATCGCGAGCGATTTTTATCCTACTGACCATAGCCATTTTCGGCTGTGTCGATGACTCTGAAGAGTTCACTCTCGGAGAACCCTCTCTCAGCCTACTCGCAACCGGTGGTTGTGGTCGGAACTCAGCGCCCGTCGCCGAGGATGAAAGCGGTACCGTCGTGGTTACGGTGACCGGCCGTGACCCGCGCACACCGACAGGTGACCTGCGGTCGGGTACGACGGTACAATTGAGTTTTGCCGACGAGGCCGACTTAGCGACGGCTTTTTTCAAGTCATCTGCGGAGAGCACCGAACTCATCACGACGAGTGGTGACCTGCCTTTTGTGGGCGCGCAGGCGCGTGACGAGGTTGTTTGTTTTCGGGAGGGCACTGTGTCGGTTGTGGCGACGATCACCAGCTATGAAATCGATGCTGATGGTGATGAGGCCCGCACGGTAGAGCTGACCACCGGTCCTTTTCCGGTCCGGTGCTTGTCTCCGCTGGATTACAATCGAGAGTGTAGTGGCTTACCGCTGATCGATTCAGGCATCGATTTCGGGTCGCAAGACGCCGGTGTTGACGCAGCTGATGCGGAGAGACCACCGGCATGGTCTATTCGCTTTTTGGCGCCCGATAACGAGTCGGACCTCGAGATCGGTATCAAGGACTCTGCATTTGGCAGACCCGATAATGTGTTGCTCAGATTCCAGGTGATCGACCTCAATGGTACGGCGACCGAGATGGGAGACGGCTTGGCAAACCTGCCAGTTCGGTTCCGATTATCGGACAATCCACCGCCCAATGTAGCGCTGGAGCCGATGATGGCGCAGACCGATGAAAATGGCGTTGTTGCGGTTCGATTGATTGCCGGCGGTACGCCAGGTGTGGTTACTGTGGAGGCTGAGACCAGCATCGACGAGGGCGGCCCTCTGACGGCGCGCAGCGCGACGGTGGTGATTCGCGGCGGTATTCCATCGGCCAGTGGCTTTCAATTCTTGTGCGAAGAGCCTGTCATCTCTGCCTTTGCGGCGCGGCCGACTTGGGACAATTACTTATTCGGCATCGGTCAGAACGACTCGACCCGTTGCATCGCACAACTTTCCGACCGTGTTGCAGGCCGTGTCGACATCGCCACGCAGGTATTCTTTTTGACGGAGGCCGGCAGCGTGGACCAAGCGGGTGTGACCGACGAGGGGGGGATCGCCAGTACTGTTCTCCGCATCGGTCCTCCAGGGCCCTATGAAATCGTAGATGTGCCTGCAAATGGCTATGAGGCCGCGCTCGACGAACGTTACTTGAACTCGGAGTTCAACCCGCGAGACGGTTTGGTCACGGTGGTTGCCGTCACCCGTGGTGAAGAAGACTTTGTGGACACAAATGGAAACAAGGTATGGGACCCGGACGTCGATTATCAACTCAGCCACATGGACCTGGCGGAGCCTTGCATCGATGCGAATGACGACGGCGAATGTAGCGTCGATTTACCCGTGCGCGGCGATGAGCCGTACGCTGAGGCATTTCGTGACACCAACAACGATGGCGTCTGGTCTGAAGGAAATGACGACTGGGATAAGGACACCGAAATTTGGAAGGCGACCCATGTTCTGTGGACCGGGCCGGCTGATTTCGAGCGGAGTTCAATCGTGGTTGAATGCAATGCGCCAGATCAATGCTATCGCGACCCAGCCAGTGAACTTTGTCGTATTCCCGGTGTTGTCGGTGATGAGAACACCTACTTTTTGGGACCTGGCGGACGCATTAGCATTTCGGCGCGATTTAACGACGCGAACGGCAATTGTCTTGACGCTTACGGCCAAGGTGAAACTTTTGTCGAGGTTAACGGTGCGCTCGATGAGACCCGAGGTGCGATGACGCAGAGTTTTGTTGGTGATTGCTTTCTCGATGCGCTGCCCACACAGCCGCGGGCGCCGACACATCGATATGAATTTGTGGACAACTCGGGGCCGATGGTCGAAGAAGCCCAGTTCTCAACCATTCGTCTTGGTGTGCGCTATCGAACCCTGAATGGTGCGCAGCGTGAAGACGTTTTGACCTTTCACACGTGTCGCTAAAAGAGCGAGTCCTCACGCCTGTCCTCCCACCGCTCGTTTGAGACCCTTGTCTCGCTCATTGATTCGGCGTAATTGAGACAGTGTGTTTCTCAATCAGTGGGTCCCGATGAACCGGCTTAAAACAAACAGCGAAGGCGCCATCGGGATCTTTGACTCTGGCCTCGGTGGCCTCACGGTCGCTTCGGCCGTCGCCGAGCGCCTTGCAGATGAGAATATCGTCTATCTCGGAGACACCGCACGGGTGCCCTATGGCACACGCTCTCCGGCAACTGTGGTGCGATACGCGCGCAAGAATGTCTCTTTTCTGAAAACTCAGGGCGTCAAAATGGTGATCGTCGCCTGCAATACCGTCTCGGCACAGGGCCTTGGTGGCTTGGCCGACGGGACGGCGTTGCCTTTCCTGGGTGTGATTCGCCCCGGAGCCAAGCTGGCACTACAAAGATCTCGAGGTGGTGACATCGCTGTTCTTGGCACACGCGCCACCGTACGTTCGAACGCATACCGGCTGGCAATCGAAGAGCTTGAACCCGGTCGCACGGTGCACCAGATCGCCTGCCCGCTTTTTGTCCCCTTAATCGAAGAAGGGTGGCTTGAACATGAGGTCACAGAGCGCGTGGCGATGGAGTATGTTCAGCAGTTGGTTGGTACGGATGTCGACACGGTGGTTCTCGGTTGCACCCATTATCCGCTCTTGCAGCCCCTCTTACAGCGGGTGCTGCGCACTGTCTTGGGGCGCGATGTCGACATTGTCAATTCTGCGACCGCTGTCGCTGAAGCCGCGGTTCGATTACTACAGCAGCTCGGTCTCGAGCATGGGACGGGGCCCGCCCGTCGGTCATTCTACGTGACCGACGCGCCAGATCATGTCGAAAGCGTTGCTCGACGATTCTGGGACCAGGCGCGGGTGGGCAGTATTCGTCTAGAGCATATCGACCTCATGGATGGTGTCGCGTGAGCGCGGGGCTCGTCACGCGTGTCGAGCTCGACGCGATTATCTATGACGTGCAGACGGAGTACCTCAACCAGCGTTATCAGACCGTGTTTTTTCGCCAGGGCAGCATCGTCTTCACACACGCAGAAGACGCACCGACTTCGTCGCAAATTAATACTCAATCATTTCTTCGTCGTCATCATCTCGAGGCGATTAAGGCCTTTCGCGATCACACCCTGAGCTAAGTCTTCGTCCTGATGTCTTGTCATCGTCGGACGTCCGTTATACATCTTCGCTGCGATGATCAAATTGTTTCATGTCACCAAGCTCTATGGGCGTGATAATCGCGCCTTAGACGATGTCTCCCTGCGCCTGGATAAGGGTGAGTTCGCGTTTATTACGGGCCACTCTGGCGCTGGTAAGAGCACATTGATGCGCTTATTGTTTGCAGCTGAGAAACCGACATCTGGAGAGGTGATTGTCGCCGGTCATAACATTGGTCGTCTCGACCACAGCAGCGTGCCTATCCTGCGGCGAAACGTTGGTGTTGTTTTTCAGGACTTCAAACTACTCCAACGACGTACTGTATTCGAAAATGTGGCGTTCACCTTAGAGGTGCTCGGCCGCCCACGGCATGAAATACGTGACCGAGTGCGTACAATTCTCAGACAGGTCGGGCTTGCACATAAATCAAAGTCGTTACCGATTCGGATGTCAGGCGGCGAGCAGCAACGTGTCGCCATTGCCCGCGCCCTGGTCAATGAGCCTATGGTCATTCTGGCGGACGAGCCGACTGGCAATCTCGATCAGGCGCTCTCCCTAGAAATTATGGGGCTACTTGAAGCTGCCAATGCTCGCGGTACGACCATTCTTGTTGCGACCCATGACCTGCGGCTTCCGGAGCGCTTGGGCAAACGCGTGATCACGCTTGAACATGGCCGCATCAAGAGTGACATATGATGGGGACCAATCGACTTCGTTATTTTTTACGCCAGGCGTTTCGCTCTGTCTTGCGGTCGCCCCTTCTACAGATCGTCGCGATTAGCACAACCACGGTGTCGATGAGTGTTCTATGCGTGACCTTAGTGCTCGCGTCGAATTTGGACGATCTTGCGGACCGCTGGGGTCGTGGTCTGGGTATCATCTGTTTTGCTCATGACAAAACGACGAACGAAAACTTAAAGGCCATTTCAGAAACACTTCGCTCTTGGCCAGAGATACAATCGACTAAAGTCTTTTCCAAACAGCAAGCCTACGATGACTTGGCGCTTGCCTTAGGCGACGACCGTCGGTTGCTCGATGGACTCGACAAGAATGCGCTGCCGGCGAGTATTGAGATCGTTCTCGTCTCAGCGCATCGTAATCAACAAGCCCGCGCCCGCGTCGTTGAGAAACTCGGTCAACTCGACGGGATCGACCAAGTTCAGAAGATTGATTTCGGGGCTGATATGGTCTCAAAGATATCTCGACTTCGAGAGTATTTTCGCATCGGTGGCTTTGCCATTGCGCTCTTGGTCTTATTCGCCGTGGTCTTCATCATCACGAATACCGCGCGGCTGACCTTGTATGCGAGACGTGATGAGATAGAGGTCATGAGGCTTGTTGGTGCGCCGAATAGCGTGATCCGGGTGCCCATCTATCTCGAGGGGGCATTTCAGGGTCTCGTGGGCGCGGGTTTCGCGTTGGGTTTGACCTGGGTGCTCGTCCGTGTCTTGCCGATGGCAGAATTCATTGTTGAATTTGACAATGTATCGTCTGCGCTCCGGTTTATCGGGCTCGAACTTGTCGTCCTTGTTCTCATCGTCGCTGCGAGCATTGGGATCGGCGCAAGCCACCTGGCTACCTCCCGTTTTTTGAGAGAGCAAGACTAGTATGGCTCGAGCTTGCATCATGAGTCCCTGGGGAGCACGGGTGTTGACGGTGGCTATCGTGATGGCGCCGTGGTTTATCGGACAGGCCACCGAAGCAGATGAGATCGATGAGATGGCACTTGAGGCAGAAGCGCTCTTTCGGGAAGAAAACGCGCGCTTGAATACGCTCGACGGATTTGACCGTTCACTGGAAAAACTCAACGAGGAGAGACAGGCGTTGTCGTCGACGCTCAAAGAGCGGGAGGCCCAGGTCACGCTCGTCGATGATCGAATCACCGAATCTAGAGCTCAACTCGGTCGGTGGCACGATCGTCTTAAGAGACGTTTGAGGGCGCGTTCAAATCTCAATCTCGATGACGCCGTCATCAGACGCTTGGTATTGGGGTCAGGTTCACAAAATGATTGGCTGCGCCGCCGTGGTTATATTGCGGCCGTCGTTCGCGCTGATCTTAAACTCGTGCAGCGTTTCCATCGCCTGGAAGCTAAACTAAGAGAGCTCAAACGGCTGAGGATCGTAGCGATGGATACTGTCCACGCTCAACGGCAGCTGATGACTGTGACCGAGGGCCAAATCGTTAGAGAAAAACAGGTGAGAATGATCGCGCTAAAGCGGTTGCGCGAGAAACAACGTGTGGTGAATGACAAGCTACATCAGCGGGCCCTTGAACGCAGCGGTATGAGTTCAGTAAACGGCGGTTCTGCCGACGGCTTTGCTGTGCAGAAAGGGCGTCTGCCCCGACCGGTGGATGGTGACCTGACGCAGTCATTCGGACCGTATGAACACCCAGAATCCGGGTCGAAACATATCGCAAACGGCGTTCGCTATGCTGCGGTGCTTGGCACACCAGTGTTCGCGGTCTATCATGGGCGTGTCGCCTACGCTGGCTGGTTCTCTGGCTTCGGCAACCTACTTATTCTTGACCATGGTTCTGGATTTCATACCATCTACGGGCACTTGGATACCGTTCATCGAGTGGTTGGCGACCGGGTGCATCGTGGAGATATGATTGGTAAGGTTGGCGATTCGGGCTCGCTCATTGGCCCTCAGCTGTATTTCGAGATCAGGGAGATGCAGATACCGACCGACCCTGAACCGTGGTTTCTGAATGATTGATAGCCACAGCGTTCGTCGGTATGTGGATGCATCTGGGAGTTGAATCATGCAATTGATGCGATTGGCTGGTTGGGTCTTGGTCGCCATGTTCGGTGGCGCAGTCGCGCTGATTGGGCAGCATTTTATCTTCCCGGTACCCAAAGTGGTTACAGGTGAGGTCGCGAGCGCTGAAGCGGTTGTGCCGAATGTGCCTGCTCAAGACGCTTCTGTCGTACCAGGCGCGCCATTGTTGGACCCGTCGGCGGCGCGTATCATCACCTTAGAGACGCTCGCGGCATCCGGTATTCGATCCCAGGTGATTCGCCAAGGACGCCACCCCCTAAGGGGACAAGGTCGTAAGCGAAGCGAGACCATGCCCTTGGTGAGCTTTGCCTGTTCTGCCACTTACAGCTGCCTTACGTTGATGAATAATATTAAGCGTCGCCTTGAGCCGGCTGGATATCAGTTGGTTCGATCGAACGTCGTCGACCGACCATATCGACCCATCTACCGCGCGATCGCGAAGGGCGCGAATCCGGTCTTGGCGTTGCGCGCATATCCGCCAGATCCCAGACTGACAGTGGTCATCGCTGATGTGGGTAAAGAGCCTGCCTTGCTCGACTCGATGCTCGCGCTCGACCAGGATGTGACCTATGCCGTCTCTGTCAATGAGCCCTACGCCGGAGAAGTCGCCACCAAGCTCACTCAGGCTGGCCGAGAGTTCATCGCCCATTTACCGCTTGAGCCGTCGGTGTCCGACGATATGGATGGTCCTGCTTTCCTCACGCGCGCAATGACGCTCGATGAGGTCAAGACTCAGGTCAGAACATTTTTGAATCGTGTACCAGGTGCTGTTGGCGCAGATGGTCATCTGGGCGGTGGCTTTACGCAGTCGCCTCGTCATGTTGGGGCGCTGCTCGAAGTGCTCGCCGAGACTGGACTTTATTTCCTCGACCAGCGGACGTCGGAGAGCGCATCCATTCAGCAACAGGCGAGGGCACTCGGCATTCGTTCGGCTGCGAGAACTCATCGCATCGAAGCGGCCGGCACCGCCGTCGAGGCGAAACTTCGGGCAGTCGAAGTGGCGCTGGTTCTTGAAGGGCAGGCATTGGTCATCGCGGAGGCCTCGCCAACCGTCATCGGGGCGCTTAAGGATTGGCTTAAGAATCTTCGCAAGAGAGAGATTCACCTGATCCGTCTATCGGAGACGGTCCTGTAATGGTAAGTAGGCCTTGGAGGCTTGGGTATTTTGTCGCCAACTCCACCTATTCCAGCGTATACTGGTGACGTGGTTGGTGATTTAGGCCAGGCGGATATGTTCGTCGTCGTGAATGGGCGACCCGAACACAAGCTATGGGCATTTGATTGGTAGAAAGCTGTATGCTGCGTCTGGTGATCGAAGACGGCGAGGGGACGACCCACGTCGTACCGCTTGCTCGTGATGAGATCACGGTTGGGCGAGAAGAGGGCAATACGATTCGCCTGACCGAGCGTAATGTATCTCGCCGGCATGCCCGATTCACCATCGGCCAAAATACCGAAAATGATACGGTCATTTTAGAAGACCTACACAGCTACAATGGCATCTTCGTCAATGGCGAGAGAATCGTTGGCCGCTGTAGTCTAGATGCCGACGACTCGATTCAAATCGGCGACTATGTGCTCGTTCTGGAAACAAAGCCAGAAGCACTACCGCAGGCCACGAAGGATACAGTGGTCACTCAGATTCGCCATATCGCCCCAGTCACCGATGTTCATTTAGCTGAGTCAGAGCACGCGCGGCTTGTTGTTGTCTCCAGCAATTTAGGCGGACAGGTGTATCCGCTGTCTCGGCGCGAAATTATGCTGGGTCGTAATGAAGCCGACGGCAATGATCTGACCGTGAATCATCGATCAATCTCTCGTAATCATGCCAAAATTGTCTGGCGTGATGGTCGCTTTACAGTGATCGATTTAGGCTCTGCGAATGGCGTCATCGTCAACGGGCAAGCCCAGACAACCTGCACATTGGTCAACGGCGACATCATCGAGATGGGGCACGTAAAGCTGCGGTTCTGTGCCCCTGACGACCCTTATGTGTTCACCACTGCGGACATTGACGATGTGATCTTACCGGCAGGTAGCCAGGCGGTCCGGTATCTAATGTATGCGATTATTGCGGCCGGTATGGTCCTGTTGGGCTACGTGCTCAGCGAAGTCACCCGTGATAACCAGACCGCGTCGAGCCAGATTGAAAAAGTTGGCGCGGCTCTGCAGCCGGTTGAAGACGCGCAGACCGTCAAGAACGAGCGCGTCGTCGCCGCTACACCCATAGCAAAGCAGCCCTTGGGCCCCTCACTCGACACTCAACTCGAGAATGCGCGGGACAAGGTTAACACGATGCAGTTTGAGCTTGCGCGCGATTTGTTACGTGCCATTCGAGACGAGTATCCAAAAGACGAACGGGCTGCCGTTCTGTTGAAAAAGGCAAACGCGGGGCTGGTCCACAAGAGCCGTTACAACAAGCTCAGGGCTTTGATGGCGAAAGACGCCTTCGAGAAGGTGTTTAGGGAGAGTGAGACAATCACGCAAGACAGCCCCTATTACGACCAAGCGATGGCGCTCTATGACAGAGCGCAGATGGACTTCCTCGATGCGATGGAAAAACGTGTAAAAAAGGCGCTTAAGAAAAAGCGTCTTAAGTCGGCCGAGAAGTCTATCCGACGGATGGAGAAGTATGACTTCGCCCGCCAGGAGGCAGCATCTCTGCAGGTTGAACTCGATGCACTCGTGCAAGACCAACAGGCGGCTAGAGACATGAAACGCTCGTCAGAACAAGCGCGTCAAAAGCCAAAACCGAAGCGTTCCGCTGACCGGCGTAAAGCCGAAAAACGGTCGACCAAACCTCGGGTCGAAGCCCCCGCAGTGGTGGTCAAAAAGCCTAAACCGAAGAGCTGTAACGAGCGCCTCATCGCCGCCAATGGTTTATTTTTCAGCGGCTCGAGAAGAGAGGCTGAGGCCGAATATAGGGCCATACGAAAGAGTTGTAAGCGCAACAAGCGAATCATGGAGGCTTTGTGCTTACGTCTCTGTGCAGCCAAGCTAAATGGCGCGAGAGCTGCTTGTGGTGCATTCATAGATTTGGAATCGCTCAATATCCGTGGCGCCAGAGAGAAACAGTTCAGGCGTAAGGGTTGTCTGTAGGATGAACAGCGGTCGTTTAATTAATTTATGCATGTTTGTTGTTCTCGTGGCTGGGCTTTTACCCGCCGTGGGCAGTGCGCAGCCCTACAACCTCGACGTGCAGAACTTTAGGCCAGCGCTTGATTCAAGAAGTTTGATCACAGTGGATCGCTCGCGACCACTTGGTACCCTCGAGCCGAGCATTGGTCTATACATGAACTATGGCTGGCGACCGGTCAAGCAGACCATAGATGGTGAATCCCAAGCCCTCGTTGAACATTTGGTCACCGGTCAATTCATGCTCACCCTTGGGTTTATGAATTACGTTGAGGTCGGTGGCGCGCTCCCTGTGACGGTGCTGCGCGCCGACGGTGATGGGCCCGGCGACGAGCCGCTGCTCGCGGGTGACGGCATTGGCGATGCGCAGGCTCATTTAAAGGTGAAGATCCTCGACAGCGAAGAGCTGCCGGTGGGACTGGCTGTGGCGAGCACCTTTCATTTCCCAACAGGTCAGGAGGATGCGTTTACGTCCGACCGCCCCGATGTGGTCATCCGACCCAAGCTGATTTTGGATTGGCGGATTGGCGACGCGGTCGTCATGGCGGTTAATGCCGGCGCCATTCTACGCTCGGATAAAGCCTTGGATGAGCCTGTGAGCATCACCAACGAGGCCGGCGATGTACGCGTTGCACAGCGCGAAGACCCTATCGTCGTTGGACAAGCAGCCACCTATGCTTTCGGCACTGCATGGGCGGTGTCGCCAGAACGTTTAGATTTGGTCTTTGAGACCTTTGGACAGGTGCCGCTGTCGTCAGGTGCAGAGCGCGCGATGCCAATCGAGGTGCTCGTCGGGATGAAGCTCTACTTGCTCGGCAACTCGTTTTTCACTTTCGGCGTCTCTCGCGGCTTGATGGGTCAAATCGGTGACCCTGATGCCCGTGGATTTATGGGCATTGTATTTGAGCCGACTGCGGGGGACCGTGATGGTGACGGCTTTAACGATGATGAAGACGAATGCCCTTACCGGGCTGAAGATAAGGATGGCTACGAAGATGACGATGGCTGTCCCGATGAGGACAATGATCTCGACCGAATCGTGGATCTGCTCGACCAATGTCCCAACGTACCTGAGGACAAAAACGGGTACGAGGACGAAGATGGCTGTCCAGATGGCAATCGAGACCGCGACAGAGATGGAATTCAAGACCGTAGTGATAGTTGTCCCGACGAGCCCGAAGATCGTGATGGGTTTCAAGACAGCGATGGATGTCCTGACCTCGATAATGATCGCGATGGCGTTCCGGACCGAAAGGACCGTTGCCCTAAGGTGCCGGAAGATATCGACGGCTTTGAAGATGACGACGGCTGTCCCGACTTAGACAATGACAATGACAAGATTCCGGACTTGAAAGACCGATGTCCGGACCAGGCCGAGAATTACGATGGCATAGACGACGAGGATGGCTGTCCAGAAGCAAAGATAATCGTGACCAGGGACAAACTTGAGATCACCGACAAAATTTATTTTGAGACGAATAAAGCGACAATTAAGGCTGAGAGCCACGAGCTGCTCGAGCAGATCGCTGCGACCATCACGAAGTATCCTCAGATTAAATCCCTTGAGGTGCAAGGTCACACGGACAGTCGGGGCGACGACACGTACAACCTCGACCTGAGTCAGCGTCGTGCTGACGCGGTCCGTGAATTCTTGATTGAGGAGGGCGTGGAGTCCAACCGTCTGACCGCGAAAGGTTATGGTGAAATGCAACCCCTCGACCCGGGCGAAAACAAGACAGCTTGGTCCAAGAACCGTAGAGTCGAATTTATCATTCAAAAGAGCACCTTGGACCGAAATAGAGGGGAGTGACCATGGCGAAACGCAGCCAGAAACGCAGCCGTAAGGGTGCATCCAGACAGGGGCGGAGTGCGCCACCGCCGCGGCGTCGACGAGATGAGAAGGCTGCGCTCAAAGGGATTGGGTTTGGTCTAGGTTTCTTTGTTGTGCTCACTCTTCTCGCCTTCGTAAAGGTCGGGGGGGACACACCGTTCAATCACGTAATCAAGTTCTTTGACTCTCCCGCGACTGAGACCAAATCCAAGGTCGAACCGGCTGCTAGCAACAAGAAACGTCCTCCGATTCAGAAACCATCATCCCAGAAAGCAAAATCGGCTCGCAGCCAGCCTTCAACCAAGCGGAAAAAGCCCAGCAGCGTGTCGACAAATGCACGGACAGCACCGCCGCTTGAAAAGCTGAGTGATTCCGAGAAGGCTGGACTCGATGATCTCATCAAATCGAAGGACAAATGAAACCGTGGGCCTCCCGTCTTTTACTCCTCGTCTCATTGACCACCGCCATCGTTGGTGTTGTGAGTCTGAAGGCTCGCTTTGATATCGAAGCACAGCGCAACGCAAAGACATTACTCAAAGTGCTCAAGTGTGGACCTGCAACAAACGCGTATCTCTATGGCTATGCCCGCGATTATTTAAAGCCCCATCGTGTCATCGTCGAGACGCATGCGCGGGCCTGGTTCGACAGCCAAGTGCCCATCACTCTAAGCGCTGACAAAGCTGATCGAAGTCTCTCATTTCGATTTCTTGCCGATGTGCAAAACAAGCTCGTTGTCGCGGCCGACGATAAGTCCCAGGCGTTCTTGCGCCGATGTGTTGACCGGTCGCCTTCCGATGCGCACAAGGACTGATATGGCCTGCGAACTGCCGTCGCTTATGTATAGCGGTATACGTTAGTCACGGTTCAGAGTTGATTTCAGACGCCGCAAACGCGTTGCGAAAAAACACCATAAACTAGGCAAAAATTTGGCGGAAGGATACATGTAAGATAATGTATCACCCTTGGAGGTTTGAACCAAACGCCTGCTCTTCAGTATCGTAGGCCGGTGACCTCATTGACTTGGATAAGCGACCAGTGCAACGCCGCTGCCTCATCACAGCATTCATTTGGTTCACCGCCGTTGTCGCGCAGCTCGGTTGCGAGCCGCTGCCAGCCCAATCGGTGCGTGTTCACTTAGATCTGGCCGCTTCACCTGCACCGGTTGATGGGAGCATACTGCCAGACGAAGCGGACGGTGGGGCCGATGTCTTCCCAGCACCAGACTTAGGTCTCGATGGCTGCACAGTGGATGACGATTGCGGAGACCGCGCTTGGTGTCAGCCGAGTGGTCGATGTGCATCCAACTTGGATGAGCCGTTTTTTGAGCCGAGGCAAGATGGTCTGACCCGTGCGGGCGCCGCGGAGTTCAGTCTCATTCCAGACTATTTTGAGACATGGCAGGATCGTGCATCACCGGAATGTCCGGATAACCGCATGGGTCGCTTCGATGGCAACGTCTATGACGCCAAACCAGACGACCCCTGTCTCGATACTTTCGATGATGCCAATCTGAATGGGCGATTCGATGCGGCTTGGCTCGGGGGTCCGCAAATGGACCGGCCCGCCCAGGATGTTGACCTTGAGAACCCACCAGAAGGCCGCGTCATGCTGGTCAACCGTGATGAGAGTATTTACGTGCTCATCACATTGGACTTGTACGAAATGGACTTGGGTCGAATCAGCGACCTGAAGAGGCGTTTACGTGGTCGCCTGGGGCTGAGTCCGCAGCAATTGAGCATTCATGTAACGGGCGTGAGATCGGCACCCGATGCGACAGGGCTGTCGGGGCCGAGTAGGCGCTCGAGTCATACGGAGCAATTAGATGCATTTCACCTACGCAGCCGCGGCGCCTTTGCGTTCCTCGATGAGCTACCGATCGAGTCTGGTGTAGACGAGGCCTGGTATGAACGGTTGGTGGTTCGAATTGACGCCGCGGTTCGGCAAGCCGCCGATAAGATGACGCCGGTGGCGTACAGGCAAATCAACTTTGAGTTGCCTGTCGCGCCTCTCGATCTGGACGACCGCGCCAATGCCCAGCGCATGCTCGATTCGGAGACCGCAGGTGTCGAAATCACCAAGCGTGACCTGCGTAGATTACGTGAGAGCCAACATATATTTGCGCGGGAGCTTCAATTACCTGGCGTGGTTGACAAAGGTATCCAAGCGATCTCCCTTGACGGTTTAGACAACGCTCGTAGCCAAGTTATGCTGCTCGGCTGGGGGGCGACGCCGAATTTCGATGCTGACGGTACGGAACTCACAGCCGATTATGTCGGCGTTGTTCGGACCTATCTCGAGTCAAAATTACCGGGCGCGACGGTCATTTGGTTGACCTCCACATCCACGAACACTTACGTCGCCGGTAGCGACTTATTTATACCGTCCACGGATGAGGACGGTGCCTATGTAGATGGTGGCGGGAGGATGACCGATACCGCCAGCTCGGCAGCGCGCTCATCGACGCCGATGGAGGCCCTCGCACGACGGATTGCAGCTGAGGTTTTGACTCGTCTTGATGAGGCAACAACGACAGGTGTGAACTTTCGATTACAACAACGCTGGGTTTGGCTCCCGATGTCGAGTCTGCGGGTCGCAATCGCCAGTTGGTTGGGCCTGTTGCCACACTTGAGAAATTGGTTGGTTGATGAGCAGCCTACGCCAAATTGGGTCTCGGGAGAGGATGCGTCGGCTTGTGGCGGGTTCGGATGTCTGCGGTACCAAGCGGAATTGGTTCATTTTTCAGGTCAAACACAGATGATGTTGGTTCCAGGTGCATGGGACCAGTCCTACGTGCGGGGTCGAGCGTCTCAAGAAGTGACATATCTCGACGAGAGACAGTTTATGGATGCGGACGGCGATGGAATCCTCGATTCACGCGACCAAGAGATTCTCATCTCGACCTCTGTCGGTGAGAGAACCCTACAATTCGAACTTGAGTTTCCGCTCAACCCACAACGTTTTTCAGCGATAGATGGGATCGAACGCGAAGGGCTTTGGGTTGTTGGTCGTAGCAATGGCGGGCTCGGGAGCTTGAGACCACAGGGTGACGTGGTCAATCGATTCGAGGGTATGCTTGATGCAGCTTGGACTTTTACTCGTGATGAATCTAGCAGTCGATTGGCACTCTGCGCGATGGGTTATCCTTGTCGGTCTGATTTGGGCGTTGGGACTGTCATCGAGACAATGCTCGCAGCGCAGCCAACGACCCTCGCAAATATTCGGTCGACTCATGAGTTGCGATGTATGGCCGATGTCCCGACCTCGCTAGATGCGGCAAGATGGCGGTTGACCGACGGTGATGGCTTGTTATTAGCTCAGGGCGATGACCTCATACTTGGGCCCGGCGAGCGGGTATTTTCGTTGAGCACGAATTTTGACGAGTTGCCCATAGACGCCGGTGCGCTGTTGTGGCTCGACGAATTCGCAGATTCTCCTTGGCGGGTGGCTAATGTCGTTGCGGCCAAACTAGAACGCCACCCGAACGTTGGTGATGCGGCGTATTCGCTGCTTGCCCCAAGCGCGGGTGACATTCTTTACAATGCCGTCTGCGAACTGATGGACGATGCTTGTAACCAGCGGCAAGCGGTGGCCGAAGATCCCAATACAAACCTCCCGTGGAGCGTTGACTAAGCGATGGTACGGTGTGGCGGAGAGGATTCTGCCTGCTCAAGTGCTTTGAATGCGCTCGATGACGTCAGAGTAGCTGGTGGTTTTAACGAGCTCCGAGAGTTGAGCCATATAACGCTCAATCAAATCTGGTCGGCCACGCTGTTTTGCATCAGACATAGCTCGATAAACACTGATGTAGGCCTTCTCTGAATTGATGAAGTACTCAGCCGCCTCCACGACGACCCTTAGGCTGGTCGCTACGAGTGACCGACCCGATTCTTCAAACCGAAAGTCCCGGCCATCGGAGTTTTGAACCACCAGTGTCACGACACACGCGGCATCGGTTCCCGTCTTGGTCGAGGTCGCCATGTCACCGGTGACCTCGAAAGACTTGAATTTCAGAGTCTTTAGAGATGCAAACTCACGCGCGTAATGTGCCAGCAATCCGTCATAGAGCGCGTCGATGAAACCAACGCCTCGGCCGATAATTTGATCCACGCTTTCCTGCGGCGACCTTCTCGAGAGTTGGACTTCGACCTCGCAGTGGTCATCACCAAGGTTTTCACGCAGGTGGTAGTCTTTACCCCGCAGATGTATGTAGTCCTCATTGAGCACCTGCTGAATGAGTTCTTCGGTTGCTGTTCGTTGATACATGGGACACTGCCTCCTGGGTTCTACACTGCCGATTGAATCACACAAGTCAAAGCTTGCGAGTAACGTTCATGTCACAAATCCACGCGACACGTCGGTCCAAGGGCGCGCGCTCACCGGTTGTGCAATCCCTTTGTACCAAGACTGAACATGTCTTGTTGCGTATCGCACAAGGTGCCCGCGAGACGGCGGGGGTGGTCTCGGTGAGCGACATCACCTTGATTGCCACATGGCATATTTGCGATGCATGTCTTCACCGCGAGGATGCACGACTTTGATACGAAAAGTAGGTAACATTGAAATGCTTAGAATACTCGGGTCAAATGCGTGCGTAGGTCGATGATAGAAACGGTAATTGGCGGGCAAATTGGCGGATAACCAGACTCGTAAGCAACCCAAGATTCTCATGGTTGGCGCTGGCGCTGTTGGCCAGGCGTACGGATATCATCTGTCCAAAGGTGGCTATGATGTCACCTATCTCATCAAGCCTAAATACGAGGCCTCCATGCAGCAGGGCCTCGCTGTTGCTTGTTTGAACGCAGCGGTGAGCGATACGACCTTGTTCCAGGCCTATGCCACGCTCACCGATTTGAACGCGGTCGAGCCAGACCAATTCGACCAAGTTTGGTTTTGTATTGATTCCACTGCACTCACCGATGCGCTCATCGCTGCCGTTGAGGCTGTCGCCGGGCAAGCGAGCGTTGTGACGCTTCAACCAGGCTTAGACGATTATCAACGGGTGGTCGATGCGTTCGGCGAACACCGAGTCATACGTGGCATGATCACGCTGGTGAGTTTTGACCGTGCGTTGGTCGAACCGAGCCATCGGGAAACCATGTGTTGGTGGTTCCCACCACTGAGCCGTGCCAACTTCTCCGGATCGTCGTCGGTGGTTGATGACATCGTACGAACGCTCAACGCTGGTGAAATGCCAGCCAAGCACATCGCCGACGTCGCGTTACAGCTCAAGTTTGGCAGTGGCATACTGATGCCCTTAGTCGCGGCCTTAGAGGAGGCGGGGTGGACGTTTCGGCGTCTGCGTGAGGGGGCAAGGCTTCGCCTTGTTTCGCGCGCCGCACGCCAGATGATAAAGATCTCAATGGGTCCATCAGTTCGGCTGAGGGCCTATGTTATGACGCAGGTTTGGTTGCTCAAGTTATTGACTTACCTGGCGCCACGGTTCACGCCCTTTGACTTAGAGCGTGTCTTGCAGGTGCATTTCACAAAAGTTGGGGCCCAAACGCGGGTGATGCTCGCTCGATACATTGAGCTTGGGCGATTGCAGCAGAATCGTACAGACGCGATTCAATCCGTCTTGGAATCGCTCGATGCTGCGTCGGACCGGCAACAATAGATGGGGCAGCGTGCCACTAAGATGATAGGGTCTCTCGTAGAGTATCCGACGAATATGAGGAGCAAGCGCGCATGAAAATTGCAATCGTTGGCGGTGGGCCGGGCGGACTCTACCTTGCGGTTTTACTCAAATGTCATGACCCCTCGCGAACCGTACGTGTCTTGGAACGGAACCGAGCCGACGATACATTTGGTTTCGGTGTTGTCTTTTCCGATGCAACGCTTGACAACATTAGAAAGGCAGACCCGACTACTTATGCGCAAATTGCGTCCAACTTTGCCCACTGGGATGACATTGACGTGCATGTTCACGGCCAATGCCTCACGTCCACGGGACATGGCTTTGCGGGTTTGTCGCGCAAGCGGCTCCTGCAGATTTTGCACGCGCGCTGTCGAGAGCTCGAGGTTGAGCTGGCTTTTGAGACAACCGTCGACGATCTTGAGGACCTCGCGTGGGCAGATGTCATCGTCGCCGCAGACGGCCTAAATAGCCGCTTGCGGGAGGACGCCGCCGCTGCGCTCAAACCATCGATCGATGCGCGACCAAATCGATTCACATGGTTGGGCACCAAGCGTCAATTCCCTGCATTTACGTTCTACTTCAAAGAAAATGAACACGGTCTATGGCGCGTACACGCTTATAATTTTGAAGATGGTCTGAGCACGTTCATTGTCGAGACAACCGAGGAGGCGTGGCGTGCATCGGGCATGTCTGAGGCGACTGAAGCTGAGACAGCGGCTTATTGCGAAGCGCTTTTTCAAGATGAGCTTGAAGGGCACAAACTGCTGACCAATCGCTCCATCTGGCGACAGTTTCCGACGGTTCGCTGCGAACGCTGGTATCATGAAAAGCTTGTTCTACTTGGTGACAGCGCTCACACCGCTCACTTTTCAATCGGGTCCGGTACTAAGCTCGCGATGGAAGACGCTATTGCGCTCAGTGATGCGCTCAATGCAAACGATGATGTGCAAGTGGCATTCGCGTCCTATCAAGACGCACGAAAACCGTTGGTCGATAGCACGCAGCGAGCGGCACAAGTCAGCCTCGAGTGGTTTGAGAACACCGAGATGATGTTTCGAGAGCTTGAGCCTGAGGCATTTGCTTTTAGCCTCCTGACACGGAGTTTACGGATTTCCCATGAGAACCTACGCGTTCGTGACCCTGACTTTGTAGAGCGGATAGACCGCTGGTATGCCGGCAAGAGTGGTGTGGATAGCTCTGCGGTGCCGCCGCCGATGATGACCCCCTATCAGCTCGGCGCACTCGAGCTGACAAACCGCATCGTGCTGTCGCCAATGTGTACGTATTCGGCTGAGGATGGCACGCCGAACGACTGGCACCTGGTCCATTTGGGAAGCCGCTCTATCGGTGGGGTGGGCCTGGTGATGACCGAAATGACAAATGTAACGCGCGATGGGCGCATCACCCCTGGGTGCACGGGTATGTACAAACCTGAGCATGTCAACGCTTGGCGTCGGATCACCCAATTCGTGCACGAGCACAGCGACGCGAAGGTCGGTATCCAACTTGCCCATGCGGGCCGTAAGGGGGCTACGCGGGTGATGTGGGACGGCATGGATGAGCCATTAGAGTCGGATGCATGGCCTTTGATATCGGCGTCTCCGCTTCCATATCTGCCCCACAGCGCGGTGCCGCGAGAAATGAATCGTGCCGATATGGATAGAATCCGCGATGCCTTCGTCAACGCGGCCTTGATGGCCGATGAAGCAGACTTTGACGTGGTCGAATTACATTTTGCCCATGGTTATTTGCTGCACTCTTTCCTATCCCCTTTGACCAATCAACGCACAGATGGATATGGCGGCTCATTCGAGAGCCGAATTCGGTATCCCATGGAGGTCTTTCACGCGGTACGCAGTGTGTGGCCTTCGAAGAAACCCATTATGGTGCGCATCTCGGCCACCGATTGGCTGCCCGAGGGCTGGCACATGGATGATTCGGTCGAACTCGCGCGGATACTGCGAGCTGCAGGCTGCGATATGTTAGATGTCTCAAGCGGTCAGATCACCCCAGAATCTCGACCGCAGTTCGGCCGTCTGTACCAGACGCCTTTTGCTGAGCGGATCAGACTGGAAGCCGGTATCCCAACGATGACGGTTGGCAATATCAGTAGTTACGCCGACTGTAACAGCGTGCTCGCGGCGGGTCGGGCCGACTTGTGTGTCATTGGGCGCGCGCATTTGTTTGACCCCTACTGGACGAGGCATGCGGCATTTGAGCAGCGCGCCGAAGGCAACCTGAATTGGCCTCCACAGTATGGTGTGGTCTCAAAGTACACGCCACGATTTGAGTGGACCAAGCGCGGCAGCGAACCTTGAGTTAAGGGGCAGCGAAGGCCTCGAATGAGCCCACGACGCCAGCATGGTCGCTGCCAGCGAGTCCGCGTTGATTGGAGCGAACCACCCGGGCTGTTCCATCCACAAAGCGTCCACCAATTGTTTCCACAAGGTAGAGGTGGTCGATCGCTTGAGGTACGCCTTGAAATGTGTAGGTCGCATCATTGGGGCTCAGTTCAGCGGCAATCCGAAGCATTTGGCCCTGGCGTTCGAGGGCGGTAATGGGCGCTGAGCCCGGCGTGTCGTTCAGATCTCCGCCGAGCACTATAAGCGCGTTCGGCTCTTCCTCGGCGACCGCCGTGACAATATCCCGTGCTGCGGTGGCTTCTGCGAGGCGTCTGTCAGGGTCATCCCTCGTCTTGGCTTTGAAGTGCGCGTTGAACACGATCACACGGCTTTCACCATAGTCGAGATGGACTTCGAGTAGGTCACGGGAGAAGGTGGTGCTGCCGCCATTAGGAAGCGGAATTTGCATATCCTGATACGAGCGTCGGCCCACAACGGGGACTTTCGAGACCACGGCAACATCGAGGGATGCACTCCCACCGGTCTCACCGAGGACAGCGCTTGTGTAGCCTTGGTCCAACAAGGCTTCGAGGAGCGTATCGAGACACGTTTGAGTCTCAATCTCTTGCAAGAGCAAAACGTCCGCTTCAAGGATGCGGATACCGTTCGCGATTTGCTGGGCCTTCGCTCTGAATTCCGAATCTGTAGGCATGGCCTCGAACTGACCCGGGCCGCAGTTGCGGGTGTCGCAGTTCGTATCGAAGAACTTGCGTACATTGAAAGTCGCAACGGACACGGTGGTGGAGGGCTGCGGTGCGCCTTGGTCGACGCCTCCACGTGATGCATCTATGGGCGGAATGTATTGGTCAGGCATATAGCTCGGGTCTGCGGGATCGCTGACTTCACTGCACGCAGCCACGTGAAATCCAAGACTCAGCAGGAGTAGAGTAATGTGAGCTTTATTCGGCATACCGATCGACTGTAGCCGAAAACCGAGTAGAAATTCATCTAAAGACTGACTTTTTGAAGTGTATTCTCTAAAGCTTTTGTAAAAGCCTAGACTTATGTCCATGTTGACTGAGTGTCAGGAGGTCTCGTTATGAAGGTTTATGCACTCGCAGGCATCGCTTTTCTCCTTGCCTGCGGCTCGTCTGATACCCGCCCTAACCTCGAACCCGTCGTGGATGGAGAGAGTCCAGCTGACGTGGGCCGGGCAGACGCAGAGCTGGGCATCGATGCGCAACCGGTCGATGGGGGACCAAACCTCATGGTCGATGCGGGGATTCAAGCCGACGCGGGCCATCGGGATGGTGGCGGATTACCGAGCTTTAATCCGTATCAGCCACGTCGCCCTAATCGAAGTTGTCG
>JBMHDS010000047.1:0-171591 GCA_049889275.1 Bradymonadia bacterium | reverse complement strand
CGGACTCGAAATTACAAAAGCTTGTTGACCTCCTAGAGCTGAGGTCATCGGGAGAACACTGTTTTCTGGGCCAAAGTGAGGATCTAGGCTGGGGCACGCTCTATGGCGGGCATTTACTCGCTCAGGCCGTCATGGCGGCCGGGCAAACGGTGGAGAACCGGCGGCTCCCGCACTCCTTGCATGCCTATTTTATTCGCCCAGGCGCTGTGACGGAGGCGATCAAGTACGCTGTGAAATCAGTTCGAGATGGTGGTCATTACACGACGCGAGAAGTCCTCGCGTCTCAGAGCCATGGCGATGTTCTGAAGATGATGCTTTCATGTCATCTACCCGAGGCGAGCATCGAACATCAGGTGGCGATGCCTCCGGTGCCATCGCCACACGAGTTGATCTCCGACCAGGCACATTTGAAAGAGTTGGTCGGTGATGTCCCACCCAAATACCGCACACTTTTGGATCAGGACCGTGCGTTTGAGACGAGAAGCGTCGAGCCTCAAAACCCGTTTCGGCCTACCGTAAGACCGGGACGGAGACAAGTTTGGTATCGAGCCAAAGATACGCTGCCGGCTGACCCTTGGTTGCACAGCGCACTTCTCGTCTACATCTCGGACTTCAACGTTCTTACGACGGCGTTAATGCCCCATGGCATGTCTTGGCCAACACCCGGTGTGATGATGACAAGCCTCGACCATTCTGTCTGGCTTCATCGCCCGTTTCGCTGTGATGATTGGTTACTGCATGATATCGAAGCGACCACCACAGCGGATGGCCGCGGTTTTGTCAGGGGGCAGTTCTTTGACCAATCCGGACAACTGGTCGCCTCAATTGCGCAAGAGGGGATGATTCGCTACCCCGTTTGAGTGGTTATGTTCAGCTCTTGTCAAACATAGGGCAGCGCTTGGTTCGCCAGGGCATGACCTGCTCGAGTTGGCGGCTCAAGCTCAAGACGAGGTGGTCTTGGCCTGGGTGTGATGCCAATTGCACGCCGATGGGCAGGTTGTTCTTTGTGAGCCCAGCGGGCAAGGAGGCGGCAGGCCCGTGGGTCAGATTGAATGGCGCTGTGAATCCACCGAGCTGGGCCGAACCAAAAAACCAGGCTTTTGGATCATGCCGGTCATCAAACTCACCAATCCGTGGAGCCGGTATACCAACCGTAGGGCTCAGGCAGATATCAAAACCATCCATAAGCTGGTGGATCTTCTGTGCCAGATTGAGACGTGCGCGCTCAGCGTCCTCAAAGGGCATTTTGCGACCAGGCTCTCTCAGCCATTGGGTCACTGGCATGAGAATAGATTCTCGGATGGCACCCACACCGCTGACGGCATACTGCCAAACGGGCAGGAACTCTTCCAGTGTGGCATCAGCACCAGAAATGGGCACCACGGTGTGACCGAGCGCTTCGAGTTGCCTTGCGACATCCTCGACGGCTGCGAGCACATCCGCGTCGACTTCACCGACGGGGGTCTCTGTGAGCAACGCGATCCGCAGGTTTTCGGGTGCGCGTTCGCATGCGGCGAGGCATGAACCCGAATCTAGGTGCGGTTGCGTGTGGCAAGCCATGACGTCGAGCATCGCTGCAGCGTCTTCCACAGTTTGCGCAAGCGGCCCCATCACGCTGAGACCAAGTTGATTGTATTTACCGTGTAGATTGCCGAGCAGTGATAGAGACGGCTTGAATCCGTAGAGATGGCAAAGGGCTGATGGAATGCGCACCGAACCACCGCCATCAGAGCCGTGGGCCATCGCCACGAGGCCTGCAGCGACAGCTGCACTCGAGCCGCCGCTCGATCCACCTGAGGTACGAGATTGGTCCCAAGGATTACGGGTTGGTGGGTGAATATCCGGTTCAGTGGTTGGTAAAACACCAAACTCGGAGGTCGCGAGTTTACCGAGAGAGATAAAACCACCGGCGTTGATGTGCTTTGCTACAGCGCCATCGAAGGGCGCGATCATATATTTGTATGCGCGCGAGCCAAGGCGCGTTGGTTCGCCACGGGTGGGGACGAGGTCCTTGATGGCATTCGGCACACCAAGAAATAATGGCTGTTTATCGGCTGGTGTTGTTCGTCTGAGCTTATCTGCACTGGCGGCAGCTTTCCGTGCACGTCGATGTGAGACGTGGGTGAACGCATTGACCTGTGGGTTGAGTCGATCTATCCGCTCTAAGTAATGGTTCACGAGTTCGGTTGCGCTTATTTGACCATCACGAAGCGCTTCTGCCTGCTCGAGAGCAGAGAGGTGGTGTAGCTTCATCGTATTTGTCTCCCCCTCGATCGTCGTCTTGAATCGCGCCTAAGCGCACTGATTATAGACACATATAATCACGGCGAACACATTGTTTCGGTAAGTAGAAGAGGTCCGGATCATCAAAGAGTCGAGCGCAGCGATAGCCCTCTCCACATGCTGTGTCGTTGGTACACGCGACGCCGCACATGCCACCTTGTCCGTAGCCGAGGCAGAGGTTGCCGCCGGCGCCACAGTCGCTGTCTTGTTCGCATGGCTTGCACATCACATCGGTGCTGCCGTTCGGGTTGAGCTGAGGATTATTGGCGACGCCATGAACCCCATAATGAACGTGTTTGTAGGCAGGTTGGTTGACACCGCGTAGAATCGATTTCCAGCTGAGTGGCAGGTGGCGCCCTTGATCGTTGGTGAGCGTCATCCAGTAAATGACCTCCCAGATGAGCTGGAAACCGGCCGAAAATGGAGTTGTGTTGATGGTGGTGACGATATCGACATTGTCGAATGTCTTCATTGGGTTGGCCATGAGGTCTTGTACGTATGTTCTGTAGGTACGACAGCCATCGAGCAGAAAAATTTGGTACTTGTCTGCCATGGTGAGGTCAGCAAATTCCGCAGCCTTGATTTCATGCTTCGGCTGGTAATCCATAATGAAACCGGCGTTCTCACCTGCGTGCCCCGAATAGAGAACGATATCTCGACCGGCCATGCTGTCTTTGATGGCAGCGCTTAACAGCGACTCGTCTTCTGGCTCAACCATGTCTGAATGGGTGATGTAAATTTCGACGGTGACCTGGCCGCCTTCGATGTCTAAGGTTCTCGTGAATGGAGCCGAGTCGATCTTGAGATCGTCGAAGCTTTTTACATCAGGGTGCGACCATTCATCTTCGATCAGTACACCGACGAGCCACTTAGCCGTTTCGATGTCAAATCGCTCTTCGTTGTAGTCGCCTCCGAAATGAATGCCGATATCGAGGACGCCATCGGCGAACAATTCCGCGTAGCGAGGAAATGCATCTTGTGTCTGGCTGCCTTTGACCTCCACAACGAGCTGTTCGAGCACTTCACCGCTAAAGTGCTTGACGTCGACTTTGAATTCACGGCGGCTTGACGAACCCGGAGCCAGCTTACTCATGAGATAAACACTGCCCACAAAGTTGAGTTCGAAGTCGAATGCGATTCGGCCATCAGGCAGCACCCGCATGTTTTCGGACGACCTCGAGTCGCTCCGGCGAAAATAGGTGAAATATTGCGCTTTCTCGCCTGAAACGCCGTTGTTGAAGGCACGTAATGTTTGGTCGATGTGGCTTCGGATGGAACGAGACACAGTCATCAGGTGCCGATCCACGGCCTTCTGGATCGTCTCATCGCGTGCTTCACCTGTGAGCTCATTCAGGCTCGGTACGGCTGGCACATGGGCACGCCCCGAGATCGTGTACTCGCGCGCATTGGTGCTGACGTATTCACCGCGTGCTTTCAGCTCACTGAGATCATGTTGTCCTGTGGTTGCCGCGTCATCGAGCTGATGACAACCTGTAAACAGACTCCCCAAAACGAGCCACGTGGTCAGTCTCATACCTTCAACTCCTACCCATCTCATTGCGACTGCATTCCGTGCGACCGCCCTCTCACAGTGTGCACGACGCCTACGCCTGCGTACACGCAAAACTTATGCCAGATGACGATCGCAGACGATTATGTTCGCGTGCAGGCCAGACTGTCACAACGAGTGGGAACGAACGACACCCCATGGAGATTGATTGGGGTTAGGTGTCACCGGCGGGGCATGCCCGCGGGCTCCCTAAACATTGCGATGAATGTGCATGATGTGAGTCGTCCATCTTCCAGGCGCGTGCGCTTGACCCTTTTTGTCCTGCGGTCTATTCGTGCGCCGAGTCGCCAAATTGACGCAGGAGCTCTTGATACTGGGATTCGAGACCCGGCAGCATTGAGGCTTCGAGTGCGAACTCCAATGCCCAAACCCAGCGTCGGGGTACCGTGGAGCCTGCTAACAGCAGGTCAAGAGCCGCTCTCGTTTCCTCGAGTCGACCCTGGTTTGAGTGAACGTAGGCGAGCGTCGCATGTCTTACACCGGCTGGTACGCGAAAAGGCCCCTCGGTCATTCTGCACACAGCCATCTCGTCGGAATGCTCTGCGGCGTATCGAAACAGATAACCCCACGCGTAATCCAGGCTGGGGTAGTTCTCGAGGTGCGCTTCATAGGCGGCTTTGATCTGTTCAACGTCGCGGTCTTCGATGCTCTGTAAGCGGAGCGAATAATAGTCGCGTTCCGCCGCAGACTCGATCTGTGTGAGCATGGGAAGCGCCCCTTCGGCGTCCTGCATCTCAACGCGGATCTGGCATGCTGTGCGGAAGAGGTCGTATCGGTCTGGATAGGCCGCGCGCATGGTGTCTGTCATCGCGCATGCATCTTCGAGCTGGCCGTGGCGTATGGCGATGTCGACCATCGCCGCTTTCGCCGTGGTTGCTCGAGGCCATTGCTCTGCGTAATCCGCGAGGAGATCCAGCGCATCTTGCGGACCATCGAGAAGCTCGATCGCTTGGCTGACGAAAGCCGTATGCAGGCTGGTACCGGAACAGAGGCTGTGCATCGCATCGAGATGGTCGCGGGCTGCGATATCGTCCCAATTCTCATACGCAACATGAAAGAGCGCAAAATGAGCGTAGAAAGACCCCGCATAGATTGAGAGGGCCTGAGCGGCGGCGCTTCGTGCGGTTTCGAAATCGCCACTGAGAGCAGCGTACATGGCATCGACGCCTCGAACTGCATGGTCCCGTGGGTTGCAGTCCAGTATCTGCTCTCTGAGCAAGCTCGCTGCGTCCAAATCTCCCTGGGTGGCGAGTGCCAGCGCGAGGCTGACTCTGCAGTTCCGATTATGAGGATATGTCTTCACAATCTCGCGTAGACGCCGAACTTGTTCACCCGGCTTATTGAGCGGTGCCATGGCTGCTTCCGCCAATAACTCTGGATGATTTGGGGCGAGGGCGAGTCCGTCTGTAAGCGCCTCATCCGCTCGAAACTCATCACCGGCGAGACCAAACGCTGTTGTGAGTGCGTACCAAGCGTAACCGGACTCTATATCGGCCTCGATGGCTCGTTGCGCAAATGCGATCCCATTTGTCACGTCATAACGTGCCTGAGAGACCGACGAGCGAAGCGCCCAAAGTTGAGCTGAATCACTCAAGCTGAGCCCGGTCATAGCAACCGTATCTGCCGCATCATACTGGCTTGTCTCGAGATAGAGTCGTCCAAGCCTCTCATAAGTTGCTATCGACTCAGAGCTGTATTCGAGGCTCTCCTCGTAGGCTGCGATCGCGTCATCGATGCGATGCTGCATATCGGCCTGCTCGCCTTTTTGTGCCAGGGCTTGCGCTCGTTCCGGAGCGCTGTGGAGGTCGTCGGTCATACTCACAGACCATCTTCACGTAAATGGCGCAAGGGCGCCTACGCGGCGTTTAGAGTTTAGAGGTCACAGAAGAAGCCGGAGCCCATTTCTATGGTCGCTGTGACCGATTCGTCGATGGGATTACGCGCTGCACCTTGAAGCTCAGTTTGTACCAGGCCTGAACAGGTCACGCCAACGGTCAGCGTGGGCTCTTCGTAGGTTGTGGTCAGAGTACAATCGCCAGCATAAGTAAAGCTCTTGGTCATCTCATCGTCTCGATACATTTCATAGGCGTTCACAGAACTCTCTGCGTCAGGTAATCGGAGCGCGACGCTGCAGCCATCAAACTTTTGACCCACGGCGCCCTCACTGTTGTCGCTTGCCTGCGTGCATGTGTACGAACCGGGCGTTGTGGCGAATCCTTTGATCTTCACGGTGAGCGCTGCACCATTCTCGCCGGTGAAATCGCCTCTGAAAAAACCGCTGTCGGTGTCGTTGCTACAGCTCGCAGTTGTCATAACGAATGGCTGGCTACCCTCGGCATCGGGGGTCGTGACGCTTAAGGTGACGTATTCGACAACGGGCGGCTCCTTATCGTCATCGGTGAGTCCACAGCCCAGGCTGAAGGCCAATGAGAAGAGTGGGAATATGGTCTTAAGCGTGCGAATTTGCATGGTCGTCCTCCGAAGTTAAAAGTCTCTCAGCGGCGAGCATATTGACTATACGGATCGTGATGCAAGGCAAATTGCAGCGAGGGCGTTTTGCGGCCCGTCAACCCGTGGAGACGCTCTCTTGAATTCCGCAACGCGCAAACTTGGTTACAGTCACCCGAGCCGACGATGTCGTATGCCATAATTGCTTGAAAATTAGGCCATAATGCATCCCGATTTGTGTTTCATGCATCGATTCATAGGCTTTTGTCATACCGAGTGGAGGACCACACATGACGACGATGAACAGATTGATCGAGATTCTGACTGAGACCGCGGACCGGTTGCGCGACGGTGCCCCTTATAAGTGGACGCATCAAGGCAGTTGTAACTGCGGCCACCTGGCGCAAACCATCACGGGCTTGAACTCGGATGAGATACACCGGATTGCGCTGACAGGAGAAGGGGAGTGGCGCGACCACGCTGCGACGCATTGCGCGAGCAGTGGTCTCGCCGTCGATGAGTTGATCGGCTCATTATTGGGCGCGGGTTTGACCATCGAGGCACTTGGACATCTCGAGTGGTTATCCGACCCGACGGTCACCAAGTGGCTGCCGGCAAGTCGGCGGTCTCTCTCGCACAAACAGCGCGACGATGTTGTTCTTTATCTGGACACGTGGGTACAGGTACTCAAGGCAGACCAACTGCTGCGCAAAGAGCCTGACGCTGACATATTGGTCAATGGGCTTCACTACACCCGCGATTTTGCGTCGGAGCTTGCGCTCGACGTCAACCCCGCCGCCGGGCGGGCCGCTTAGGGGCACAGCGGCGCCTTGGCCTCGGCGCACCGAGTACGCCAGCGGCGTCGTGCGGCCTGAGGCGCTGCGAGAGACGGCGGTATGAATCGACTACACCGCTGACCCCCCGAACCGAAAATCCCGTCCATAACTAGATCTCATCGATGGTTCGCAGTACGCTCGCTTAGGGGTACTTTGGAGCGAGGCTGCGAGATGTTGATGACGGGGACGATTTTCCGAAGGCTCTTGCTCTGTGTTCTGTGGGTCGTATGCGTGACCGGATGTAACGCTGCTTCAACCGATTCGGACGTCGGGAGCTTAGAGCAAACAGCGCGGCCCATTGTTGAAGGCACGAAGGAAGATTTCTACCCAGCCATCGGCGCTCTGACGCTGCTCTTTCCAAACGACGAATACAGTGGCAGCTTCTGCACGGGTACATTGATTGACCCGCAATGGGTTTTGACCGCTGCCCACTGTATTGAAGGTGGTGTCGGACGGATGGGTAACAGAGAAGGCGCCCCGAACGATGCCTGGTTTCACTTCTTTGTGGGCACTCGAGCAGACCGACGCAATTCGGGCCAACTGTTTCAAGTCGAAGAGACCTTTATCCATCCAGCGTACAGGGCGCGCGGTGGACGACGATTCTATGATATCGCGCTCATGCGCCTCGCTGAGCCGGTGGTAGACATCGAGCCCATGCCAATCGCCCGTGACCCGTTAACGGACTTTGAGGGCGCTGAGCTCTTCTACGCCGGTTTTGGCATGACCGACCCCGATAACGGTGACTCCTCGGGTGTAAAGCACTCTAAGACATTGGTCTTGGAATCTGTTTACACGAGAACCTATGTGACCCGGCAAAATGACGGCGGCGTTTGTTTCGGTGATTCAGGCGGACCCGGCCTATTGCGCGTCGATGACGAGGAGATTGTTGTCGGTGTGAACAGCGCTGCAATCGGACAGGCTCTGTGTCGTGGTTGGTCGAGTCAAATACGCGTGGATGCGTTCAAGACTTGGATCGACCGCACCATGGAGCGGCCGAGCTCGTGTCTAGACGAACCCGACCTTTGCGATTGCCCTGGAGCGTGTGGAGATGATGGCGTTTGCGATAATGGACTTTGTCTCGATGCTGTTTGCGGCGAAGCATTTGGTTGTTTGCGTGATTGTCCTGATGCGGCGTGCCAATTTGGGTGTTTTGCCCGATTACCCACGGTTGAGAATTTTCTGTTCGAGTTCTTCTACGCTTGCATCGATGCCAACTGTCCAGGGGGTGAAGACGCATGTGTCCGTACCCAGTGCCGCCGAGAGCTTCACGCATGTCAGTTTGGCCATGAGAGAACCGCTGGGGCGAATGATTGTGGTGGCGTCTATCGGTGTCAGGAAAATTGTAATCGCTTAGCTTGTGTTGATGGCTGTTTTCGTACAGGCACGCTGGATGCCCAAGCTGCTTTCACACCTGTAGAAGCATGCATCGAAGAGTTTTGCGCTGACGCCGATGGGGCCGAGGTTGGTGCCGACTGTGTGTCGCGGTACTGCCGTAGCGAGTTGTTGGCCTGCATGCCGAATGATCGCTGCCGCCTGACGGGTGGCGATTGTGATGACGGTGAAGCGTGCATTGCTGATGCTTGGGGCGCCACCTATTGTCTAGAGTCCGATGGCTTGCCGGTGGGATCGCCTTGTGAATTCGGCGACGCTCAGTGCGCCGATGGCACAGTCTGTGTCGATGGCCCGAACGGGTCTTTCTGCCACGAAATTTGCGTCACAGTGGCCGATTGCGATGAGTCGCCGGGACCCTGTGAACGCACTGAGCGAGATGGTATTCCGTTTCCCATCGGTCTGTGTTCGGGTGGATGTCTCGATACCGATGTTGACGGCACATGCGACCCGCTCGATTGTGCGCCGGAAGATTCGGCCCGTTACCCCGGCGCGATGGAACAATGTGAGAATGAGCTTGACGACGATTGCGACGGTGCGACCGATGAGGGGTGCCCGATTTGCATCGACATGGACGAAGATGGTGCCTGTGCTGAGTTCGACTGCGATGACAATGACCCAGACCGAATTGAGGCGACGGAAGAGATTTGCGGGGATGACACCGACAATGACTGCGATGACGTCATCGATGAGTCGTGCCCAGCGCCGGATGCCGCTGTTGAGTCTGTAGACGGAGGGCGCGTACACGAGGTGTTAGATGCTGGGCTTGTGTCTCCAGACATTGGCGTCACGGCGCTGAGTGAGGGCAGCGATGGTGCCGGCGGTTGCGCATGCGAACAGGCACAAGGTGCACGTGGACCGTCTTTCATGGTGTCGTTTTTGCTGCTTGGGCTTATGGGATTTCGTATGCGGACAAGGCGCCGTCGAGGGCGTCACACCAGGTCTGTGCTCGTCGCGCTCCTTTTCGGATTGAGCGGTTGCATCGCTGACCGTAACCCCGACCTTTTATCGACGGATTTGGCAGCGCCGATGAATATGGACGCGGGCGGCGCAGACAATGCGGATGCCCAGCTCGAGCCAGACAGCGGCTCTCCGAGACCCTCGGGCGATGCTGGCTTGATGGAGGCTGATATGTCTCCTGTTGAGCCCGACGTTGGTTCTTTAAGCGAACGAGACAGTGAACTGGACGCAGGCTTCGATGCGGGGGATGGCGGTCTATCAGACCGGGGGGTAGATGCGGCCACCATGCAGGCTGATATGGGTACAGCCCGCCCGACGATACAGCGTGTCCAACGTGGTCGAATCGAGGTGGGTAGACGGGTTTTGATCGAAGGTGCCGTGGTCGCATCACCCGAATGGTCGCGTGGCGCTTTCTTATCTGACGGAACAGCCAGCGCCTACGGCGGCGTATGGATGCAGTTGTCCGATGATGTCGCCGATGAGATCGCTGCGATGGGTACGCTCATAGACGTTGAGGCCACTGTCGTAGAGCAAACCGACGATGGGCTGCGCGACCCACAGTCCACTCTGGAGACACGCACGACGCTTGCTGCGCATCGTTTGCTGCCTCATCTTGGTGACAGCGAATCGGAACTGCCTGAACCTATCCCGCTGACCATCGCTGAGCTTTCGATTCCCGAGCTCGCCGAACTCTACGAAGGTGTTCTCGTCTCCCTCAACGAAGTCACAGTGACGCTCGTCGATGGTGAACGGGTTGAATTGAACGGCTCGGTACAAGTGGATCGGCGCCACCTCCTAAACTCTCGAGACTGGCTTGTGGTGGGCACAGAGTTTGAGCGCATACTCGGCATCGTTGATTATCGTGATGGCCGTTACAATCTCGTGCCTCGGATTCCTGCGGATATGCCGCGGCCGCCTGCATCGCTCGATGGCTGTGTGCCGATCTCATCGACCTACATCTTCTGTCGTGAAGGCCTCGGTTGGCGAAATGCCAATCGCGAATGTATTCGGCGCGGTGCGCGGCTCGTTGTACTCGAGACAGGTGATGAAAATGAGGTGGCGGGTGAACTCGTTGCACGCTGGCACGGCGGCAGTTTTTGGATTGGACTATCCGACACCGCTAACGAGGGTGACTTCGTTTGGGTCAATGGCGATGAACTCACCTACAGCGGTTGGGCCGGTGGTGAGCCCAATGACTATGGAGCTGGGGAAGACTGCGCCGAGAGTAATTGGCGTGGTAGCGGCGTGTGGAACGATGCGCGCTGCGGCGGGCGTAAGCCATTCTTATGCGAATTCGGCGATGGCGTGCCCCCATGTGAAGACGTGGCGGACTGTGAGGGAGAAGCATGCGTGGAGGGCATCTGCCAACGCGACGAATAAATCGTCTACGAAATCGCAAATCTCTACATGACCGTAACAATCGCAGGCCCTTGTGAATCAATGCGCGCGGGGCATTACGAAGCCAGAGGTTAGCTAGGAACAACCGGGGTCGTGTGGGGAGAGTCGCAGACACTATGGATCAGCCGACGGACAAACAGCTAGCCACAAGCGAGTTTTATGCGCGTTGGGGGCGATGGGTTCTCCGGTATCGGCGTGCCCTGCTGTCTGTGATTATGGTCGCGACCGTCGGTCTGGCCTAC
Organism: Bradymonadia bacterium; assembly: GCA_049889275.1. GTDB lineage: Bacteria > Myxococcota_A > Bradymonadia > UBA7976 > UBA1532 > UBA1532. The sequence goes on along the minus strand of JBMHDS010000047.1, from coordinate 160,465 downwards.
TTTGCGAGCACCACACTGACCGTCGACAACAGCGTCGAAGCCTTCGCACCGCCTGAATCTGTTGAAATTAAAGCGCTGAAGGACTATCGCGCGACATTCGGTCGAGCCGATCCTTTCCTGGTCTTGATCAAGGGCGATGTCTTTACTCGAGGTTTTCTTGAGCGTTTGAGAGACCTGCATGGGGCTCTCGATGCCCTCCGCGTCGATGTCCGTCCGCCTATGCGGACACATGAGGCGCCCGAGCCCAAGCAACCCGCCGAGTTTGGTTTTGAAGGCGATGATGGCGAGTGGGGTGACGAGGAGAGCGGGGGCATCTTTGGACGGATCACATCGCTTATCAATGTACGTCAAACACGCGGGTCTAAAGATGGAATTCGGGTAGAACAACTGATGACACCGCTGCCGTCGGCCCAAGATTTAACGGTGGTGAAGCGTCAAGTGCTCTCAGACTCGTTTCTGGTGGGACAGGTGGTTGATCGCGAGGGGCAATATGCGCTGCTGACCGCTTATCCGATCAACATGTACGACGGTGACATGGAAAAGGTCACCGATGGGATCCTCGAGATCACAAGGCGTTTCGAGCAGGATGGATTCAAAATTCATGTGACCGGCCCGCCCGCGATCGCGTCGCTGATCAACAAAATGGTCATCTCGGACCTGGTCAGGTTGGGTGCATTCTCATTGGCCCTTGTGACGCTTGTATTGATCGCGTTATTTCGGCACTGGCTTGGCGTTTTAGGTCCTGTGCTTGTGATCCTCGTGTCGGTTTTCTGGACACTCGGTGCGATGGCCGCGCTCGGTCTACCCGTCACGATTTTATCGGGCATTTTACCGGCCTTTCTACTCTGCGTTGGCGTGTGCGACTCCATTCATTTAATGACCGTATATCGATCGTTACTTGCCGAGGGGCACGATAATGAAAGCGCCATCATCGACGCGGTGTCGATGACGGGCGCCCCCATTTTCTTTACCTCGGTGACGACCATCTGTGGGCTCTTGAGCCTCAATTTCGCATCGGTCACGGTGATCGCAGAAATGGGGATCGCCGGTGGCGTCGGTGTTGCCTTTGCATGGCTCTTCTCGGTGACCCTTTTGCCCGCACTCCTCTGCGCCAATCGGGCAGGCCATCTTGGCCGCGATCGTGCGGATCGAAACTGGATGTTCGACGGTCTGAGGCGTGTGGTCGGCTTTGGCCTCAAACGCCCGCGACGGCGAGATTATCGTACCCTGGTGCTCGCCTCTGTACTCGCTGTTCTCTCCGCCTGGGGCGTCTCCCAGATTGAGGTTTATCACGATGACCTGGAGATCTTGCCCGATGATTCCAGCGTGAAAATTGCTGTGCAAGAGCTCGATGAGTTCGTTGGTGGTGCTGCCGTCGCAGAGCTCGTCATCAGGCCGACCACGGGTACTCTGAAGGATTTGGAGATCTTGCAAGGGATCGATCAGGTTGTCGAAGCGGTTTTGGCGTATCGCTCGGAGAAGACCGGGCAGCCGCTTGTAACACATATCGTGAGCATTGTTGATGTACTCAAGGAGACGCGGCGCGCGTTTAACGATGGACGTGAAACCGCGTATCGCTTGCCCAAAACCCAGGCAGAGGTCAATGACTTGGCCTTTGTTTTCGAGAACCAGAGCCCGGAAGAGCTCGGTAAGCTCACGACGCTCGATTGGTCGAAGTCGCACATCTCGATGCGTGTAAAGTGGCAGGAAGCTACGGACTATCAACCCTTACTGAACTTCATCGACGAACAAATGCGAACTCATCTCTCCGGGAAGGTTGAGTGGGTTGGCACCGGACCCGTTTATGTGGTCAGTCGCCTCGTTCAAGTCATGTTGATGGACCTTGCGGTGAGCTTTGGCACCGCCTTCGGCTTTGTATGCTGCTTCATGTTCTTTATGCTCAGGAGTTTCAGGCTCGGGCTCATCGCGATTTTACCCAACCTGTTTCCCATCGCGCTGGTTCTTGGTGCCATGGGCGTCTTGGGATTACCGCTCGACCTTAACTCTCTTCTGATCGCGTCTATTGCGCTTGGGATTGCGGTGGACGATACGGTTCACTTCTTACACCATTTCAAGACGTCGTTTGGGCCGCGGGTGTCGTGTCAAGATGCACTGAGACACGTCAGCTATCATGCGGGGCAGGCGATGATCACGACATCAATTGTGCTCACGGCCGGTTTTGCGGTGCTCTGTTTTGCTGAGAACGCAGCAGTCTTTCGCTTTGGTTTCTTGACCGCATTAACCATCGCTGCAGCGCTGCTCACCGATCTGATCGTGCTGCCGGCTTTGTTACGTCGAGTCTACGGTGATGGCGAGACCGCACACGAATAGCATGGACAGCTGGAATTCAGAGAGGCGCTGTCATGAGCGCCTGAACTATGGTATAGGACGCCACTACACAGGCTGATTACGCCTTTGTATGGGGCACAAAAGGGGAGATTATGCGCGTTCTATTTTTTGTCTTGGCCGCGTTGGTCGGATTGGGCTGCTCTTCGGATGCGGTGGACACGGTAGGCAACCAAGCTGGCCAGGGCCCTAACGGTGGGAAGGCAGACAATCTCGAAAATGTGGATGGCGGGCTCGTCGAGGGGGATGGTGATATCATCACGGCGGACGCCGCGTTCGATGCGGGCGCGACTGATGGCGGTGAAGAGCTGAGTGATTCGGAGCCGGTCGTAGTCGACCCTTTCGAGAGCGCTTGGGACGTCAACGCGCACCGAATTGAGTTTCCCGAGGGAACCGAAGCACCACGTTATCGAGCGGCCTCCGGGATCTCGAATTTTGGCCTTGGCGGCACGGAGTTTTGGCAGAAGTGGCCCGAGGGACATAACCCAACTTATAGCTACTACGAGGGGACCGAATTCGGACAGCGCTGTATGTACGCGAGCGCGCGACGCTTCGAGGCGATCATGGCGGATCCGCCAGCCACTCTGGTGGAACTGAAAGAGACGAGCAGCTGGTCGGGTCGCTTCTTTAACTGGAATGATGATTTCTCCCAGTCGACCTGGTCTGATGGCCGCTCTGCACGCCTATGGGCATGGAGAACGAGCCTCGTCAAATGGATCAGCCAGACAAATCTCGATGGCAGCTGTTTCTTACCAACCTATGAGATGGTTGAGACGCTCGCGGCAAATTGTTTGGCGCAAGCCGAGCGACGTGACGGGGAAATCCAAGGCTGCCGCGCGCCTTAGGGCAGCGCTACGACAGCGTCGCCATTCCGAATGATGCCCTCGTTCAGGGGGATCAGGTTGATACCAAACACCACACCATTATCTTGCTTTTGCAATTCGGCGAGCGCCTTTAGGGGTTGACCATCGGTGCGTCTTATACCGGTGAGCGGTTCCCGGGTGGTGAGCGAACAACGAACGCAGTCTCCACCTGACTCGAAGGCGACGTCGCCGATTCTAACCCGCGTCCACTGACGCTCTTCGAAGGCGGTCTGGCCATCGATCACAATATTGGGCCTGAAAACGAGCATCTCCACGGGCGGCACGATATTTCGATTGAGGGCCTGTAGGCTCGCTTGAGTGGTCATTAGGAGTGGAAAGCCGTCGGCATAGCTGACAATCCGTTGATCCTCGTTTGAGATGCTGCGTTGGATGGTATCATCCATGTAAACAAGAGCACATTCGGTCTGTAGAAAAGCTGACAGCCGTTCGTTCACAGACCGCTCGAAGCTCTGCCCAAATGTCGCCGATGACCAGACTTGAACGGAGCGCCGTTCGCCGACGGACACAGGCCGGGCGGTCAGGCTGTTGCCGTCGCCAAACTGGAGTCGGATGTGTCCGTCCTGAGCGAGGGGGACCGCCTTCAGTTGCAACAGGCGCGGATGGGTCCTGGCCGTCATAAACTGGCCCGAGTGGTCCACGAGCATCCAGCGACGGTCATAATTTAGGCCGGTCTTGGTCACGATGGCGTCTGTGCTGGAGACGCCCTGGCCAGACTTGAGTGGATAGGTTGTGAGTGAAAGGAGTCTCATGGAGGCATCTATGGTCCGGCCGTCGGGCCAAATTCAGCTTGGAGGTATGCGACGATATCCGCGAGGTCTTTATCGCTGAGGTGTGCCCACGCCGGCATATTTCCTAACCCCTCCAAGAGTCGTGAGATGAGCGCGCTCTTTTGTCGTATAATACTGCGCACTCGGATGTTCGGACCATCGATTGTACCGCCACCGGTCTCGCCATGACATGCGACACACTGATTGATGAATTGCTTTTCGCCCTCAAGGAGGTCGCCGCTCAGAGCGTCGATATCTGCGACCCGCTGTTCATGCGCCTGACGGGCCAAGTCGTCGAAGTAACGCACCTCGCTCTGCATGACCTGTCGCAAATTATCGACGCGTTGCATCGCCCAAAGATAGTCCGTGGGAAAGATGAATCGTTGTTGAGTGCGCCCATTTTGAGGATAGAGGTTGTCGTCGGTGACGATCCTTTCGAGGTCGAGGCGATCAAGTATGCCATCGTCGTTTAAATCGAAAGCCACGGTCGAGCCGCCGTGCTGATGACAACCAATGCAATTGGTCCGTGCATTACCGCGGCCGTGTTCGATATATGGATTGCTCGCCCAAGTCAGGCCACGGGGCTGAACAGCGAGTGCATCTTGCAGCGTTGGGAATGGATCCAGCCCCCGGGTCACGTCGTCCGCACCTTCCGTATAATCAACGACCACAGCCATCTTGTAGTTGCCCCAAACTGGATCGAGACCATCCAAGAAGTCTATGGGCCGGTCCGCTCCGAAGTCCACATGAGGTTGGTCACTCCACCAGAGCGTCACCCAGACCCAATGTCGCAGCTCTTTTGTCATGATGTGAAGACCGACGAGGCGATAAAGGCCATCGCTACGGGTTTTGATGGTATAGATTTCGTCGGGCGTCGGTTGCGCGTGCCGGGCAGGGGTCGCCCAATGTGCGCTCTTGCCCTCTCCGATCACGTTCTTGAGGGCATTTGCATCCGTATCATAGACATCGACGCTACGTCCGAAATTAGCACGGGCCCATTGTGCCTTGATGACAACCGCCGAGCGCGGGAACTCACTTTGCAGGCAAGCCGAGAAGTTGGTGTCAATCTCTGGAGTTTGTGCGTTGAGCTCGAGGCCGTCTAGAACCTCGAGGCAGCCCAATTGGTGCTGATAGTTGCCGAGTAGATGACGAAGCGCTGCAGGGCTGTAGGTGATTCGAGCGTTGCCTGTCGCGGCACCGCTGAAGTTTGATTGTAACTGCCGTGCGCAGTCCGCATCCGACGTACTTTCATCGCAGCGACCCAATGATTCCACGTGTTTAAAGAAACGCTCGAGCGGCCATCGCACGGAGCGTTCGCGTGCTTTCGCGTTCCAACGCAACGCATCGTCTATGGCGGCCTCACTAAAGGCCGAACGCGTTGCTCGCTCTTCGGGGCTCAGCGCTTCGAACAGATATCTGAACGCACGTTTGAAGTCGTCGACGCCGTACCAGGTCTGCCAACGTGGCACTTTTGGAATGCCGCCTGCGATTTCTAAGGGACGGTCGGGGTCAACGTCGGAGAGCCCAAATAGCTCAACCGGCTCGAGCGCGCGGCGCGCGACCGCCCAGCCGACCTCACGGCGACGCCTCATGTCTCGCCGCAGCTCGTCCTCCTGGGCTTCGAGCGTTAGGTCTGCCGGGTACGGGTCTGCCAGGCCAACGAGCGTGCGCCCGAAGACATCGGACTTTCCATTCTCTGGTCCCGGGAAGGCAAGCTCATCCACGGTATCGGACGTGTTCATCTCCACTCGAGGATCGCTACATCCGAGGCAGGCGAGTACGCAGGCGAGCGATGTCAGGCCATTCACTTTTGAGGTGCGGCGTTGCATCGCGCTTACTGGGCTTCCTTAGCCAATTCGATCGCTAGATCGCTTGCGACCACGAACTCCTCATCACCCGTCCGCACAAGAAAGTAGAGCCAATTGTCGGAGCGGAAATGGGGAAACAGCGCTTTTGAGCCGGCCGGCATATCAGCGACTAGGTGTTGCGTACCCGTCTTTAAGTCAACCAGTATGATGATGCTTCGGTCGCCCGTGTACTGGTGTGTCGCTACGAAGCGTTCATCGAATGAGATGTTCGCCTTTGTACCCGGAATACAGATTCGCGCCACAACCTGGTCGATGTCGATCGCATAGCTATCACCGGTCTTTGCCGCTTCTACTTTCCGAATGACGTAGCCTAACGACGTACCGTTTTCGCCGCCCGCGAGGCGGCTGACCACGAGCTTCCCGGATGGTGATAGGACCGAATCTCCCTCGAAGGGGGAGTCGACGATCACAGGTCGCAGCTGCTCGTAGGTGCTGCCATTGAAGATCATCGGTGAGAACTTCATCGTGGCGCCACCGCCGAAGTGCGCCACTGGGTTCTGTGCGACCTGACCGCGACCAGAGTCGCTCGTGAATTGACTGTTGATGACGAAGTAATCACCGCCGTTGAGCCCTCGGGCGACATGCTGATAGAGGTTGATATTGGTCCCTCGAATGCACTGTTCTTCCTCGAAAGTAATCTCCTCGGCCGTCTCAAGGATGTTCTGTGGGCATATGCCTGTGCCACCACCTTGAAAGATGAAACCGCTGTTGTCGGGAAAGAATCCCGGGTCGTAGCTCGCTTTGACCTTGATGTCGCGATTGCGCATCAGGTCGGTGACCGTCGCACCACCCTGAACGCCACCGCCATTCGCGACAAAGCGGCCGTCGGCTGAGCTGCGAGTCCAGAAACTGGTCCTAAACTGGAGTTTGATGACCTCTTTGAGCTGTCCTTTGCCTGCGCCCCACTCCGATGCACGATCCACATAGCCTGTGCTGAAACAGTCCTCGGGGTTGTCGCTCTCACACCCGAACATGCGAATGCCATTGTCGCGGTTGATCGCGCCCCAGCCATCGAAGGACATCTCTTGTAGATGCGCGTCGATCGCAGCCTGGTCGTAGAAATTCTCACAGGTGGTCGGCGCTGGCGGGTCTTGGATCACGGCGTCGATGTTTGTCAGATTGCTCTCGAACCATTTCAGCAATACGGCATACTCGCGCTCATTGAGCGCCGAGTAGGTGCCCTTAGGCATGCCGACGCGCCCTTTGAATTGAACATATTGGCGAAGCCATTCTTCGTCCCCATAAGCCCGTTGGAAGAGCTGCCGAAAGTATCCATAGCGAGCCCCCGTTGTCAGAATGCCAAGCTTGTCCGCCGCAAAGACGGCCGTCGGGTCCTCGGGCCGCGCGCGTAGACACTGTACGCTCTCCAATGCTTCTGATTGACTCATATCCGCCGGAGCGGTTTTCAGATTACAGCTCGAGAACGCAGAGCGGGTGAGCTCAAGCCAATGGCGTATGCCACCCTTCGAGACCGAATGGCATTCGGCGCAGCGCCGGGATGCGCAGGAACCATTCTCTCCGTCGCATCGCTCATCGGCTGTATCGGTCACGTTAGCCCCGAGGATTTTGAGCGCTTCGAGCGCAAGATCCGGGCCCTCTAGTTCGATTTCAGGTAACTCTCCGACATCGACCACTTGCTCCGTTGGCAGCTCTTCGTAGCGGCAATCGGGTACAGGACCGTCATCGCTTAGCGGGTTGTTCGTTGAGCAGGCTTGTACGAAGTCGAGTGCCTTGCCGTACTTTGAGTCGGCCCACGTGGCTTCGTCCAAGTGATGCATTTCAGGTGGCATCCAGTAGGCATTCTTAAACTTCGCACCCTCGGTGGTCAGAAGACGATTCCAGAATGAATCGGTTCCCTCAAGTCGACGTAGCCAACTCTTGCCCCAGCGCCCGTCGGCAACTCGATGACATTTGGTACAGGCTGCCGCTTCGGGGCTCACGATAGAGCGCGGCATCGTCCAGCCTTGGCCCTTGCTGTCGACAATGGAGTACGGGGCCTCGTTGAAGCCGAGCGTGAGCCCATCATGTACGCCCATCATCGGGATGACTGTATCGCCATTTTCATCTTTGGCGCCGTCGATCCAAGGTGTGTGTATGAAAGGGTCGGTGGAGTGACAGTCAGCGCATTGGATACCACCTCCGAGTCCGCCGTGGATCCCATTCCACAACGAGTTTGAAACCTGTGGCGATGAGGTTGAGTCCACATCATCGGCAGGGTGGGGAATGTGTACGCCATCGGTTTTGCGGTAGAGCGCGTTTTGGAAGTAGCAGGTCTTACCGGTATACGGATTGTGCCCGATCATCGCCACGTCATTATACGAACCTTCTTCTGGAAGCGCCTTACGACAGAGGATGACCCAATAGGTGCCTTGGTCGTTCACGCGACGCGCAACGCGAGGTCCGTTGGTCCGACCGCTCACCGCGTTTGGCTCGCATGAATTATAGATGAACTGCGGATTGTCACAGGTCGGTTGTTTTGTCTCGGGGTAGGTCACTGTGCCGTCCTCAAGGGTGACCGTCATCGGGATGGGCACAGAATCTAGACAATTATACGTAGAATAGTCCTTATCTCCAATCTTCTCGAAGAAGGGGATCTCGCCCAAGTTATTGATGCACGCTTCACCGTAAGCCACGGTGCTGCGAATCTCCTCATCTGCGTCGCCGTATCCATCGAACTTACCGCTGCCCTTCTTGTCGAGCGCTCGACGAATATCGAGTTCAGCGCGACGGACAACACGGCCCTCTTCCATGATACAAATATCCACCGTGTACGTTTTCGCCAGGGCTTGCTGCAGCATGTCTGCTGTGGGCTCATCGGCTTCCACAAAAGATGTGTCGTATTGAGCTTCAAACATGGCAGCCTCGGCTACAGGGCCGGCAAAGGTGTCACCGGCATCCGAGGCCACGGCATTGCCATCGATGCGTGGAATGTTGGGCAACATTTGAATGCAGTCAAGCTGACCGGTATCGCCGTTTCGGATACGCGCATGTAGCGTTTGCCCGCCGCCGAGGGCGGGAAAAACTGAGACATTGAGTCGATTGGTCGCCTCGTCTAGTTTGACTTCGAGCAAACGTTCTTTGCTGCTTGGCTCTACCGGTGCGTCCGAGCACGCAGAAATAAGGAGTGCGCTCAGCACGCACACAACGCCATAATTCATCTGATTCAACATGTGAGTTCCCAGCCCCATCGCATTTTAGGCGGGTCGTCGCGCTGCTGCGCTAACCCCATCGACCGCGCCCGCGCGCGGATAATACGAAAAAAATGCTGCGAATTCAAGCTTTACGGGGCCTGGGCTGCCCGGTCGCTAGAGGCCTGCGCAGATCAACGTGGTGTTTGGATGGATCGTTTGACCGTCGCAGACATCATTCGCGGAGCATCCGCAGAAACCATCAATGCAGACGTCTACAGGTCCGCTGGCACATTCACTGTCATTTTGGCACTGGCAAAGACCATTTGCGCCACAGAGCGTTCCGTTGGTTTGACAGGAGTCTGGAGCACATCGACAGCGGCCGGTCGTCACATCGCAAACAGGATATTCACCGGCGCAGTGGCTGTCGTTCTGGCATGGCACCTCACAGTTGCCATTCATACCGCAGGTCGCGCGATCCTGTAAGCACACCGTGACATTACCGCTGCCATCGGCGAGGGGGACGTCAGCCTCGATCATTGTCAACTGCTCACAGCTGATGAAGTCGCTTGGTCTGTTTGCGCATACTTGTCGATTTGCGTAGGTCACGCACGATTGGGAGTCGTTCATCGCGCCTGGGCAGTCCGCGTTCACTGTACATTCTTGCACCCAACCGGAGAAAACGATCACGCACTCATCCTGACTGGTGCACCCCTGCGAACACCGGCCGTCGGTACAGCTGAAACCATCGAGACAATCGCTGTCCTCTGCGCATGACTCTTGGCAAAATTGGTAATCCGGCGGAAACACAATATCGGCCGTACCGCCCATACCGCCCATTCCGCCAGCACCACCGGCACCCCCTGCACCACCGGCACCGCCTGCACCGCCAGCACCGCCAGCACCGCCTGCACCGCCTGCACCGCCTGCACCACCGCCACCTGATCCCCCCGTGCCACCGGCGTTATCAGAGCTCGAGTCATCGCTACTACACCCTGTAGCCGGGAGCCCGAAGACCAGTGAGAGACAGATCAGGATGATGTGTTTACCCTTGCGCATGGAAAACCTCCCATTTAGATTTTTTGAATGGTAAGGCTGTCGCTACCATGGGGCGAGCTCGGGCGCCACTACTCGTTTTTCGTGCTCAACGTGGACCAATGGACGGTTATGCGTACTCAGCGCATTGACCGATAGGAATTGTGGGCTGAGTTTGCCTTAAAATGGGGACGACATGTCGGTCCTTGATTCGGCATCTGGAGCTCACAGAGACTCAACCGCAGGAGGGTGAGAATGACCATCAATTGGTTTCCGGGTCATATGCACAAGGCTCGGAAAGAGATCACCGCGATTTTGCCGAAGGTCGACTTCCTGATCGAACTTGTGGATGCGCGCATACCGTACTCGAGCGGTAATCCTTTAATCGCGGAGTTGAGAGACCAAAAGCCGCTTTTAAAACTGCTCAACAAGTCTGACCTCGCTGATCCAGTCGTGACACAAACGTGGATTGAGTACTTTGAAGCTGAAAATGGGGTCAAAGCGATTCCCTTCGATGCGAGAAATGCGCAACATGCTCGTCAGTTGCTCCACCGCGGCGCGAAACTCGTCGGTCGCGAACCAAATCCACTCAAGCCGATTACGACAATGGTCGTTGGCATCCCCAATGTCGGCAAGTCCACCTTGATCAATGGCATGGTTGGCCGGGCTGTCGCCCAGACGGGTAATGTGCCGGCAGTGACGAAGCGACAGCAGCGCATCGCCGTCGACCAGAATTATATCCTGCTCGATACCCCCGGTTTTCTCTGGCCCAAATTATGGCCCGCAACCTGTGGGTACCGTTTGGCCGTCACCGGTGCCATCAAGGACGCCATCGTCGACTACGCCGATATCGCCTGGTTCGCTGCGGATTTCCTGAGGGCAGAATATGGTGAGGCTGTGAGCGAACGATATCGCCTCGATGAGTTGCCAGATGATGCGACATTACTGCTCGAAGAGATCGCTCGCAGGCGCGGTTGTATCGGTAAGGGCGGCGTCGTACGCACTGAGCAGGTCAGCGAGTTATTGATTCGGGAGTTGCGGGCAGGACGGCTTGGCAAATTGTCCCTTGAGACCCCAGACGTTATCGAGGAAGAGGTACGGTTAGCGACCCTCGAGAAAGCACGTCTCGAAGAAGAGAAGAGATTGAAAAAAGAACTGAGGCAACAGAAGAAGAGGCGAAGATGATGCGTGCGGTTGTGACTGGCCTCGTGCTGCTCGGTTCCCTTCTGCCGAGCGTCGCGTCGGGAAAGCCGTCGCCTGGGGATTTTGGAGTCGGCATCGTCGCCGGTGAGCCAAGTGGTTTGAGCGGCAAAGTCTTTGTAGACGACGTGCATGCGTTTGCTGCTGGCCTCAGCTTTAGTTTTGTGGACGATACAATGCATGTCCAAGGTGATTATCTGATTCACTTGCGAGGGCGGCTGAAGGGTTTTGAGGGCGGTGATTGGATCCCTTATTTTGGGGTCGGCGGAAGCGTCGGTGTCTGGCAGCGTAAACGGCAGGATGACGCGGGCGTCAGCGCCCGTTTTCCGGGCGGCTTGACAGTCCACCTCGATGCGCTTCCCGTCGACCTGTTCGTGGAACTTGCCCCAGCGATGTTGGTGATTCCAGAGACGCGCTTTGATCTGCAAGGTGCGATTGGTGGGCGCTATTATTTCTGACCGTGACGGTCCAAAATGGATGCCCCTTGTATCTTTGGTAGCGACAGCCGCATCTCTGGGCATGAAGTCCCTGACGGCAACTGATAAAACGTGATTGGAGAGTCTAGTTTTGACGATTAAACGGACTGAGAAGTCGGCCGCTGAGTGGCGTTCTTTGATCGGAGACGAGGCCTTTCGGGTCGCGCGCCAGGGCGGCACAGAGCGCCCCTTTACCGGTCGATATAACGACCACTCCGAGGTTGGAACGTACACATGTGTTTGCTGTGGCCTCCCGCTGTTTGAGAGTGACACCAAGTTTAATGCAGGCTGCGGGTGGCCGAGTTTCTTTAAACCGCTTGAGGGCGCGCACATCACAAACCATGAGGATTTGAGTCACGGTATGATCCGTGTAGAGGTGAGATGTGCTGGTTGCGACGCGCACCTTGGACATGTTTTCCGTGATGGGCCGCCTCCAACAGGCCTACGCTACTGCATCAACTCCGTTTGCCTGAACTTCGATGGCGAGCTGAACACTTAACCTCAGCCTGGTTTTACCGAAACGAGCAGGCAAACCGGGTACCCCCCGTGTCCTCTCTCGGTCGATGGGGCGGTGCTTTGGCCCCACCGCGCCGGGCCTGTGGCCCCATAGGGGTTTATCGAATCGTCTTTTCCGTGCAATATCCCCCTTCAGCTGTCTCACGAGGATTTCGATTGAGTTGTAGAGTTCTGATCGTTGGCTGCGGTGGCATCGGTGGCGTGCTCACAGCGACTTGGTGCGATATCCCCGGCTTTAGAGTGGAGACTGTCACTCGCAATCGAGACTTGGTCCGGCATGTGGAGATGCACGGCTTGCGCTGTGTACGCGGTCGCCGGTCGTGGTCGGCGAAGCCATCTTTGGTGTGTAACCTAGGTGAAGCCCAATATGACCTGATCGTGCTGACAACGCAGCCCACGGATGTGGTCGAGGCTGCTCAGACCTACTATCCTCGATTGTCCGCTGCCGGTGAGCTCGTGGTTTTACAGAATGGGCTTTGTGAGGCGCGGGTCGCGGCAGCGCTCGGCACCCATGCGGGCATTGTCGGCGGTGTGGTGGCCTGGGGGGCGCGCACGCACACGCTCGGTGTGGTGGAGCAGACCTCCGAAGGCGCGGTTGTTTTTGGGCGATTGGATGGTCAACCCGTCGGTCAGCGAGATGCGTTGGTCAAATTGTTCGAACAAATTGCGACCGTGGGTTTCACGGACAACCTGCTCGGCACGCGCTGGAGTAAGCTGATCATCAACAGCGTGGTCTCGTCACTCGGTACGGTCAACGGCACCCAACTCGGTGAGGTTGTTCGTTCCGTTCAAGGGCGACGGGTTGGACTCAAAATCCTCAGTGAAGGCGTCGCCGTTGCAAACGCCCACGGCATCTCTTTGGAGCCGATCGCTGGTACCATCGATTTGAACGCGCTCGCGCAACCCCTCAGCGGCGAGAGACCGCGTTTTTGGAAAAACATATACGCACATCTGGTGCTTTGCATCGTTGGTTTCAAGTATCGTAAATTGTATAGCTCCATGCTCCGGGCCCTCGAGTCGGGCCGGGCCCCTGCGATTGATTTCCTAAATGGCGAGTTAGTGGACGCCGGGCACAGGGCAGGGATCGCAACGCCGGTTAATCAGGCTGTTTGTGAGCTCGTGCATGCGTTCGCAGCGGGCGATGAAGCACCTGGTTACGCGCACATCAGCGCGCTCGTCAATCCCGTTGTCGAGTAGTCGACTGAGCGCCACGCGACGCGAAGTAGAAAGGAAAGGCATCCAATGACGACAACCCAATCCTGCACTGGGCGCATTGCATGGATGACTGACATCCACCTCGATATGCTCTCGGCACCTCAGTTTGAGGCCTTTATGACGAACCTCACGAATCGTGCGGTTGACGGCTTGCTTCTGACCGGGGATATCGCCGACGGCCAAACGCTCTTCGATACGCTCGAGGCTTTCGATTCACGCCTACCTTTTCCTGTTTGGTTCGTGTTGGGCAATCACGATTACTACGGAACCTCCATCGAGCGGCAGCGCACGAAACTGGCGCAGTGGTGTGGCCGCGGCCGTCGCGCCCGATGGCTGAACCTTGAGACGCCGATTTTACTGAGTGAGGAGACGGCGCTGGTCGGTCACGATGGCTGGAGTGACGGTCGGTACGGCGACTTCATCGGGTCGTCTGTGGTGCTCAACGATTACCGCCTCATCGATGAGCTGACAGGCCACGATAAAGACGTTCTGCACGCTCGATTGAAAGCGCTCGCCGATGAGGCGGCGGCGACTTTGGAGTCGCGTTTGCTCGACGCGTTCGAGATGGCCGCCCATGTCATCGTCGCAACGCATCCGCCACCCTTCGTAGAGGCATGCTGGCACGAGGGACAGGCGACGCTCAATGAGTGGACGCCCCATTTCTCGTGCAAGGCGATCGGTGACATCTTGAAACGTGTGATGTGTCGAAGGCCCGACCGCTCTGTGCACGTCTACTGCGGCCACACTCATTCGAGTGGTTATGTTCGGATTCTTGATAATCTTGAGGTCACCACGGGTGGCGCTCGGTACGGACAACCGCACTTCCAGAACGATATTCTATACTGAGACAAATTCGGCTGCGCCGTTCGCTTGTCTGGATGCCGTCATGAATAGCTGGGGACCACGGGTAATTCAGTCTGAAGTGACACGCCGTTGCTCTCTAGAAAAACGTCGCCCTCGGTGCGAACAAAGGTCCATTGGTTGGTTCTCTCAAAAGTTCGTCCGAGGTCTTTGAGAAAATCGAAGTCTAACGTTTGCAATGTGATGCGCTCGCGACGACTTGCCTCGACTCGCCCGATGTAATCGGCGACATTATCGAAATTGCGGTAGCTGTACACAAACACGGTCTGCGCTGCTTTGGCGGCCTTGTTTAACCTGTCCGTGCTCGGGACGCCGATTTCGAACCAATCTGTAAAATCACCTTGCAAGGTACGCAGGAAGACGGGCGGCTCCGTCGTGTCGCAGAGACCTGCTTTTGAGAACGTCAGCAAGTCATCGAAATGCGCGCAGAGAATCAGCAAACGCGTGGCGAGATACTCTAAGCTCTCAGAGGGGTGTTGTGCTACGCGGATATCAATGCTCTCGAATCTGCCGCGGTCGATATCTGACAGTTCGATCTCAAAACGACGAATAATGGACGGTCTCGCCAACTCAGTTCTCCTCTCTGCCCGAGGCTGCAGGCTATCTGCTCGCAAATGGTTTGAGCCGTCAAGTTGAAACCGTGAGTCGTCATGACCCGCGCATGGGTCAAGAAAGACTTGAAGGGACCGACTTTGGTGCTGCGAAGTAGCCTTACGGGCATAGGAATGGTAACACCTGATACACGGTCCAATGACGATAACATGGAGGCTTAGATGTCTGCTTCGCCTGAAGGTCTTTGCGCGTTCGTTGACGCCAGTCCAACGCCCTACCATTGCGTTGAAACGGTGAGTGAGACGCTCATCCAAGGCGGATTTACAGAGCTTGTCGAAACTGATGAATGGCCGACTCTGACGGCCGGGGCCGGCTACTTTGTACAGCGAAATGGAACCATCATCGCTTGGCGCACGGG
The DNA here is from genome assembly GCA_049889275.1 of Bradymonadia bacterium. GTDB lineage: Bacteria > Myxococcota_A > Bradymonadia > UBA7976 > UBA1532 > UBA1532. The sequence continues at coordinate 145,199 of JBMHDS010000047.1, read as the reverse complement.
GCATGATGCGCCGTCCCGTGTTGGATTTCGAATTGTCGGGGCACACACCGACAGCCCAAACCTACGGCTCAAGCCGAACGCCGAATACCAGAAATCTGGCCTGACTCAATGGGGTGTCCAGGTGTATGGCGGTGCGCTTCTCTACACTTGGTTTGATCGAGACCTTGGCCTCAGTGGTCGCATATTCGAACGCACTGACGATGGACTCAAGGCGCACCGACTGCGCATCGATCGACCGATTGCGCGGATACCGAGCCTGGCCATTCATTTCAATCGAACGGTGAATGATCAGGGCTTCAAGCCAAACCCACAGCAGCACCTACCACCCATGGTGGCCCTTGATTGGGGGTCTGATTCAACAGCGCTGAGCAGTCTCATCACAGACGCAACCGGCATTGACCCAGATGTCATCGTTGGCGGTGACCTGATGTTGCACCCCTTAGAGCCAAGTGTGCTTGGTGGTATTGCGGGTGAGTTCGTTTTCGCGCCGAGACTCGATAATCAGGCGTCTTGCTATACTGCGCTTGCGGGCTTACTGGATGCGGACGAGGCACCTCAGACGGCCATGGTCACTTTATTCGACCACGAAGAGTGCGGTAGTCGGTCCGCCCACGGCGGTGATGGTGCATTAATCGACCACGTGCTGCGGCGCCTCATCGCACGACACCCTGTTCAGTGTCCAGGTGGTTTTGAGCGGGCCGCGGCAAAGAGTTTCATGGTGAGCGCGGACATGGCGCACGGCCTGCATCCGAATTACTCGGAGTATCATGATGGGGAGCACAAACCGCTGCTCGGCGGTGGGCCCGTGATCAAGGCGCATGTCAATCAGCAATACGCAACCGATGGCGAGACCGCAGCCGTCTTTCGCAACGCCTGTGCTGAGCTCGACATACCGGTGCAAGAGTTCGTCATTAGAACAGATCTGCGTTGTGGTTCGACCATCGGGCCAATCACGTCTGCCAACTTGGGTATCCGGACTGTGGATGTCGGTGGCGCGATGCTGTCGATGCACAGTGCGAGAGAGCAGGCGGCATCAGTGGATGTGGTGCACATGGCGGCTGTGAAAGCGCATTTGCTCTCCGGTCGATGAGCGTTTCAGTCAGTCGTGGATGACCACTGGCCGACTGCTTGAGCGTCTGTCAATGCCGCGGGTGGTCAACGAACTCGTGGCCGATGACCAGACGCAGCATAATTCAAACGAAGGCATTCTCTGTTGCGAGCGTCCCGCAGATGAGATTGCCATGAGATTCAGTTAGGGTGGCGAGTTTATGGTGCGCAAAATTAAGAAGCGTAAAGGGTCTGCCAGACGGACACAGCGGCCGACTGAGAGGCGCCTACCTGCGGTTCCATCATCGGCGCGTGATTTGTCTGAAAGACCTGACCGCCGTCACGAGTTCTCCATCTCGCTCTGCATGATCGTGAAGAACGAATCGAGGCTCATCGCAGACTGTTTGCGGAGTGCTCGTGGTATTTGTAAGCAGCTGGTGGTCGTGGATACGGGTTCAGACGATGACACTGCAGCCATCGCGGCAGCGGAGGGCGCGGAGGTCTACCACCACCCTTGGCCGGGGCACTTCTCGACGGCGCGGAATATCTCGCTGGAATACGCGACAGAGGATTGGATTCTCATTTTGGACGGAGACGAGGTGCTCGACCCAGACACCCTCTCAAGCCTCTCTCCCGACCATTTGAAACGCAGTGAGCATCCAGCGGTCGAATTCGAGATTGTGAATTATCTGTCGGATGACGCCAGTATCGGGAATGCGCACCTACAACAACAAATACGCCTGTTTAAACGAACAGAGTTCCATCGCTATCAGGGGCTCATTCACAATCAGCTGGTGGATATTCGCAACGGCAGTCCGCTCAGCGCCTCGCGGGTTCCGGTGCAAGTGTTGCATTATGGGTACACGCCGACCGTGTGGAGTGCCCAGAATAAGGCTGCCCGACTCGGCATGTTAGAGCAGGCGCTTGAAGACGAACCCGAGTCGCTCTTTTGCCATTACAATCTCGCGAACCATCTCAAGATTCTTGAGCGGTATGAACGCGCGCTGACCCATTACCGAGCCTGTTTTGGCGGGCCAATCGGCAAAGAATGGATCAAAATGTCCTTCTTCAGCGCGGCATTCTGCGCCAATCGACTCGGTCAGCATCATCAGGCTATCGAGATCTGTGACCTGCTCTTGAAACACGATGATTTGATCGCCGATGCATATCTTCGCAAGGCTGAAGCGTTGTTGGCGCTGGGCCGTCCAATGGACGTTGTCGACTGTGTGCGTGCCGTGATCGACAACCCACGACTCTATGCCTTTAAACAGAGCGCCTTGGAGTTCGCATTGCCTTATCGTCTTGGGCGGGCTTACTATGAGACCGGCCAATACGCCGATGCGCTGAGCGTTTTCGATACGCTCTCTCAGACAAGTCTTGATCCCACCGTTTTCACTCACCTGTGCCTATGTGCGCTCCACTGCGGTCGAGTGGACGTGGCCCGTGAGGCTTATCATCGTGGTGTGGAAATCGCACCCAATGATCCCGATTGGCCCGGTCTGAAAGCCGTGTTTATCGACAACCAATTGCCCTTGTAGGCGTGTGTTAAGCGTCGCCATTCTGGCGTCGGTCTAAGCTGCTGGTGTCGGTGCTAACCTCACCGTCTCAACGCCGTCGACAGCTTGTTTTACGAGCTCCTCCACATCCAGCTTTGCTTCGGCTGCGAGTAGAATCGGCAGTCGTCCACGGGTCTCCGGGTGCTTTGGCACAAACAGGGTACAGCAATCATCGTATGGCTGAATGGATGTCTCCAAGGTGTCGATTTGACGGGCGAGCTCGACGATCTCTCCCTTGTCGTAGCTAATCAACGGGCGCAGCGTCATTCGGTCCGTTACGCTGTCGACCATGTGTAGATTTTCAAGCGTTTGGCTCGCTACTTGAGAAAGATTCTCACCGGTGCATAGGGCGTAGCAACGTGCTTTTTTAGCAACGGCTGCAGCAATGCGATACATGAATCGGCGATACAACAGAACGGTCAGACGTGGATCACAGACCTCGCGAATCGCCTTTTGAACATGGGTAAATGTCACCACATGCAAGCGCATGCCGTTTTGCCGAGCCGCGAGGTTTTGCCCTAATTTCTGAACCTTGAGTCTGCTCGCTTCGCTGATGAATGGCGGCGAGTGAAAATAGATCGCGTTGAGACGGCAGCCCCGTTTCTGTGCCAGGTAGCCCGCAACCGGCGAGTCGATGCCACCGCTGAGCAATAACATAACATCGCCCGCGGCCCCGATTGGAATCCCACCGACACAGGGTCTCGATTCGGTCCAGATATGCGCGTGTTTCCGTCCATAAGTGACAGACAGCACAGCTTCGGGTTTCTTTAAGTCAACGGTGAAATCATGCTCAGCCAGTATGGGCGCGGCGATGTGTTCATTCATCTTCGGCGACTTGACCGGATGTGCCTTATCCGCTCGCTTGGAATTCACGGCGAATCGAAGCGTTTGTCCCGACCAGTTGTCGCGAACGATTTCCACCGCAGCATCTCGGATTTGGTCTGCCACGGGTTCGACGCGATAGACAGGACTACAGCTGGTGAGCCCTGGCGTGCGCACGCATACTTGAAGGGCGGCTTCTAGCTGGTCTGGCGAGTCGAGGTGGATAAAGAGTTGTCCTCTTGCGCTGCTCAAGACACATCGGCCGATGGCATGTTGCAAGTTTGCCTTCAAATTGCCCCTCAGCTTATTGAGAAACCATTTCTGGTTTTGCCCTTTAAGGAAAATTTCGCCCAGGCGTGCAAGCACTAAGGTTGGGGGCTCGCATTGCTTAAGAGTGGACATCGTCTGCTTGCTCATCCGTAAACACGGCGCAGATCTGCAACGACTTCACGTATTTTGTCAACCGCGTTCGGTAGCTCTGCGGGCACGTTGAAACGCCCAACGGTCAGCCTGATGAAAGCCCCCTCTTGGGGACGCCGACCGAGGGCTTCGAGAACCGAGCTGAAGCGACCTGCACTACACGCGCTACCCCCGCTTACGAATACACCCTCGGCGCTGAGTGCGTTCAGCACCGGCTCCGTGGGCAGACCCGGAATGCAAATGTGGATATTGTTGCAGACCCGCCCCGAGTCGAAGGGGGGACCTGTCAGTTCTATGTCGGGAAGGGCATCGAGGAGCAAAGCCCAGAGATGATCGCGCAACGAAAGAATCTGTTCGCGCGCCGCCCATTGTCGTTCGTAAGCTTCACCTAGAGCCCAAGCGTTCGAGAGAGAGGGGGTACCGCCGCGCTGTCCAAACTCTTGACCACCACCTTTGGCCATCGGCGTGAGCGCGTGTCGACTCCAGAGGGCACCGCAGCCTTTGGGCCCATGCAGTTTGTGAGCGGCCACAGCAACACAGTCGGCGCCGAGGTCTGCGACGTTGAAGGGGACTTTACCAAAAGCCTGCACAGCATCCACGATGAGCTTCGCACGAGGCGCTCGTTGTTTGACCACCTGACCGATGGCCTGAATGGGATTGATGGCACCGATCTCATTGTTCACCATCATCGTGGCGACGATTCGGGTGTCTTTGGATACATGCGCCCGAAGTGTCTCCGTGTCCACCTGTCCAAACGCATTGACAGGCACAACATCTACAGACCAAGCGCGGTTTTCATGCAGCCACTTGGCCGCTTCTTTCACGGCGGAATGCTCCACCGCCGATATGGCGATTCGGCCAGGTCTCGGCCCCGCACTGCCTAAAATCGCCAGGGTGATCGCCTCGGTGCCACCGCCAGTAAAAATGACGTTTCGGGCACGGCCCCCGAAGGCCTGAGCAACCCTCGCCCGAGCATCGTCTAGGGCTTGTTGCGCCTCTAGTCCCAGCCTATGGCTGGAGCTGGTGTTGCCGAAATGCTCGACTTCAATGGCCGCCATACCGTCGAGAATATCCGGATCGGGGGGGGTCGTTGCGCCATTGTCGAGGTAGATCATCGTCATCGTGTCAGCTCAGTTGTTATCCTGTTGCGGTTGTCACACAGTGGGTCTCGGCCTATATTACGCTCTGCGGCAAGATGTCGCTAGGACCGATCGCCACTCAAGGGTTCGAGACCATGTCGCTTGGCATCTACGTACATTATCCCTACTGCGCAAGGCTTTGTCCTTATTGTGACTTCAACGTAACGGTGCGACAGACGATACCACACACGCGCTACGCTGAGGCTGTCATCGCAGAACTCGACGCGCGCGCCGCGCGGTCAACAACCCTCGGCGCGGCGACGTCCATCTTCTTTGGCGGTGGCACACCGAGCATGTGGCCTGCGTCTTGCGTCGCCAACATCATCGACAGCATACGCGCTTGTCTAGGATTGGCTGACGGCGCAGAAATCACAATTGAACTCAATCCCGAGGACGCGTCTTTGGCGTCGCTGACCGCGCTCAGTGAAGCGGGGATCAATCGGCTCAGCATTGGTGGCCAGTCTTTTGAACACGACCTCCTGATTAAACTCGGGCGGCAGCACGTCGCGTCAGATATCGATCGCACTGTTCACCTGGCGCGTCGAGCCGGCATTCGTAATGTCAGCATCGATTTGATTCATGGGCATGTTGGGCAATCCATCGAGTCTGTTATTGCCGATCTCGACCGCGCCGCGGCGCTTGGAGTCGATCACATCAGCACCTATCAACTCACAATCGAAGAGAAAACCAAGTTTGGTGCTCGCGCGCGTCGAGGTGAACTCTTGACCGAGCCAGACCAGCGATTGCTCGACATGTTTCGAGCGCTACGAAGTCGGCTCAGTCACCATGGCTACACGCCTTACGAGATCAGTTCGGCGGCGCGGCCTGGTTTTGAGTGCCGCCATAATCTGACCTACTGGAGTGGGGAACAGTATCTCGCGCTTGGGGCTGGAGCCCATGGCTTTATACACGGACCCGATGGTGGTGGTGTGCGCTGGGAGAATGTCAAAGATCCAACTACTTACATGGTTGACGCGCTGCGGGGACATCCAGCTGAGTCTTGGCGTTCTCAGACCACTCAAACCGAGCTGGAAGAGGAGTTGATCATGGTTGGGCTCCGGATGGACTTAGGTTTTCGACCGACGGGCTCGATGCGCGCACGGTTTGGCAAGAACGCAGCGCGACTACAGGCAGTTGGTTTGCTCAAGGTAGATCACTCTGGATGGCGCGCGACGGACCGGGGGCGTGAGATTCTTGATTCCGTGACGGTTGAGCTTCTGATGTAGCCCACTTAGGTTTTTGTCGACCGGCCAGATTTGCACCCTGATTTTGCGGATCAAACGCATCGAAGTTGGCCATCGAATACATCTTGGTGGTGGGTATCCGCTGCCCATGGAGCCAAAACCGTAGAGATTTTAGGCCATAGCGGTTGACCCACGCGCCAATTTGTAGAAAACAAGGATCATAGTTCATGAGCGAGGTGACAGTATGTCGGAAAAAGAACCAGTGGATATCGATGAGACGATTATCGAAGAGGCGTCTTCGGAAATCGAAGATGATGTCGACAACACAGTGGTGGATCTCGAAGGCATCAAGCTGAATGAAGTGACCCGTGATGATCCAAAGACGGAGCGCATCGCTGAGCTGGAACAATCCGTTGAGGATTGGCGCGGGCGTGCTTATCGGTCGGCGGCAGATCTCGAAAACGCGCGTAAGCGTTTCCAGAGGGAGAAAGACGACCTCAAGAAGTTCGGCGTTGAGGGGCTTCTCAAAGACGTGCTTGGTGTCATCGACAATTTGGAGCGTGCGCTTGAGCATGCTGAAGGCGGCAGCAGCCTCGTGGAGGGGGTCGAGATGGTGTTGCGCCAATTCGTCAATACCGCGGCGAAGTACGGTGCCGAGCCCTTTGATGCGAAAGGGGCAAAATTTGATCCACAATTACACGAGGCGATGACGCAAGTGCCAACGGCAGACCATGAACCGGGAACGGTCGTGGACGTCTACCAGCGAGGCTGGAAATTACATGGGCGTCTTGTAAGACCGGCGATGGTGACCGTGGCCGCTGCGCCACCCGCGGCAGCAGAGACGACGTCAGACGCTGCCACTGAAAACACCGAAACGTCGAATGATGTAGACGTAGAGGGCTAGGCTGGAGACAATGGGGGATATCGCGCGACAAAGAGCGATGTGAGGCCAGTCCGATTGGGTGTTTTTTGCCCATAGAATGGTGTTTTTGGGGGATATGGACGCATGATCATTGGAATCGATTTGGGAACGACGAACTCCTGTGTTTCGTATATCGAGGGGGGGGATCCCGTCGTAATTCCTAACGCAGAGGGCAGTCGAACGACGCCATCGATGGTCGCTATTTCGGAGAGCGGGGAGCGGCTCGTCGGACAAATCGCAAAGCGACAGGCCATCACAAATCCAGAGCATACGGTGTTCGCATCAAAGCGACTGATCGGGCGTAAGGTTGATAGCCCTGAGTTAGCGGATCAGATCGACCGCTTTCCGTACACGATTGTGGAAGCCGATAATGGCGATGCTTGGGTTCGGTTACGCGAGCAAGATTACAGCCCAGCAGAGATCGCGAGTTTCATTCTCACGAAGATGAAGCAGACCGCGGAAGACTACCTGGGTCACGAGGTCACGGAGGCCGTGGTCACCGTGCCTGCATATTTTAACGATGCACAACGGCAAGCCACAAAGGACGCTGGGCGCATCGCTGGCCTTGAGGTTCGTCGGATCATCAACGAGCCCACCGCAGCAGCCCTCGCCTATGGACTAGAGCGGGAGGCCGGTCAGCGTGTTGCCGTCTACGACCTCGGCGGAGGCACGTTTGATATCTCGGTGCTCGAGCTATCCGATGGCGTCTTCGAGGTGTGCTCCACAAGCGGAGACACCTACCTCGGCGGTGAGGACTTCGACTTCAGGCTCGTCGAACACCTACTCAACGAGTTCGAGGAAGCGGAGGGGATCGACCTCCGCGGTGATAAGATGGCGCTGCAGCGGCTCAAAGAGGCGGCAGAGAAAGCCAAACATGAACTCAGTTCAGCACTTGAGACCGACGTAAACTTGCCCTTCATCACGGCGGATGCGTCGGGTCCGAAGCACCTCAACACAAAGATCACGCGGACGCGGTTTGAGTCGATGGTCAGTGACTTGATCGAACGCACGCTCGAGCCGTGTCAGATCGCGCTCGACGACGCTTCGGTGACCGCCGATGAGATCGACACCGTGTTGCTCGTGGGCGGCATGACGCGCATGCCCTTGATACAGAAACGCGTGGGCGAATTCTTCGGTAAGACAGCCAGTAAGGGCTTGAATCCGGACGAGGTGGTCGCTGTCGGTGCAGCGATTCAGGGTGGTGTGCTCACGGGCGAAGTGGAAGACGTCATCCTTCTTGACGTGACGCCACTCTCGCTCGGTGTGGAGACGCAGGGTGGTGTGTTCACCAGAATTATCGAGAAGAATACAACCATTCCTTACAGTCGAGCGCAGGTCTTTAGTACCGCAGTGGACAACCAGCCGATGGTGTCGGTTCACGTCTTGCAAGGTGAGCGTGAGCTCGCGAAAGACAATCGCTCACTCGCTCGCTTTGATTTGGTGGGTTTGCCACCTGCGCCGCGCGGGGTGCCTCAGATCGAGGTTTCATTTGAAATCGATGCTGATGGTATCTTGCACGTGAATGCAAAGGATATGGGCACCGGTAAGGGGCAGCAGGTTGAGGTTCGGCCGTCGAGTGGTTTGTCGGAGTCCGAAATCGATCGCATGGTCACAGAAGCTGAGCGCCATCGCGAAGTGGATGAAGAGCGTCGAATGCTCATTGAGCTTCGTAATTCTGCCGAGGGTCTTGTGCTCACGACCGAGCGCTCTTTGCATGAATATGGCGACTTGCTCACACCGCTCGACATCGAAGATATCCGAACGGATATTCAAACGCTCAATGACACACTTGGTACAGTGGACCCTGAAGAGCTCCGACTCGCCATCCAAAACCTTGAACAGTCGGCCTATCGTATTGCGGATGCGATGTACGACGATGCCACCAATGAGGAAGCCGACGAAGACAGCGTGGAATAGCACCCGGCCGGATTTCGTTTGAGCGTTCGAATTTTGACGGGGAGAGCGTCACCTTCCGTATGCCTCCGCCAGAGAAATGGAACCGATTTTGAGTGATAAACGCGACTACTACGAGATTCTCTCGGTGTCCCGCGATGCGGATGAAGCAGAGCTCAAGAAAGCTTTCCGCAAACTGGCGCTTAAGTATCACCCAGATCGGAATCCGAGCAGCGACGCTGACGCCAAGTTTAAGGAAGTCAACGAGGCCTACGCGGTTTTATCAGACCCTGATAAGCGAGCTGCATACGACCGTTTTGGGCACGCAGCCGATGGGATGGGTGGCGACCCGTTCTCGGGTGGTTTTCGCCAAGAAGATTTCAGAGACATTTTCGGTGGCGATGTCTTTGAGCAGCTCTTTGGGCAATTCTTCAGGCGAAGCCCGACACGCCATGGTCGTGACCTGCAGGTCAATCTGAGCGTCTCGCTTGAGACTGTGGCCAATGGTGGAGATTACTCTGTGACCTATCGGCGCAAGGCGCCGTGCCAGACCTGCAGTGGGTCAGGCTGTAAGCCTGGCACTCAACCAGTCCGTTGTATGACCTGCCAGGGCATGGGTCAGGTGCGGGTCAATCGAGGCTTTTTCTCATTGGCACAGTCGTGCCCAGATTGTGGCGGAAGTGGCCAGCAGATTCCAGATCCATGCAGGTCTTGTCATGGTGAGGGCCTCGCAGCGCAGGAAGTCACACTTGAGGTACCCGTACCCAGAGGCATCGCGACAGGCCAAAAGTTACAGCTTCACGGTGAGGGGCATCATGGCTTACACGGTGGGCAGGCTGGCGACCTCTTTGTGGCGATCGAAGTTGAGGCTCATCCGTTTTTTCGTCGAGACGATGCCAACTTGATTTGTGAGGTGCCTATATCATTCGCTCAAGCGACTCTTGGCACAACGATCGATGTACCGACCTTGTCGGGGCGGGCGAAAGTCAAGGTACCGCCCGGGACACAATCTGGTAAGACGCTACGGCTTAGGGGTAAAGGTCTGCCGCACGTCGGCAGCACAGCCTCGGGCGACCAACATATCAAATTGCAGGTGGAGACCCCCACAAAACTAAACGCTGAACAGCGCGAGTACCTAGAACGCTTCGACGCGGTATTTGGTACCACGCACGGTGCATCGGAGCCACGGCGCAGCAGTTTTCTTGAGAAATTGAGAGAGTTTTTTGATTAAGGTGTGGGTCGTTCGCATCGGCCATTTGCTCATCGCCCTCGGTGTGAGTGCTGCGGCGCTCGCCGACGGAGCACCGATCTCCCCCGAAGTCGCCTATGCCTGCTTCAAGACCGCTTACCCCGATTTTATGGCGAACTCGTCGTTCTTGAAGACCGATTCGCGCACATCCATTCGTATTGGTGATGACGAAACATTCTTGCTCAGTGAAATCGGCTCCAAATCCATCGGCGAACAGTTCTCAAAGCCGTCTCTCATCGACACTCTCCGCTGGCCTTACCCCAATCAGGCGCCCGATACGGTGCCACCCATCGGTCACGATCCGGGTCGTATTCGACATGAGGGCTGGCTCAAGAAGCTTTACGGGACATCGCCCAAGGCCGTTGGGCGCGCTCTCGTATCCGTTAACTGGTTGCCCGGTATTCTGGACGGCGTCATCCAATTTCATAGAGGCCACGGCGCGGCATCAGCCCTACAGAGGGTGAGCGATGAGCTCGCATCGCTCCCGCCTCGCTTCCATAAGTATTTACGCAAAACGGCCGGGACGTTCAATTGGCGTTATATCAAGGGAACGAGGCGCCTCAGTGCACATGCTTTTGGAATTGCCATCGATATCGATGTCACACATAGCGATTATTGGCGCTGGGCAAAAGACCGTAGAGGTGATTTCAAGTACCGCAACCGCATCCCCATTGAGATCGTGCATATCTTCGAGAAACACGGATTTGTTTGGGGTGGTCGCTGGCATCACTTCGACACCATGCATTTCGAGTATCGCCCAGAGCTATTTGTGCGAGACTGTCTGCCGACTAGGTAGTGGTGCTCGCTTTGGCGCCCGACGCATCGCCCGTCAGGCCTGTCATATTCCATCTGTTGAGAAAGTAGAGCAGGATCATGCCGGGGCCGGCAGCTACGGTTGTCGCAGCAAAATAGAGGGCCCAACCGACCTGGTCAGCGTCTCCGAAAGCCGATGTCGGCAGCGCGGCTGCTAATGCCTTCAGATATTCGATGGCGTGCCCCGTAAAGGCGGCTAATCCGACCTTGACGACGCCGGAGGCCGACATCAGGGCGGAATAATGAGCCGCAGCGCTGGCCCTCGAGCAGAGTGCGCTCAAATAAGCGACAAAGGCGATACTTGCGATGCCAACAGAAAATTTTTCAATCACGATGACGACCACGAGCGCCCACATATTGTCTCCGATAAGAGCGAGCGCTGAGAAGAGCAGATTCAAAAACATTTGACCGAGGCCTGCAAGCCAAAGGGCGCGTATAACGCCGACGTTTTTGACAAGAGCGCCGCCAACGATGGCACCCAGAATGGTCGCTATGGGTCCACCGATCTTGACCACAGTGCCAATCTCGTTCTTTGAGAAGCCGATTTCGATCATAAAGGGCATCGTCATGGTGCTCAGCAATGATTCGCCAAGCGTGAAAAGCATGATGAAGGCGATGAAGAGAAATGAGCCCGGTCGCTTGACCATTTCCACATACGGGACGATGGCACCTTCGACGAAGCTACGCCACAGATAGGGCGCGAGGCTTTCCCCTTGTTGGCGCCCCAGTCGCGCATCACTTCCCGGTGGTTCAGGCGCGAAGAGACTCGCGAACAGGCTTGGGAGCAGGAATGGTACCATGAGCAGATAAGTCGCGTTCCAGCCGTAGGGGCTCGAATAGTCTTCAATGCCCGTGGCGAAGCCGCTCAAAGTACCGAGCTCCTGTGCGAGCAAGAGGGCGCCTCCGCCTGACACGATCATCCCAATGCGGTAGCCCAGTACGGCAACGGCGCATCCGGCGCCCTGGTCTTCTGGAGAGAGCAGTTCAACGCGATAGCCGTCCACCACGATGTCATGTGTAGCGGAGGCCGTACCGAGAATTGCTGCCCACATGATGCATGCGCCAAAGTCAACGATTGGATCGGACAGCCCAAGGCCAACGATAGCGCCGATCACCATGAGTTGACTCAGCACAAGCCAGCCCCTGCGCAGGCCGAAAATTGGGATTTTGATCCGATCAACGAGTGGCGCCCAGAAGAGTTTAAGTTTGTATGGCGCAAGCACTGTGGACGCGATGCCGATGGTCTTTAGACTGATGCCGACTTCCAACATCCAAACGGAGAGCGAGCTGTAAACGAGCATAATCGGCAGGCCGCTCGAGAAACCGAGCGCCAGCAGAATCACCATGCGGCTGTCCTTATAGACCGCCAAGCTCTCCTTGATCTGATTAATCAAAAGACACCTGTTCACGCCGTAGTTGAATTAAACCTACATAAACTGACTTTAACCTACACGTAGCTATCCTTTTGAACAACCGTTCTGCGTGACTTGTTGGTGTCTTTGTCTGACGCTGGCCCTGAAAGTTTGAAGCGCGTCGGCCAATCGCCGCTCGCGGTGCTGTTACAGGGGTGGATCGACGGCGTTGAGTATGTTCATGAGCACGCGCTGACTTTCATCGCCATGAGAGAGGCTTGTGGTGCGGTCACGCAGTTTGATTCGATGCCCCAGGGTGCACTGCGCGAGCCCCTTCACATCGTCTGGTGTCACGAAGTCCCGGCCATCCAGGAAGGCCCGTGCTTTGACGGCGCGCTGATATGCAACGGCCGCCCGTGTGCTGATCCCCACTTTAACCTCCGGATGTGTTCGCGTTGCGAGGACGATCCTCAACAAATAATCCCGCACGATGTCACTGACCAAGACACCGGAGAGGCAGTCGTGCGCGTCGGATATCAACGTCGTCGATTGAGCTGGCCGAATTTCATCGAGTTGCACTGACTTGTCTGCGGCCGCGAGTATCTCATGCTCAACCGATTGATCTGGATAGCCAATACTCAGCCTAAACATAAATCTGTCGAGTTGACTTTCGGGCAGGGGATAGGGGCCCTGGAAATCCAGTGGGTTTTGGGTGGCAATAACCGTGAAAGGTTCGGGTAGCTTGTGGGTTTGTTTGTAAACTGAGACCGTCCCTTCGTTCATCGCTTCCAACAAACTCGATTGCGTTTTGGGCGTGGTCCGGTTGATCTCGTCTGCGAGCACAAGTTGGGAAAATATCGGGCCTTGTTCGAACTCAAATATCTCTTTGGTTCTGCGATAGACCTGAACGCCAACAATATCACTGGGCAAGAGGTCACTCGTGAACTGAATACGGCTGAATGTGAGATTGAGCGCCCGAGCCATGGTCTTGGCCAGGGTGGTCTTGCCGACGCCGGGTACATCTTCGAGCAGCACGTGACCGCCCGCCACCATCGCCGTGAGCACATCACGAATGATTTCCCTTTTTCCTCGAATGACCCTGCTGACCTCATGAATCACGGCGTTCAGTTGATCTCGAACGCGCTCGCGATTCGCTTCCGCCGTTCCGAAAGCAGGCTTATTTGCCATTTGGTTCTCACTCTCGTCTCGTCAAACGTAACAGCACGGGTAACCACCAAAGCCGTGGCGACCTCTGCCCCTCATCCATCATATTCGTGATCGTTGAGATCACAAAAAGTTACGAAGGGCTTGATCCCTCCGCGTTAAGTGTTAAGTCTTCTGGCGCGAAAAGCCAGTTATTTGAAATGGAGTGGTGCATGACCGAAACGGCAGTTGAGTTACAGAAAGCCCTCGTCATCGTAGAGTCTCCCACAAAAGCAAAAACCATCAGACGTTATCTCGGTGAACGCTTTACGGTGGAAGCCTCAATGGGGCACGTGCGCGACCTCCCATCGTCGGCAGCCGACCTGCCAACAGCCGCCCGTGGACAGCCTTGGGCACGCTTAGCTGTTGACGTGGATAACGGCTTCCAGCCCCTCTACGTGGTACCCGGTGAGAAGAAGAAGATTGTCGCCGAGCTCAAGAAGGCGCTTAAGGACAAAGACGTCCTCTACCTCGCAACTGACGAAGACCGGGAAGGCGAAGCGATTGGGTGGCACCTTGTGCAACTGCTGAAGCCAAAGGTGCCAACACACCGGTTGGTGTTCCATGAGATCACCGAAGCTGCCATCCAAAAGGCCATCAATTCACCGCGTGAACTCAACACGCATGTTGTACAGGCACAAGAAGCTCGCCGAGTCCTCGACCGCTTGGTTGGATATGAGATCTCACCATTGCTTTGGAAAAAAGTTGCACCAGGTCTGTCTGCTGGCCGCGTGCAAAGCGTCGCGGTCCGGTTATTGGTACTGAGAGAGCGGGAGCGACAACGGTTTGTCACCAGTACTTGGTGGGACCTGCGGGCCAAGTTGACAGCCGACCAAAAAACCTTCGACAGCAATCTGGTGTCTGTGAGCGGCACGCCCATCGCCACGGGGCGATCCTTTGATGAGACAACTGGGGCGTTGAAGAATGCTGACCAAGTTCGGCTGCTCACCGAGACCACCGCTGAGGCGCTGCAAGCCCGACTGGAAGGGCAGCCTTTTCGGGTTGCGGACGTGGAGCGTAAGGTTCAGACGCGCCGTCCCTACCCGCCGTTTACGACGTCTACATTACAGCAAGAAGCCAACCGCAAGTACGGTTACGGCGCAAACCGCACCATGCAGATCGCGCAGCGACTGTATGAGAATGGTCACATTACCTACATGCGTACCGACTCGGTCAATCTAGCTGAGGAAGCCATCAACGCGATTCGCAGCATGGTAGACCGGCGCTACGGCGCCGAGCTTGTCGCACCTAAGCCCCGTCGATTCTCCACGAAAGCCAAGGGGGCGCAGGAGGCTCACGAAGCGATACGGCCAGCAGGCACACACATGTCGACGGCAGCTGAGTTGGGTCTCGGAGGTGATGAAGCGAAACTCTACGACCTGATCTGGAAGCGGACTGTATCTACACAAATGGCCGATGCCAAGATCGCGTTGACGACGGCGAAGCTTGAGGTCACAGACCCAGAGAGCAAGGAAGTTCTCATCTTTAGAGCGTCCGGTCGAGAAGTCGTCTTCGCTGGGTTCTTCCGGGCTTATGTCGAAGGCACCGATGATCCTGACGCTGTTCTAGAGGATAAGGACCAGCCGTTGCCATCGCTTGAGGTGGGTCAGGCTGTGGATTGCAAAACACTGGATGCCGTCTCCCACACCACTCGGCCACCGGCTCGATTCTCGGTCGCTACCCTGGTCAAGGCGCTCGAGACTGAAGGCATCGGTCGCCCGAGTACATACGCGAGCATTATCGATACAATTCAGCGGCGTGGCTACGTTCGGGAAGAGCGCAAACAGCTCATTCCGACCTTCACAGCGCTCGCTGTCACTCAGTTGCTCGAAGAGACCCTTGGCGAGGTCATCGAGCTCGATTTTACAGCGTCGATGGAGGCTTGGCTTGACGAGGTGGCACTGGGTAAGGATGCCAAGCAATATTTGGCAGCCTTCTACCACGACCAGCTGTTGTCCTGTATCGAGCAAGGCAAAGAGATCGACCCTCGCTCTGTGTGTACACTGCAAAACGAACGCATCAAACCCTATCGAATTCGCGTGGGTAAATTCGGACCCTTTATCGAGTATGACGTCGAGGGCGAGGAGAAGGCGCGCATCGTCAATATGCCTGATGATGTCGCCCCAGCGGATGTCAACCTCGAGTTCATAGAGCAGCTGAAGCTCGACGCGAAGCGGGCTGATGAGCCCATTGGCACCGACCCTGCGACGGGTTTAGCGGTCTTTGTACGCAAAGGACGCTTTGGTCCGTATGTTCAGCTCGGAGAGCAACAAGAAGGGGGAGACAAGCCCAAGCGGTCCAGCCTGATGCCGGGTATGGAGATGGCAGATGTAACGCTAGAGATTGCACTTCAGCTCTTGTCGTTGCCTCGCGAGGTCGGCACTCATCCTGAAGATAAAGCGCCCATCCTGGCTAACATTGGTCGCTACGGACCCTATGTGCAGCACAACCGTACATTTGCTTCGGTGAAGGCGCCTGAATCAATTTTGGACATTTCACTAGAGCGTGCCCTCGAACTCATCGCGGCGCGCGCGCAGGCGACAAAGAAAGCGGCGCCGCTCCGTGAGTTGGGTCCGCATCCCGAAGACCAGGAACCGGTCGTGGTTATGGACGGTAGATACGGTCCGTATGTCAAACACAAGCGCACCAATGCGACCTTGCCCGAGGGCGTTACAGTTGAGTCGGTGACGCTTGAGAAGGCGGTTGAATTGATCGCCGAGAAAGCCAAACGTGGACGCTCAAAGACGACGCGTCGGCGCCGGACAAAGAAATCGTAGTGACGGATACGGCTCGTCTAAAATGAGCTCCGCGTGGGTGTCCTGCAGCTGACCGAGTAAATTGGTCAGACGCCGAGTGAGGTGCACCGTATGCGTCACCGTGTCTTTTGGCGAGTCTTCGTCGTGGAGCCAGGCTTTCTCTAGTCGGGCAACGGCACCGGTCTTAACAACGCCATCCACGACCTGAATTTCAATTAGTCGCGGGTTCTCCAAGCCAACTTCTAGTCGCAGTGAGCCGCTCTCGAGGCAATCAGCCAATGCGCCAATGGCGAGCGCGATCGCGCGGGCTGTGAGCTGCGGGTCGACGTCAATGTCCGTATCCGTGGTGTCTGGGCGCAGGTGAATGGTTAACTGGATGTCTCCTGTTGGATCCTCACGGTATTGCTGGCGGACCTCATCAGCCAATGCGGCGAGGGTAATCCTTCGACGTTTGAGTTGCTCTCCGTCATGTGCTCGCGCATCAAGTTGAGCGAGCTTGTCGTCAAACTTCGAGATATCCAAGAGGGCCAAGATGGAGCGTAGGAGCGTGTCGCCCGAATGCCAGATTCGTCCGATTCTAGCGCGTTGGTCGTCGCTCACCGGGCCCTCCACGCCGCTGATGAGTAATTCCGAAAAACCCAAAATGCTGTTCAACGGGCTCTTAAGTTCATGGCTGATATGCGCTAGAAATCGCGCCTTGTGGATCTCTGCTTCGCGACGCTGCTCTGCAACTCGCTGAATCTGAATGCCCTGCTGGCTGAAGGCGCGGTTTGCTTGCTCAAAGCGCGACCAGATTTTGGCTGATTCCCATAAGCCCACTGTGGTGTCGGTTGGCTGGCTCACCTTGTCTTGCTCTATGGATTCAAGGGCGCTCGCGACCGCCCGTAAATCCTCTGTGACGTCATCGGCGATCGCCCTGCATGTGCGATATGAAAACAGAAGGACCATCAAAACCAGTAAGGTGCTGGCCGGTTCTATAGGGACGATAGAGAGCACGGGGGTTGACAACGTTTGCTCTGAGACTTGAACCCGCGATTGGGGCGGAAGAACCATAGCCGCCCGCCGAGCGGTTGTGTTGTAGAGCTCTAATTGAACGGTTTCGAGCGCTTCTACCCGTTGGCTATCACTCGCTTGCTGAACGAGAACGATGCCGATGCCACATAACACGATGGGCACCTGCATCATGATCAGCATTCGCATACGTATCGATTGTCTCGCGCCATCGGTGACCTTGTGTTGGGTGATGGCTGCATCGGGCTTGAGCAGTCGCCGCAGATAAAGATAGAGAACGAGGTTGAGCTGCAAAGTGATCAGATAAGTTAAAACCCCTGTCGTGATGGCAACGCCGAGTTCTATCGAACGCACGAGCTGTGTGATGCAGATACTTGTTCCGGCGAAAACACCGTAGAGGAAACAGGCTCGCATGATGCTAAAGGGATAGGTGTGCGCAGCGCACCTGCGCTCAGACTCGGTTGATTCGAGCGTCTCGCCGATTCGAGCGTGAGTGGTCCAGACAGCCAAGCCGCTCGCAAATGAGACACCGAGCGCGATGAGTACAAAGCTTAATGTGGTGTCAAACGTGGCCGCCGGAGCGACAGCTGAGAGCAAGAGCGCTGTCAACCCAGTGGAGACGGAGATCCAGGTCGTCACAGCGACCTTAATGCGCGCTAGTCGGCTGTTCATGAGATCACCCCCACCGCATTATCAATGGGAATTCGTACATGAAACGTGCTGCCTTCATTTTCGACCGACACGACCCAAATCGAGCCGAAGTGGCGTTCTACAAGGCGTTTCGCAATCGCTAAGCCAAGCCCTGTACCGGGTTGGTCACGCTGGGATGCAACACGGTAAAAATCCTTGAAAATGTGCGCTTGGTCGTGAACGGAGATGCCTGGGCCGCTGTCCCAGACCGCAACATGTGCGGCGGGTCGTCCATCTGGAAATTGGTCCTTAATGGCTGTGACTCGAACGTAACCGTCATCCGTATATTTAAAGGCATTCTCTATGAGATTTGTGAGCACTTGAGCGATGCGCTTGCGGTCGGCGCGTACCAGCGGAATGTCATCGGCTGCCGCAAATTCCGCATTCAGATTAGGTTTGATGAAGTCGGTATGCCGATTCATCACTTCTTGGACCAACTCGGCTAAATCGAAATCATCCAATTCAAGGGGAAGATCGCGCCAGAGATCGAGTTCGGATAGCTTTAGAATTTCGGTGATGTGTTCTTCTAGCTGCTGTGCTGCGCGCTCGATCACACTGAGATCAGTCACTTGAGCTTCATTTAATGCACTTTCGTTCAGTCGGCTGCAGTTCTCCTGGATTTCGACCAGTGGTCTTTGCAGATGACTACTCGCGGTCTTGAGAAATCTGTTCTGACTTCGATTGCTCATCGATGCGAGAGAGAGTTCTCTCAGCAGCATTCGATTGCTGACGTCATGTAAAGCGAGCTTGCGATTCAACTGCACGGCGAGGTCACTCAACTCATCGTTTCCAGGCACCGGTATCATCTCTGGAGACCGCTTGTCGTCTATTTTTGTATCGGCGTCCAAGTCCGACAAGGATGGAATTTGAGCAATCCGGGTGAGCCCGCCGATGACCTCATTGAGCGCGAGCGTAATCTCCGTTGCTGTGAGCCACGCTGCCAATGGCACGCCGAACAAAAGAAGCACCATAAACATCAGCGCGTAAGCGAACTCCGGCGTATTTGTCGATGATTTCAGTTCAGCCCTGAGACCAAACCAAATGGTTCTGTCGGCGCGCGCAATCATCCGGATATGCCATCGTCGGCCATCTGTACCCAAGGCATACCAGCCGTAGTCCGTTTTCGCTTTTTGAACACCTTCGGACAGCCAGCCTGGCAGCGTGCCCTCGGCGACCCTGTCTACGTACAGGTAGCCGGTTCGTCGCCAAATTTCGAGTATCTGTTCGACCTGATCTGTTGTCTCCGCCCGACTGATTTGTGCCAAAATACGATTTGAGATCGGCGTCAAAGACGATGCCTCTCGCTCGGCCAGTCGCGCACTCGAACGTACCAGCAAGCCTACGCCCAGTAAGCAGGCGATCATTAAACATATCAGTGTCGCGTTGAGGACCGTGATGGTTTTCAATGACGGGAGATGTGAAGCGTCGAAGGGTAGTACTCGCCGGCGGAGCTCACGTCTAACGGAGAAATAACTGGTCAGAGAATAAACGAGTCCGAGGCCGAATTGGCTCGCGAGCAGAGCAAAATTCTCAAAGTCTGAGACCCGACCATCCCCCAACGCATAAAACCAATGACCTAAGGACGCCGCGAGTGTCAAGCCAGTCAAATCGCGAGCGGTCACATAAGCGAAGGCGCCGTCGACGCCCTGAGAGCGACGTACCCGCCAAATCAGCAACCATGCGAGGCTCGCCACACTCGAGGCGACGACACTCGGAAAGTGCAGGACGTCCCGCGTGATGGGATCGAGCATCAAAAACCACGGCACAATCCATATCCATGAGATGGGTGTGAGCACGGCATAAATGTACGGATAGATGATCAGCCCCGAGGATGTGGACCGGGCGCGCGCGTTAGTTGAGGTCATGGGGCTTTTCCAGATACACCTCTTGTATGGCGCGTACGCTCGCACGGCGAATGGTCAATACCTCGCCGCGATCTAAGCGGATCGTCTCTCCGACCCTTGGAATACGCCTTAATCGTTCGAGCACGAAGCCTGCGATGGTTTCGTACTCGGGCGCCTCGGGAATCGCAAGGCCAAGCTCTTGGTTGATCATCTCCACCGATGCCCGAGCATCGATGACCGTGCCCCCCTGGAGTTGTCGCCAAAGCCCTGTGTGCGAATCATGTTCATCGTGAATCTCACCCACGATCTCCTCGATAATATCTTCGAGAGTCAGCAGGCCGACCGCACCGCCGAATTCATCTACAACAATCGCCGCCGAAGCGGCTTCACGCTGCAAGACGACCATGACCTCATCGACATCCTGCGTCTCCGGGACGAAATGGGCAGGGCGCATGAGCTGGGTGACCCGTTGGTTTTCATGCGTCGCCGTGAAGAGGTCGAGGTGGTGTAAGAAACCGACGATATTATCGATCCGACCGTCATAAACGGGCAGGCGAGAGAAACCGGCGTCTGCGATCAGCACAACGGCCTCTGTGACGTTGCTTGACTTGTTGATGGCGACCATCTCCGCGAGTGGTACCATGCTGTCTCGGGCTCTGAGTTCATTGAACGCGAAGATACGAGAGATCATCTCTCGTTCATCGACCTCTATCTCACCCGGGTCCTCAGAATTCTCCATCAGCAAAACGAGTTCCTCTCGCGAAACCATGGCTTCGTCGGCAGTCTCTTCGATACCGATGACGCGATAGAGCAGCCGGGTATAGGAACGCACGAGATAAATGAATGGATTGAGTAGGCGATTGACCAAATAGAGCGGGTGCGCGATCAGAACTGCGACGGAGTCGGCACGACTTTGACCGATACTCTTCGGGATGATCTCAGCACCGATCAAGACCAGAGGAGACATGAGCAGCATCGCCCACCAACCACCGTGATTCGGGTCGAATTTGAGGAGGGTGAGCGAGGCGACGGTTGAGCCTGTGACAGTCGAAAAATTTGTGCCGAGTAGAGTCGTTCCGAAGAGTCGGTCCGGTCTTTCACGAAACCACAAGATTCGCTCAGCTGTGCGGTTGCCTTGCCGCGCATTCTCCTCGAGTTTGATCCGATTCGCAGACACGATGGACAGCTCTGACATCGCAAAGAATGCCTCGGCCATGATACATGCGGCGACCACGAGCCATGGCAGTAACATGTCGAAAATCTCCACTACTGCTCCGTCCTTTGATCGGGGTCATTGAGGCCGGGGTGAGCATCTGTAATCGGCCCAAACAGCTCCTCGAGAAGGTCTTCCATTGTGCAAATGCCAATCGCCTGACCGGAGCGTTCAATCACGATAGCCATATGGGTTCGCGATGCTCGCAGCTCATCGAGTAGGTCCGCTGCGGGTCTGCGTGCGAGGGTAAATAGGGGTTCACGGCGCAAGTGTTTCAGTGAACGCTTCGCGCTGATTCCCCATTTGATCGGCAGAAGGTCTTTGGCGAGCAGAAGACCGATCACATTTCGCGGATGTCTTCGCCAAATCGGGATGCGACTGTGCGGCTCGCCTTGGACAAGTGCGAGCGCCTGGTCTATGGGCGTGGTATCTTCAAGAGAGACCACGCGCTCCCAGGGTTGCATGACGTCTTGAACAAGTAAGTCACCAAAGTCGAGCACATTCTTGATGAGCTGATGTTCTTGTGCTTCCAGGACGCCTTCTTGCTCACCAAATTCGATCAGGGTCCTAAATTCGCTCTCGTCTATTATCGCATCGCCAGTGTCTTCTTCTGGTTTGGCGACACCACGATGAACCACTCGGTCGGTCAACCATCTTAAGAAGTTAATAATGGGTCTGGTCGCCTTTAGAAAAAACGAGATGGGGCCCACGATAAGCGCCGAGAATACCTCTGGTTTCTTGGACGCCAACGTCTTCGGGGTGATTTCGCCAAGAATCAAAAGAATTGGGATCACCATGGCGGCGGAGAGTAACGCTTGTTCAGTCATTGAATACTGAGTGAGCCAAGCGCTCGTGATGCTCGCGCCCACGATGCTCAGCGCGACGTTGGTCAGCTCATTTCCGAGCAAGACCCCCACGAGCAGGTCTCTTGGCTTTTCGAGAAGTCCAACGATGATTTGGTCCACCTTACGCTCGGACGCTTGCAGACGAGCTTGTGCCACCTTACCGATACTGAAGAGCGCTGTTTCCGAGCCCGAAAAAAAGCCCGAGAGAAGAATGAGGAGTCCGAATATAAAGTATTCCAACGTCAGCTTGACTCCTGTTCGAAGTGGTCAAAGCCCGACGTCGCAACCTGCCGTTCATCGAGTAAAACGCCGCGGCCATCGATGCAGTGCCCGATAGGATGAGCCCAACTCGGTACATCGGCATCGGGCCTGGCCGTAAACAAGAGCACATAGTCTTCGCCGCCCCTGATCGCGTGTTCTGGCTCGCCGACCACCGGGATGGAATGCGTGGATAGAGAAATACAGAGTTTACTGGCGGACGCGATTCGACCCGCATCGATGAGCAGACCATCGGATACGTCCATGCACGCGTTGATTCCGTCTATCTGAGCGAGTTCAATCCCTTCGTTGATATGCGGTCGCCATCGATGGCGTGCACGGCGATTCTCGTCATTGGCTTCACGATAACCAAGACTGCCTTGTCCCAGTACGCCCGATAGATAAACGGTATCGCCCACTTGGCCGTCGGAACGACGGAGCGAACGGTTGCCAACCCGAGCACCCGCCGCGGTCACATTGATCACGGCTGGCCCATCGATGGAAGATAGATTGCCACCGAGGATGGCTACATCGTACTGCGCAGCTTCACTGGCGAATCCCCGCGCCAACTGGCCCAGGTGTTCGACGTTCCAATGCGTTGGAATACTGAGCGCCCATACGAGCCACGTAGGGCGTGCGCCACTCGACGCAAGGTCAGACAGGTTGACGACGGCAGCCTGTTTGCCGATCTCAAACATCGTATCCAGTTGAGTGCAGAAGTGCCGGCCCTCGACCAGGCTGTCCGTTGTCACCACATCGGCAACCGAATCGGGGTATCCACAATCGTCCCGGCTATCTAATTCAATACCATACAATGAGAATCCCGCCTTGATAGCGGCTATGTACTCATATTCACTCAATCAATACTCTCGAAGTGCCAAGCATTTGTGCCCTGGGACAACGGCAGAGCGAAGGAGAAGGTTGCACCCTGACCGAGGCCACTCATCACATCGAGTCGGCCACCATGAGCTTCGACAAAGCTCTTTGCGATGGATAACCCGAGACCTGCTCCACCGTACTCTCGGGTGGCGGTATTGTCCACTTGGTAGAAGGCATCGAAAATCCGTTGATGATTCGCGGGATCGATGCCGACACCAGAATCTTTGATGCGAATTCGCACACCATCACGCGCCCCGTCATCCTTTGCAGATGACGTGCTGGGGAGGCGGGTCTGAGCGAGCGAGATGAGGACCTGACCGCCAGGTGGCGTGAATTTGATCGCATTGCCCACAAGGTTGAGCAGCACTTGGCTGACCTTCTGCGCGTCCGCTTGAACATCCGGGAGATGTGGTTGGGTATCGCAGACTAAGCTCACTTGCGCCTTCATTGCGCTTGGTTGAAGCGTACGGACAACGTCTTCAATGATGGAGACAAGGTCGACCGGAGCAAGGTCTAAAGACGCACCGCCACGCTGAATCGTGGCGATCTTGAGCAGGTTGTCAATCATCGTGAGCAGTGATTGACCGCGCTCCTGTACGATGGATACATACGCCAGCTGCTCCGTGTTCAAAGCACCAGCAAACCCCTCGGCGAGCATCTCTGAGTATCCGATGATGGAGGTCAGCGGTGTCTTGAGTTCATGGCTCATCGTTGCCAAAAATTGGCTCTTGAGTAAGTCGAGTTCCTTTAGACGGTTAACCGTCGCGGCCAAGGCTGCGTTACGGGTTTCGAGAGCTCGATTTGCCGACTCCAGCTGGTCTCTATTATTGGCCAGACGCGCCCAGTGGCTCGCGTTCATGACACAGACCGTAGCGAGCGTTTCGGCGACCGTCACTGCAATCTGCTTTGCATCAAGCCGCATCTCTCGGGTTGCCTCGCTCGATGTCGATTGCGTATGTCGTCCCGTGTGCCTTTCAGAAACGGCTACATGCGCGATGACATGTTCATCGATTCGTATGGGCTGAATCACAGCGCTCTCCAATTGACACATTGTTTGTACTGCATCGTATTGAGAGTTGGCCGAGGCGAGGTCATGGCGCGTAAAGCTCGTCGCGTTACGGCTATCTTCATTACCAGGTAGGCGGAGGCGCTCACCCGAGCTGTCAAAAAGAATGACCTCGACAGAGCCCTGGGTGTAGGGAGCGAGCAAGCGGAGCAGATGCGTGTCGTCGATATAATTAAGCAGGGTGGTCGGCTGTTGCATCATCTATCAAACTGCCAAGCATGATGAGATTTCGTAATGATGTAGTAGGCGATGGCGAATACCAATATCAAAAGAGCACCCGTCATTAACGTGCTGAGGCCGCGTTTGGATGTCTCCCGAATGCGGTCAAACTTTTCATCGAAACGACCGGCTTCAGCGAGGGCAGCTTGGATAACCTTTTGTCGGTACTCGTGCGCCTTCTCGTTATACGGATCACTGGCGAGCGCATCGCGGTAGCATGCGCCGGCGTATGTGAGAAGACGCTGTGCAGCGCAGAGCGCGATAAATTGCTTGTGTGCCGCTTCATCGGACCAGTCCTGACTCACCTCTGCCCACTGTCGTCGCAATTCGTCCTCGAGAGGATGGTTGGCTAATGGGTTTGACCAGGCATCGAGCTTGTCTGGGTCGGCGACGCTGGGGTCGAGTCCGCAACGGGGACAGGGGCGTTGCCATCCGTCCTTGGGCCAGCGGCATTTCGGGCACTCAAGTCCCGTGGCTCTTCTTGACTCTTTCAGCTCCGCTGGCTCAGCGAGCGCAGGTTCGGCCGATGCGGTCTGAGCGGCGGCCACATCTTCACGTCCAGAGTGGTCCTCGCGCGTTGGGACGGGGCCGATCACGACTTCATGGCCGCATGCTGCACAAGGCAGCACGAATTGACCGTTCTTTACGACGCATTGAGCGCTGGTCTGCGGCTGACCGCAGGCTGAACATTGAATCTCCATCCGCCTATTTTCCGAAATGATGCCATTGGGTCAAGTATTCAAGAAGATGTGCTGCCATTGAAAAGTGGCGTCAAGGTGAATGGGTACCTTGTTTGTGACCTATATCCATCATAGATTGCTGGCTCGATCCTTATAACGGAGCCCTCGCACGATGAAAGTTTCACGTAACGCGCCATGTCCCTGTGGCAGCGGTAAAAAGTATAAGCACTGTCACCTCGGGAAGCCGCTGCCGGGCGAGGAAACTGTGTCCGAACATAATGGCGGTGCGTCTCAAAATACCAAGGGCACAGCGTTGATACTTGGGCTCGTCGGCACTGTGGCAGCCATCGCTGTGGGCGTCTGGCAAAGTGATGTGAGCGTTGCGCTCGGTGTTGCCGGTGCGTGGGCGTTGGGTACGATACTCTATTTGAGTGTGCGCAACCCGCCACCACCGAATGATAACGCCGGTGACCCCGCCGCTCTCAATTTTGGTCGACCCGCAGATCGGAAGTAGGTCTTGTACTGGCTTCTGTCTGCGCCATTTAGACTCGCCCTGCGAATCTTCTACAAGGTCTCCCTCGGTGGCTACGAGTTTCCGAAGGCGGGGCCTGTCTTACTGGTTGCAAATCACCCGAACGGGTTGATCGACCCGCTGCTCGTGATGCTCGCGTCGCCACGACCCGTTCGCTTCTTGGGTAAGGCGCCGCTGTTCAAAATGCCCGTCATCGGTTGGTTGATGCGAGCACTGAAGTGTCTGCCTGTCTATCGGTCTCAAGACGGTGCAGGTACCCATGGGAATGAGAACACGTTCAGCGCTGTGTCAGCGGCGCTCCAGCGGGGTGAAGTTGTCTGCCTCTTTCCTGAGGGAATCAGTCATGACGAACCCATGATACAGCCGATGAAGACAGGTGCGGCGCGAATGGTCGTGGCCGCGATGACCGGTTCAAGCAAACTTGATTCACTCAACATCGTGGCCATGGGTCTGCACTACCCCCGAAAGTCAATTTTCAGGAGTCGAGCGAGTGTTCTCATCGCTGAGCCGATGACGATAGACGCCAATGAGGTGTACACAGATAACGAAGACGACCGCACGACCGTTCTGGCTTTAACCGAGCGTATCAGGCGGGCGATTAATGGCGTGACGGTCAATCTATCGGATTGGGCGCATCTACCACTCGTAGAGCTTGCCCACGCGCTTCGTGCCGGCGATGCAGAGAGCCACGCAGATATCGTCCAGATCGTGGCTCAGGCTGACACACTGTATCATGACAACCCCGAACGCCTCCTTGCGCTCAAGGCACGGATGGAAGCTTTCCTCGCTGATTTGAGGTGGTCCGGGTTATCATCAGTGAACTTCGACGAATTATCGAACACCGGCGCCCAGGTACGTCCAGTCTTGGCCCCGAGTCTGCGCTACTTGACCTTGGCGTTCTGTGCTGTGCCGGGTGTCATTGCTTATGCGATTCCATATTTTGGTGTCCGGCTGGTGGAGAGGAGCCGCAGGGACGAACGTGACGTCGTCGCGACGGTGAAGTTACTCTCGGGGATGGTCCTATTCGTGCTTTGGCAAATTTTGCTTGGTCTAGCCATTTACTGGGGGATTGGCTCTCATCTCTGGGCGGGGTGTTCGCTGGCTCTTCCCGTGTTTGGTTGGTTGGCGCTGCGATGGGTAGAGGAAAAAGCGCATCTTAGGCGTCAACTCACTTATGGATTAGCTCGGATCGCTCGTCCGCGCCTGGCTTCGCACCTGCGGTGCGAAGCGGCAGCGATCGCTGGCATTCTGGCTGAGCTTGCCGAAGACGATGCGGGACGCAGAAACAATGGTCAACGTGGAAGCGATACAGGTTTTCCTGCTTGAGCTAATCGTCCAAGCGGGGCTTGCCTCGCAACCGTTTCGTTTGTCCCTTCTGTTTTTTGGCCGCTACACGTCGGGCCTTTGAGGCACGCGTTGGTCGCGTGGGTCGTCTAGGGCGCTCGACGTGTAATGCTTCCTTTAGGAGGCGACATAGTTTTTGTACTGCGACTTCTCGATTGGTCCATTGACTTCGACTATCCTCTGCATGGATTTGCAGCCAGCCAGCCTTGTCTATCCGATTGCCGAGTTTTGCTTGGACCCGCCGGCGTTGTGCTGGCGACAGCGCCTGAGTGCGTTCTACATTCCATCTGAGCGTCACGCGCGAACTGGTCTTGTTCACGGCTTGGCCACCGGGTCCTGAACTGCGGCTCGCCGAAAACTCAAACTCCCATGTGGGGATTGAAACGCTGCGGGTAACAAAGAGCATGTCCATTACTGAATTCGATCCTTACGCAGCCGTGGTCCGATCTCAGTGATGGCGAGATAGATCGATAACCCTGCGATCGCCAACCAGCATTCGATCGCGTAGAGTCGTCGGCGCATCATCAAATCCATATCGATGGATTTTGCCTGGTCCATCAGCGGTCCACCGCCCATCTCAGGTTTTAGAACCACAAAGATGATGTAGCTGGCGTAAACAATCTCAACGACAAAGTTGATGATGATGACCCAATGGATGGCGAGTAGTGCGTTTTTCTTGAGCATCCTGGTACCCCCTCATGGCATGGTGACATGCTTGCTTGGTCAGCGGCAAGGTGGGAACGTGTCCCTACCTCTTGAAGATGTGTTGACGAGGTTTTGATGGCGAATACGAAGCTAAGGGAAGACTGGGCAGCACTCAAAGTACTGCTCTCAGCTGTCGGATTGCTTGGGACGTGTCGGGTGGTCTGGCGAGTGGAGAAAGCGAAGCGGGCTGGTGCACCCTTTCAACAGCTTGGCATCGCCGTGGATGAGAAAGAATCAGCCAGTCGGAGACAAATTCAGCCTGCGATTTTACTCTATCAGGCCTTACGCGAGCTCTACGATGAGGCGCGTGCGCTGTCCATCGCCGCGAAAGTCATCGAAGCGTCGGCTCACGAGTTCTTGACCGGCATTATCGGTCGGATCGATGAACATGAGCTGGTTCAACTCACAGAGCCAGCTCGCGCATCATATGTCTTGGATCGGCTGGCGCGCATACCAAACACGGAAGCAACGCTCGATTATGCGCGAGCGGATGGGGTTCAGTTTACAGTCTCCCGTTGTCACTTCGTCGAGTTGTGTCACCGGCTGAGGCTGCCCGAGTTAGCGCCCTTATTCTGCGCGGTGGACGAGTCGTATTTTGGGCAGGTGCAAGAGAACGTCCGTTTGACCCGACCCACCACCTTGGCAAAGGGCGGTCCAAACTGCCGTTTCCAGCTTGAGTTTTCATCCACTGAGGGGGATGACCTCGGCGTCACTGGTCGGTGAGCCGTCGCACGGTCTCAAGCCCAAGCGCCCTGAAGTGTTCGATGTTTCGTGCTGGAATTGAGTCGATGTCTGGGTGGGCCTCTCTCGCTGACGCGACGTCGGCCGTGCGCAGAATATGAAACATCGGCCATGGTGACCGATTGGTCCAATTTGCCGGATCTTCGGCTTCGCTGCCCTCAAACTGATAGTCTGGATGGAATGTAGCGATTTGAAACTCGCCGGAGAGCTCGAGCACAACCAGACAATCGTTGAGATACTCAGCAATGTCGAGATAATCGTCGAATGAACGCCCCAGCTCTGTAAGCACAAGTACGGACGTTGGCCGCACCACAGGGCCTGCGTTGAGTAAACGGGTGAGCTCCTCGGCAAAGGCGAGGGCGAGCTGATCAACGACGTTCGTGGACTCGACCACAACAGCTAAACGAGAAAAAACATCATGGGCAAAAGGGCAGAGCTGTTGCCCGATGACGACCTGACGAATCCACGCCTTGGTGTCGTCGATAATCTTGGACTCTTGGGCGTCTAACATGGCCCGAATCTATCGGAGTCGGCGGAGATTGCCTAGCGTCATGTTCACCACCCGGGTGTTTTATTCGAAGCGTTTGCTCGATGACCCGCTGCATTGCCTCAGCACGCTCACGTCGCCGTAGAGCCATTGGATGGATTGCTCAGAATGGCTTTAGATCTTCATCCGGTGGCGCCACTCGAGCCGTGGCGACAGCGGTCGCTTTCTGTTTAAAAATAGAATCCGAGGAGGACATTGCTTTGCAGCGTTCTATGATCGAACTTAGGTAAGCGGTACCCTCGATCTATTGTCTTGTTACGATACGCCCTGGAGCAAGCCTAGACTGCCTTAGGCATGGCTTTGTTCTCTCAACACCCGGAGCATAGATTGTCGGAAGAGCAAACAGCGGGACAGCGAGAGCTGGTACAGATGGCTTGGCCACTCGCGGTTGGGATGCTGTCTTTCACCGTCATGGGGGCAACAGATACCTTATTGATGGGTCGTGTGGCGACTGAAGCTCAGGCTGGGGTAGGGTTGAGCGCCACCATGATCTATTTGGTGGTTGCCTTTTTTCGCGGGCTCACAAGTGGGGCTCAGAGCCTTGTATCGGCATCACACGGCGCCGGTACGATGAGCCGTGTTCGTCAGGCCTGCGGTAGTGGCATCACGCTCGGGTTTCTCAGTGGCCTTATCGCGACGGCGCTCACGTTACTCTTCGCGCGATATGTGCTCGCAGGTCTCGCGGCAGATGAGAGCGTTGCTCAGCACGCCGGTGCATACATGACCGTGAGGGCTTTGGGACTGCCGATTGCGCTTTTATCTTTTGCCGCTATGTCGTGTCTGCAAGGTCTCGGCGATACCCGAATACGTATGTGGGCGAGCCTCGCCGGCAATGCGGTCAACATTGTCCTCGATTTGGTTCTCATCTTTGGTGCTGGACCGATACCCGCTCTTGGCGCCGAAGGTGCGGCCTGGGCGACGGTGGGTGGGGTATCAACGATGGCGCTCTTTTATGCTTGGCGTTTTCGAATGGTCATCGGCTGGCCAGGTAGACCGTCCATGAGTGTTGTGCGCGACTGTCTGAAGGTTGGATTGCCTGCGGGCGGTCAAGCGCTGGTGGGGGCGCTGTCGTTCGCCTTGATGATGGCGCTGCTCGCCCGCATTGGCGCAGCTCATCTGGCCGCGAGTCAAATCGCGCTCAATATCATCAGTGTCTCATTCCTACCGGGCTATGGGCTCGCTGAAGCCGCGAGCATCTTATCGAGTCGTCTGTATGGTGCAGGCCGCTTTGGAGCTGCCGCGGATGCGATTGGTTCAGCGCGGCGACTGGCCTTGGTCATTATGGGGGTGTGTGCGCTGCTGTTTATCGTATTTGATGGGCCATTGATCGCTTTGTTTTCAGTGGACCCAAGCGTTCAGCAGATCGGAAGACAGCTGTTATGGTGCGCTGCGGGCTTTCAATTGTTCGACGCGGTTGTTGCGGTTCATCTGTGTGCGTTACGTGGTCTGGGCGATACGCGATACACCTTTGCCGCAACGACGGCCGCAGGGTGGGGCGTCATGCTGCCGCTGACTTATCTATTGGCTTGGCATATGCAACTTGGCGCTCTAGGCGCTTGGATGGCGATGACCGCAGAGTTAGCGACTTTGAGCATTCTGACGAGTTTGCGGATTCGGGGCGTGAGACGGGGTCATGTTGGGCGGAGAGACTTATTGCTCGGCGGCTCGGATTACAAGGTCGTGTCCCACCAATAGTTCAACTTGAAGACAAAACGTCGGTCTGTGGACGCCATCGAATTGCTCCACTCAACATCTTCTTGATAGACGAGGAAAGCATCGCTCCCAGGCAGATAACGCCATCGAATGCGCGACAGAATACGGCCTGATTCTGTGGTACTGACGCCTTGTATATTGTTCTCCCAGAACAGCGTTGGCGTGAAAGCCGCCGTGATACCGCTATTTAAGCTCAGTGTCTGCGAGGTTTGATATCCTGGCAGGCGGAACCGGCTGCCCGTGAGATTGGTGGACCATCTGAAATGGGCGCCCAAAGAGACGATACTGCCTAAAGAGAGCTGATGCTGGGTCCCACCATAAAACGCATCGCTCCAGGAGTATGTCGCCGACACCGCGGGATTGCGTCGCCAAGGCGTGCCAATCTGTAGCACCGCCGAGACACCTTGGTACGTGCCTGCCGCGACCTCTTCATCGGTAGGCAGTGTAAATGTCTCTTCGACGACATCTTCGGCGTGAGAGACCGCCGATGTGATACGCCAACCACTACGAAACCCCAGAGAACCGATGAGCTGTGTGTTGCGTCCCAGGTAATCATCGAAGTTGCTGCTCAGTAAATAATCGTTCTCCAAGGTGATACCGGTCTCACTGATCGGTCCCTTTGCAGAGCGTATTGTCCATCGTGAGCGGGCGTCCACAGTGGTCACATCTCGGCGTCTGACGAAGCCGAGCGCAGGGTCGTAATTGTCATCGACGCGGGTGACCGAGGCACCGGGCTGCCAAACCTGCCCTCGGTAATCAATGGCCAGCTGACCCGATGAGCCGGGCTCGACATCATCTTCGCTTGAGAGCGACAAGTCGGCGAAGGTGCTCAACTCCAGTCGATTGCCCATTAAGCTAAGCGTTGCGTCGCCGCCAATTGTGTGCCGATGGGGTTCGTCCGGCGCATCAACTCCGTTGGCGCTTGTCACCAAAATACCCAAATTAGACCCATTCTCAGCTGTGTATTTCAGTCGGCCTACCGTCTGGTTAAGCATGGGTTGTTCAGCATTTTTGGCCGTTGTTACGTTGAGAAACCCAACCCCGAGTCGGTCCACTTGACCATAGAGCTTGGTCCCGAGCCAAATCGGGACCGTATCGGCATTCGAATCGAGTCCGATACGTCGCGAAAAGAAGGGTTGTGCTGCACCGCGTTGGCCAAACTCGAAGATGTTGAGCCCGGACAAGAAAAACGGACGTTTCTCGGTCAAAAAAAGAGGGAATCGACTGAGGTTGATGAGTGGATCGTCTAAGTCGACCTCGGCAAAGTCAGTGAGCGTGGTGATCTCGGCCCAAAGGTCTTGGTGAAGCCTGGTGCGAATGTCGAGTCCACCCCGAATGTCGACGGCATCGCCACTCCAGCCATCTAAACCCGGTCGTCTGGTGAGCAAATATGGTGATATGCGCACTGGGTGTCCATCGAGACCAACATCTTGAATACCGACCAATGCACCGTACTCACTGGCGGCTGAAGGGCCCAATTCGGGGGCGATCAACGTCCAGTCGTAGGTCGCATTTCTTGCGTTGTGGTCGCGCGAGACATTGAAGCCAAGAATGCGGTCCAGCGAGTCGCTGGCGGTCAAGCCTAAAGCGGCGTAGGGGATCTTGTATTCCACCACCCAGGTTGACCCGTCCATGGCACTCTGAGCATCCCATACCGCGTCGAATTCGCGCCGAAACTGGCGTCCATTGTTTAGACCGATGCCGTCGACTTGGGCGCCGGCAAAGTTCACGCCCAGATTTATCGAAGTGCGCTTGTCATGTGCGACGTCAAACTTCAGCGTGATGGCGTCATCTGCCCAGATCCGGCCGCTGTCTCGCCGCAATTCGCGGATGACCGGTTGGTCGCCTGATTCGAACTCACTTTCCACCGCCACATAGAGAAACGCATCATCATACACGATCCGTACGCGGGTCTTTACCGGTGGCCGATCACCTGGGTTTGGCACCCGCTCATCAAAATCTGAGCCCACAGGGGCAGCGTTCCAGGCTGTCTCCTGGAGCTTCCCGTCGATTAAGATCTGGCCATTGGATATACGCTTCGCCATCAGTCGTTTGCGCGGTTTGTTCAGGGGGCTACCTTGGGCCAGCTCGCACGCGCCCAGGCAGAAAAACAAGCAAAGGAGCGCACGTGCCCATTGACCCGTCGGCCGGACCATGATCATCTCATGCAAAGCTTTCTTGATAGCGAACAGGGCATCATGGATTGGCAAACTGCGATCTCGAATCATCCTGAACTGGGCAGCGCCCTGGAATCGTGCTTAGAAACCTTGGAGATGTCGCTCGACGACAGCCCGCAGCTGCTCTTAGTGTTTGTTTCATCGCAACACCATGGCAGCTGGTCTCTCCTTGGCCCGGTGTTAACAAAAAGGTTTCCTGGAAGTCAAGTTGTCGGTTGCTCTTGCGCCGGCGTTGTGGGCGGTGGGCACGAAGTTGAACAAGGCCCAGCACTCGTCATCGCAGCTTGTGATATGCCAGGCGTTGAATTCGAACCCATTTACATCGGCTCCGAAGAGTCGGACGTGGATGCAGCGATCGCCGAGTTGGCTGCGCATCCGGAGACCCCAGAAGGCCTGTTACTGCTGCCAGACCCGTACACAACCGATGTGCATCGATTGTTGTCCGAGGTCGATAGTGTCTGTCGTGATACAGCCGTTTTTGGGGGCATGGCGAGTGGTGGCCGAGAGGCTGGAGACCATGCGCTCTTTATCAATGAGAAGGTCTATCGTGCAGGCTGCGTTGGCGTCGCTTTCCGGGGTAACGTCGCGATACAGTGTTTAATCTCCCAGGGTTGCCGGCCCATCGGCGACCCACTCTTCGTCACTCGTTCCCGTGGTCACACCGTCTTTGAACTTGATGGCATGCCTGCGCTTCATGCTGTCGAGCACGTCTGCAAAGGGCTGTACCCAGACGACTTGACGCTCGCTCGGAAAGCTCTCTACATGGGCGTTGCGGTCGACGAGGGGGCGCTCGTCTACAAAGGCGGCGACTTCTTAGTTCGCGACATTATCGGCGCAATGCCGGAGGGAAAGGCGCTTGTGGTCGCGGCGAGGGTTCGCGAAAAGACGGTCGTACAATTCCACGTTCGGGATGCGCGTTCGGCCTGGGCTGAGCTAGATAAGCTGCTTGAAGAAGCGGCAAGCGATGAACGTAAACCAACGGCTGCTTTGATGTTTTCGTGCGTTGGGCGTGGTCAGCGCCTCTTTGGCGAACCCGGTCATGACTCGCGGGTCATACGCCAACACTTCGGTGATTTGTCGGTGGCGGGTTTCTTTGGCAATGGGGAAATCGGTCCCGTGGGACATCGCACTTGGATTCATGGCTATACGACGGCACTCATCTTGTTCAAGCCTGCGGGAGATGCCTGACCAAGGCTCGATATCTAACATCTCGCTTTCTTTGTCTAGATTCGGCTACTCTGGTGAACCGTCTACACGTACTCAGGGTAGACCAGATTTAACGACGGAGTAGACGATGCAGTTAAAGCGACTCTTGGCCTTCCTATCGCTCTCGCTTTGCTGGCTGAGCACAGCGACCGCGACGGTTGTTGAGCCACTCGACTTGGCCACATTGGCAGCCGAATCATCGCATGTGGTCCATGGCCGCGTCGGCCATGTCTACACCGTCCCCGAGAGGGGGCCCCGGGGCGAGATTTACACTCAAGCGGAAATCTCAGTGGTCCAATACATCATTGGAGATGGTCCTTCGCAATTGGTTGTCCAGCAACTCGGTGGCCAACTCGGAGAATGGCGCATGGTGTTGTCCGGCAACGCTGAGTTTCGTCCCGGCGCCGAGGTGGTGGTTTTTCTCGATGCTGACCCGGAGAGGGGACTCCATTACGTGGTCGGGCTTGCTCAGGGTCTATTCACTGTGGACCGAAGCGGTGCTTATCCAAATCTTACACGAGACCTCACCGGTCTCAGCTTCTATCTCGCAGAGCCTGTCCCGTATCGTCCTGTAGAAATCGAACTTGAGCTTGGTCGACTGATTCATCTGGTTCGGCCAACGGTGACCGGACCTGATGGCTCAAACGGCTTTGGAGGTGAGCTCCGATGAAATGGATACCCTCAGCGTTCGTGGTCTCTGTGTTCACGCTCTGGACGTCTTTAGCTGCCGCCTGGGTCCCAACGGGATTTCGATGGCGTCTGCCCGTGACTTACGAGATCAACACGGCTTCGTCTCAGGAATTGGGGCGTGATACGACCTTGCAAGTCATTCAAGACAGTTACACCAATTGGGCTGCACCAGCTTGCAGCGGATACACCTCGACCTTTCAGGGTGAGACGAACCAATCTTGGAACTCTGGCGATGGGATGAACACGCTGGTCTGGTTCTACAATCCAAATCAGCGGCCGCGCGAATTGGGCGGACGGGCAACCATTGGTGTCACCCTGAGCGTTTTTCGCGGCAACGACGCGTTTGACGGCGACATCCTCTTCAACGGGATCGACCATTCATGGACAACCAATGCGGTCCGCAACGGGCAAGTCGACGCGGTCTCGATCATCACGCATGAGACAGGTCATCAACTTGGGCTTAATCACTCACCATTCCAAAATGCCACGATGTATGCGGCCTATCTTGGGGGTAATGGCGCTGCGACCCTCGCCGAAGACGATATTGCTGGTGTGTGTAATCTGTATCCGTCTGGCGCTGCGCCAGAGTGCCAGCAAGACGACGATTGCGACGGCGATGAACGTTGTGTCGCGGGTAGTTGTGTTGCGGGAGAAGCACAAGGCACCGGCGCCATCGGAGACGCGTGCGGTCAGGCGGCGCCCTGCGATAATGGTCTCTTCTGTGTCTCCGGCGGTAGCGGCCCATTCTGCACACGGTCTTGTAATGGCGATTGCCCCCAGGGGTGGGCGTGCTCTCCCGTTCAGATCAACGGGCGTCGAACGCAGATCTGCCTGCCTGACCCGAATGCGGGCGCCGTGGGCGATGCCGAATTTGGCGAAGACTGCCAAACGAACAATGACTGCCGACAAGGCTTCTGTATCGGCGATGGTCAAAGATCCTTTTGCTCTCAATCCTGTCGCGACGCCGGCGACTGTCCTGACAACGCTCAGTGTGCGGCACTACAGGGCGGTGGGGGCGCTTGCGTTCCCGTAGACCCCGGTTCAGCCATGGGCGAGTTTGGCGATGCCTGCGCCCAGAGCACCGACTGTGTGAGCAACGTCTGTCTACAAACCCAATCGGGTGCGTTTTGCTCTGCGCTCTGTATGTCTGACAATGACTGTCCTGCTTCCGGCGAGTGCGTCGCGGTTCAAGGTGGCGGCGGTGCTTGTGTGCCACGAACGGCACCCATGCAACCTGATTCAAGTGTACCCGGTGGAGATCGCCAAGACATGGCCGTTAATCCAACGCCACAGGACGCTGGACAAGGGCGGCCAGCACAAGACGCCGGCGTAGGGACTGGTCCGGGGCAAGGGACTGGTCCGGGGCAGGGCACTGGCGACGACACGATGCCGGGCGGTGGCTTTGTGGTGGTCAAGCAGCCGAGTCAGAGCGGTTGCGCTGTCGCCGCCGAGCATAATGAATCGCCCATTAAGGTGCTCGGTATCCTCGTTGTTTTGCTGGCGTTAAGGCGAAGAACATCGACCGTCGTCATCGACCACTGAGCATACTGAATCGGCGCCAAAGCGCTCGCTGCATTGCGCATCTCCGCTTGCACCCGGTACGCAGCACTCTTGCTCCAAGCATCCCGAGGCGGGTCGACAAATCCCTTCGAGGCCGCAGAACCAGCTCTCACCGAATTCGCTCGAACAACATTGATGGCCTTCCGCGGTCGGTCGGCAGCCAGCACAGGGTGGGGGGCTTGCTCGATTGCATTGGCCGCTAGAGCCGAGCTGAGTGCAGCTGCTCCCCTCACCGAAGATACGCGCGCATTTTGCGTCTCCGCCAGGGCCAGGCACGCAGCAGTCATCATCGTCGCAATCAGTAATCTCGGCACAGCGGCCGCCCTCGCCACAAAACCAACCAGAGCCCAATGCGTCATAGCAGCAGGTGTGGCCGTCAGAGTCGGGTGTACAATCGACACAGGCTCGTGCCGTGCACTCTCCTTGGTCGTCTTTGAATTCGCAGGTGCTGCCGGGTCCGTACGTCTCTAAGCAGTATCCGTTGCCCATCTCTCCAGGAATGCAGCATGACTCCGTCTCGCACGCTGCAAGCTCTTGGCAGCTGCTGTCGGCGTTGCAGAAAAATCGTTCGCCATAACGCTGAATGCAGAGTGCCGTGCCCTCCGGATTCGGCGTACACTCAGGTCCAGCGTCGACCATCGCGTCGACGACGACCTTTGGCGCGTCATCATCACAAGCCATCAGGCAGAAGGAAAAAAGTAAAGTAGACTTTAACGTGAACAGTTTCATTGGACAGTCCTCGGACAGGTAAAACACCGCGGCGTGACGGACATGGCGATGTACATTTTTTGAAGAGACCGAAGCAATCGCTCGCCAACTCGTGAACCATTCAGGTCGAGCTGTGGTCCACAGCGTCTTCGGCACTCTAATGCTGAATGTGTACGATAATTACTTGGTTTTAGGTCGCTTGGGCTTTGGTTGAGACTGCTTTTTCTTTACCTTCTTTGAGCTGCGTATTGCCGCCGCGCCCTCAGACGATTTCTTTTGGGGCTTGGGGCCAAGCTTCATCTTACCAGATTTAATTCGGGACTTTACTTCGGCAAGACTCATATTCGTGCGACATCTCTTGGAACGTTGTGCTGCCTTCTTTCCGTATCGTTTACGTATCTGTGCGCGAACAGCCTGAATCCGTTTCTTGGTGGCTGGGTGCGACGATAGAAATTCGGGTACCGATGCGCCGCCCTCACCTTTGAGGAGCACGGCGAAAAAGTCCGCAAGACCATCTGGATTGTATCCTGCAGCGTAGCTGATCTGCAGTCCCACCGTGTCAGCCTCGGTCTCATCATCGCGACTAAAGGTAGTTGAAGAGAGGAACTGCCATATCAACACAGCCGAGCCCGCCGCGAGACCATCGGTGAGAAAGAATGAGACAATCTGCTCAACGGCAAAAGCCTTTTCGATTGATTTTGCACCGTGTCGTTGGGTCACATGAGCGAGTTCATGACCCATGACACCAGCAATTTCGGCGCATGTTTTTGACTGTAGAATGAGTCCTGTCGACAGATAGGTGTAGCCACCGGGAGCAGCGAATGCGTTGACCAGTTTATCGTCGGCGATCACCGCCACCTTATAGCCGCCAACATCCTTCGGATCTCTGAATTTGACGGAGGCTCGAGACAGGGGGGCGACGAGCTCTTTGGCCCATTTGGTGACGGGGTCGGTGTGATGGACCAACCTGTATTCTTGTTTGAGCTGCTTGTCGACTCCACTGCCGATGTCTCGTTCTTGTTGATTACTGATCAGCGCGCCACCACACGCCTGTAGCAGGCTGAGGCTCGCGATGACAAAGAGGTTCGTTCGCATGGAGAGCTCCTTCCATATCCGTTGGTACTACGACGGTTCATTATCCGTTTATATTCTTAGGCATACGCAACCAACTCAGTACATGAATACTTGCGCTCGGCAAGCATTAGTGCATCTAATACCACGTCTGGGGCTGCGACTGAACGCAGCGACGGTAAATTTCGAATGCCGCTCGGCATAGGAGGTTCTAGATGGCCGACCAATCAGATGTGCAAATCATTGTCAGCAAGCTTTATGGTCCCAATGGGGATAATTTAGTGGGTTTGTCAGATGTGACATTCGACGGTTTTCCCGCCATTACGCTGTTGCTCGAAACGCCCGATGGGCGGAGTGGTCAAGTGCACTTAAGCCCCGTTCACGGAGATGAACGCAAAGAGGGTTTCACCGATATCGAAATCGGAACACGTTGTGTGCTCAAATGTCCTGTGAGCAATAGCCCACTCAAGCGCGTTGAAGAAATCGACGATGCGTTTGGTGCTGGTTACTATGCGCTGTACCGCACCGCCGACCTCAGTGAAGCATCGGTTGTCATGATCTCCGATGTCTGGGGTCATTATCACTCTCGAGTGGTGGACAACTTTGAGCTCATCTCGGCGTGGGGTGAACTTCATCGTGACCTCGCTGACGATGGGACTGAGTCCTAGCGCTTGATTCAGTCAGAGTGGCCCATGACCGTATGGTGAGCCAGACGCTTCGGCGGTGGGTAACGACCAATTGGGACCTGATCGACTGAAAACCACCGGCTCTAAGGCATGCCACATCGAGATGGCTGTACCGTCACCTCAGGGCCAAGCATGATGCGTTGATGTGTCCCCCGTGACCCTGGCCAAAATCTTCCATGCAATCTGCTAAATTGTCGCCTCGCCGTTGTCTCGGATTGTCATGTGTGTAGGATAAACTGAGAGCGCTCGGCACAAACCACTCGGTTTTCGACCTCACGACAAGAAGGTGGGTATGACCGCTGGGACATTTCAAAATGCCTATGGTAAGGCAGCCACGCAGTTTCTCTATCGCGTGACGACCGCGCTTCATGACTTTCATCATGAGCCGGCTCAGGCGTTGCGAGCGAGCATCGCCCACCTCGTTCATTTTGGTTACGACAGGCCAACGATTGCGTTGTACGACTCCACTCGTGAGGAAGTACGTGTTGAGTTGACACATGGTTTGTCGAACGATGAAAAACGTAAGGGACGCTTCAGAAAAGGTGAAGGGATCGAAGGCAAGGTCATCGAAGATGGTCGAGTTGCCGTGATTCCGTCGATGTCACTCGAGCCGGACTTCATTGATCGCACAGGCGCCCGTCGCGATGTCGACAAGGCGAAGACCGCCTTCATATGCGCACCTATAACTGGGTTAGACCTGGAAGTGATAGCGACCCTTTCCGTTGACGTGCCGAATGCTGCGGATGAGAGACTCAATTGGGACCGCCGATTATTGACAACCTTCGCTGCTCTCGTCAGCGGTACTGTTGTTCGTTGGCGCGAACATTTCCAGGAAGAATCTGTGATCGATGCCCGGGTCAATCAGCTCAAGGCTCGGCGCTTGCTCCGTCCGAAGGAACTCATCGGTCGAAGTCAGCGTATCGAAGACGTCTTTATGTTGATGGACCAAGTCGCACCGTCGGACCTCAATGTCCTGATTCGCGGCGAAAATGGTACGGGCAAAGAGGTCATCGCCCGCGCCATTCACAAGGGCAGCGCCCGGTCTGGTGCGCCATTCGTCAGGGTAAGTTTAGGTGGTCGACCTGATGACCTATTGGAACGCGAGCTGTTCGGATTTGTGCGCGGCGGGATTCCCGGCGCTCTCCAAAGCCAGAAGGGACGTCTAGAGCTGGCCAATGGCGGAACCGTGTTCCTAGATGAGGTCGGTGACCTAAGCCTTGAAATGCAAGCCAAGGTGCTCACGGTCCTACAAGAACGAGCCTTTAACCGCATCGGCGACAATCAGGCCCGACGCCTTGACGTTCGCTTTATCGCGTCATCACGTATGAACCTCGAAACGCTGATCGAGGATGGCCTATTTCGTGACGATTTGTTCTATCGTCTCAATGTCTTTCCAATCTATGTGCCAGCATTGAGGGAACGCAAAACAGATATCACTCTGTTGGCAGATTTCTTCGTTGAAAAACACGCCCAGCAGCAAGGTAAGAACGTCACCAGGATCAGCACACCTGCCATCGACCTGATGTGCGCTTATCATTGGCCAGGCAACGTTCGCGAGCTTGAAAACTGTGTTGAACGAGCCGTTCTACTCGCACACGATGGTGTGGTCAGGGATCATCACTTGCCGCCGACTCTGCAGACCGGGCGTTCTTCGGGTACGACAAAGCAAGGCTCCCTCGAGACCGTAGTGGCCGCTTTCGAGCGTGAAGTCCTCATCGAAGCGATGAAGAATGCCCATGGTAACATGGCGGCTGCCGCCCGTGCGCTTGAGACGACACCACGCATTCTCGCATACAAACTCAAAAAACATGGTCTGCATACCCGTTTGGCCATCCGTCGAAGGCGCGATAGTGAATGAGACGAGACGTCGTCTTATATGTCGTGGGCGCGGGCGTCCTCGTGAGCTTTCTGACACATCCGTTCTGTAGTCTCCTGTTCGGCTGCGGTTGTGCGGCACCCTTCTTTGGTGGCGCGACCGCATGTGCTCTCATGCCCGGCATGGTGCCGTTGAACCACCAATGTCCTTGGTGCGCTATGCAATTATCTACTCTGGTCATTCACCTTCTGCCGACCGTGGCCATCAGTGCTTTCGTCGGTGTTTTTTTTCATCGTCGACTCCCGTTTAATTTGGCGGTTTTAGGGTTTATGCTCGCGTGCATGTCCATGTTACTGATCACAGGGATTTTCACAGGTTTATCGGTGGATTTTCGTCCCTCAACCGAAG
This sequence comes from Bradymonadia bacterium, assembly GCA_049889275.1. GTDB lineage: Bacteria > Myxococcota_A > Bradymonadia > UBA7976 > UBA1532 > UBA1532. Next base: position 104,234 of record JBMHDS010000047.1, on the reverse strand, counting down.
CCTATTCACTGTGTGGAGCTGTCTTTTGAAGCAGCGTCAATTGAAATATCCGCTCGCGGTTCTCAGCGGTCTCGGGTTATGCATTGCCGGCGCGATCGCTTTTCCCATTGTCGATTGGCTTCTTGGGCTTGTGGATTACATTCGGCAGCTGGGCACGAACGGATTGGTGCTTTTTGGTCTACTCTACTTCTTCGCGGGCCTCGTCATGATGCCGATGTTGCCCATCGGCATACTCGCCGGCATGGTCTTCGGATTCTGGCAGTCATACGTTGTTCTATTGCCCCTCGCGGCGCTCTCCGCCTCGGTGGCCACGCTCCTCGGGCGACATGCTTTCCGTGAACTTGTAATGGCCTTCGTAAGCTCTAGGCCGGCATGGCGAGCGGTTCGGCGCAGTCTATCCAATCAAGGTGTCAAGGCGGTTGCGCTCAATCGAATGGCACCCCTTTTGCCCTTCGGTTTACAGAACTATGCACTCGGCGCAATTGGCGTGACTGTTCGCCAACAATTTCTCGGAACTGTCATTGGAATGCAACCTGCGCTCTGCGTCGCCCTCTATATAGGGTCACTTTCGAGCACGCTCGCTGAGGCACGTGCGACCATAGGTGCATCTATGTTATCAGGACCGCGGCTGTACTTGTTGGTGGCGGGCGGCGTCGCGATGATCATTTTTGCGGTGTGGATCGCTCAGACAGCGAGACGCTCGATTGAGGAGGCGCGCGAACATACAGAGACTGTGGAGTCCTGACTCTTGTGTAACGAACTCAATCTAGTGGGACTTCATACGAACCGAGGACATTGACTCATGAACCTTTTCTCGAAAACACTTCTGGCCCTAGTGCTTGTTATTGGCTCACTTGGGTGTGGTACGACCGACGATACGCCGCTCATCGATGCGTTTGCAAATGGTAACACAGCGGATGGCGCCGTGAACTCTGAAGATAGAGATACTGTGGACATGTCAGAGTCGGTCAGCGCTGATATGGGTATGGTCGGCTCGTCCGATACTGGTCTGGCTGACACCGCCCCGACCTCGATGGACGACGACATGGGAATCGTCGATATGGCGATACCCAGCCCCACAAGTTGCCTCGATGATGCAGAAGACGGCTCCGTGTTCTCGTTCTCAGGACGGAGCCTCGCGAGCGGTAATCAGGTGCCCATGTGCGAGTATGAGGGCAATGCCATCTTATTTGTGAATACAGCGGCGAATTGTGGTTTTACGCCGCAATACGCTCAATTGGAAATGCTTAACCGACGCTACACAAGTCGGCCATTGACGATCCTTGGCTTTCTCAGTAACGACTTCGGCAACCAAGGTGGTACCCTAGACGAAGTTGAGCAATGTAACGAGCAGTACATGGTCACCTTTGAGCAATTTTATCACGTGGGCGTCACGTCCACCTCGCGACAAGGACAAGATCCGCTGTTTGCTTGGCTGACAACCCAGCCAGGACTGACGGGCGAGGTCCAGTGGAATTTTACCAAATTCCTCGTGGCTTATGATGGTACTTTGCTGGCGCGCTGGAGTCATACGACGCCTGCCAACGACCCTCAATTTCTTGAGGCGGTTGAGGCGGCGGTTGGCCGCGCGGAGCTGTGGCAACAGTAAGGATGGTAAAGGCGTTGGTACATGCTGATTGGTCTGCACTGATGCGATGGGTTTGCTCGTCGAAGACAGGGGCTGTGTCCTTACTGGTCCTGGCTAGCACGCTCATCGCTGCGGTTACGCAGGCTCAGAATCCGGATGTCGCTGTGCTCAGCGTTGGACCGGCTGATAACATGACGGCGCAGGCTGTCTGGCATTTACGACATGAAATGAGCACCGGTGAGAAGGCGACTCGTTTTGATCTGAACAGCGTTCTCGATACCGGTCGCGAACAGAGCAAGGGCAGCGCACTTCGCAGTTTTGAACGCGGACGCGAGGCCTTTCTAGAGTTTGAATTTGAAGATGCGATTCCCGCGCTGATGATCGCGTTCCACGGGCTTGCAGGGCACGAGTCGGAGCATGACGTCGTCGTGTCCACTCTGTCGCTGCTCGCGCAGTCGAGCGGGGCGCTCGGCCGGACGTCGGAGCGTGACCGGGCTTGGCGTCTGCTCCTGCGATTTGACCCAAACTACCAGCTAACGGACCCTGGCATCGGCCCTCGGATGCGCGCGAGCTTCGAGTCCGCGCGCCGATTCATGGCCAAAAGGAAGCGTACCGCGCGGCTGTCGGTTGGACGCCCCGGTAAACGGCCGGTCGCGGTTTTTCTCAATGGCCGCTATTTGGGTCAGGCGCCACTCAGCCGCGGGGGGATCCCGTCCGGCCCACACCATCTGAGGTTGTCTAGCGACGGCTACAAACACGTACAGGTCGTGAAAACCTTACGGGGAGGCAAGCGGACGCATATCACGCCCAAGCTGTCTTCGACCGCGCGCTTGACCCTCTTCGAGGCGATCCAATCTCGTCTACCTACCGACATCGAAGGGGCCGGCTTTACGGGCTATATGCGTGAACTGAAAGCGCTTTTAAACAGCGACCAAGTCATCTTAGTCGCTCGAAATGGGATTCAACTCACGGCCGCACTTTTCGATCTTAATCGTGAAAGAAAAGCAAGTGTGGCGTCGTCGCGGATTCTGAATGGCGATGTCCAAGGTGCGGCATTACGTCTGCTCGAACGGCTGTATGGTGGACTTGATCTGCTTGCACCGACCACACCGCAGGTGCAGTCTCAACCGATCCTAGCCGAAAAACGGAGTCCAAATAGGGTGCCGTCGTGGTTGCTTTGGAGTGGGGCAGCGGTTGGGGTGGCCGCGGCGATTTTGATTCCGATTGCGCTCTGGCCAGATTCGCCGGATGGCATCGAGAGTAAAGCCGGGACGGGCGCTATTTTGCTCCGCTTTTGATTTTTCGTCGCCCATAGATACAGACCAGCTCTTGCCCCTGACCGACATGGACGGTAAACGAATCTCGAAAGGCTGGCGTCGTGTCTTTGACGAGCAGCACCGAGTGTGTACCGGCAGCCACGCGATTGCGTAGCACCGGCGCCCAACCGAGCTCTGCGCCGTCGATAAAGATGCGTGCTTTGGGACGCGTGTTGATACTAATCGAGGAGCCTGAGCTCGCTTTGGGGCGGCAAAAGGCTGGGTTTCGGGACGTTGGCTTCGCCTTCTTCGGCCGGTTGCTCGTTGCTCTGCGGCTCTGTGACTTGCGCGGCGTTCGTCCATTGTCGTTGCTCGTCGTCGGCACCGCCGTCAACGACAAGACCTCTTCATGACGCAGCGTAAAGACTTTGGGTAGTCGTCTCTCCACCGTGATATAGCCGGGGGCCGATGCTCGAACCCGATGTTGCCCGGTGTTTGGCGTCATAGCAGCCGTCTGGGGAGAGGTGCCGAGGACTTTCCACTCTTGCCCGGGGTGGCGGACCGCAATTTGAGCGTTAGGCGGGTCGGCGATATATAGAAACGTGACCTTGCTTGGAAACAGTCGGATGGGGTCAATTCGGGTCTCCTTGCCCTCGACAATATTGACTGTGCCCTCATAGGTCGTGTAGCCATCCTTCTCTAGTCGGAGACGTCGTCGACCGGGTTTGATGTCGGGTATTCGTACCGGTGTCTCTTCCATTTTCTTGTCGTCGACAAATAAGGTTGCACCAGCCGGATGTGTCTTGAGTGTCATGCTGGTTTGCGGACGCTCGGCCTCTAATCTGATGCGTAGCGAGGTTTCGCGAGCGGCTTTGATATCCACTTCCGTTCGATAGCCTGTGTAGCCCTCAGCCTTTGCATCGAGGGCATGTCGACCAGGCGCAAGCTGCTCGAGAACAACTGGCAGCTCGCCTTCATGGCGGAGCTGTCCGTTGACATAGATTTGCATGGGGACCGCGGTTCCATGCAACTTGAGTAGACCAGGCTTCAATTCTTCTACTTCGCGCTTTACCACCAATGCACCTGCGATAATGGCGAGCATTGTCACAATCACCAGCCACATCAGCCGTCGCCCGCTATCCTGAGGTGGCGTCGGCTTTGTTTTTGGCGCTTTTGGCTGCTGCGGTTCCATCGGTGGCTGCTTATCGCGGCGTGGAATCGTGGGTGCATCGCTGGGGTATGAAGCCGCTTGGTCGGGCAAGGGGGTTGGTCGTTCTGCTTTCGGGACGCGCTCTTCGGTGCTGCGGTCGAGTAGTGAGATATCGCGGTCGGTATCGGTGTCAGAGTCCGATATCCCGACGTCTGATACATTGATATCTACCGATTCGAGGAGCGAGTCCATGGAGAAATCTTCCATGGGAATGCTGTTGGGCCCATTCGACTCGAGGATATGACTTTTGGCATGTGCCCGGAATTGAGCGATGGCTTGATTCTCTGCGTTGAGCTCGCGCGCGAAGGTCTCCTTCATGAATCGAGCGAGATCCTTGCGCGAGTAAAAGGAGCCTGACTGGTACAAGAACTTCTGCAGCGCATCCTGAAACTCTGCCGCAGATTGGAATCGGTCAGCGGGGTTTCGAGTCAGGCCGCGATAGATGATTCGCTCAAGCTCTGGTGGTATCGCGCGATTGAGCAGCGTCGGTCTCTTGAAATCTACTTTACGGACCCGTTCGAGTGTGGAGAAGTCATCCGAGCCTTGAAAACAGCGTTCGAGTGTCAGGAGTTCGTAGAGCACGGTGGCTAGGCTGAAGAGGTCCGAACGCCGATCGATTGGTTTGCCTCTGACCTGTTCGGGAGACATATATCCAAACTTGCCCTTGAGGATACCCGACTTTGTTTTGTTTGCTTTACCCGCCGCTTTTGCGATGCCAAAGTCGATGAGTTTAACCTCACCCTCGTAGCTGATCAGAATATTTTGCGGTGAGACATCCCGATGGATGAGTGCGAGCGGTTCGCCAACCTCATTACGCTTCAGATGCGCATACTCGAGGGCCTCACACACCTCCTTGACGATGTGACAGCACATGGAGATATCGAGGCGCTCACCTCGTGAGCGTATCCGGTCGTAGAGTGCTCGCGTATCCCGGCCCGCGACAAACTCCATCGCGATAAAGTAAGAATCATCGGCATTGCCAAGCTCAAACACTTGGCCAATGTTTGCGTGCGACAGCTGGACTGCGATCTTGGCCTCATCGATGAACATATCGATGAACTCTTGGTCCTCGGCGATCTGAGGTAGGACCCGTTTGATCGCAAATATGCGTTCAAATCCTTCAACGCCAAAGCTTGCAGCTCGAAATACCTCTGCCATGCCGCCTACGGCGATGCGCTGAAACAGATAGTAGTCTCCGAATTTGACCGGTCGCTTCAAGGTAAGTCGTCTCCGCAACGCGACAACATCGATGTGGTAATCTTCTTTGGCAGCTTCTTAGACATGCCGAAAGCGTCTAGGAAGCGTAAGCCAACCCCTGACTTGAGTCAATCTGACCAGTTGAATAATTAATGTTTACTGAGTAAGGGCCGCTGCAGGTTCTTGTTTGGCTGCAGTATGGGCGGGAAAGAAAGCGCCGACCACGCAGAAGAGGACCGCGACACCGATGGCAGCCGGCCACACCCAAGTCGGGAAAGCGAAGAAACTCTCCGGTTTGTAGGGGAATTCAGGCGCTTGGCGTGCAAGAAAGTCCACGAGCTTTGACGCGCCAAAACCGGCTAAGCAGCCCAAGACGCCTCCGAGCAGGCCGATGAGTGCAGCTTCACCCATGATGATCCGCCGCACATCTGCTTTGCTACCACCAAGGGCCCGAAACAGGCCGAGTTCGCGTTTTCGCTGGTAGATGAGCATAAAGAACATCTGGCTAATGTTCACCGCAGCGATGCCGACGATCACGAGACTGATCAAGGCGAACACACTCTCAACTGTGCGCAGAATGTTCGCTGCCTGCTCCGCGCGCGTGGTGCTATCCGCGAGTGCAAATCCCTGCGAATGAATTTGATTCACGATCTGAGGTACTTGGGTTTGATCTGCGACCTTCAGAATCATCGAATGATAGGTTTCCGCCGCCTCGATGCCGCTGAAGCGAGCGTTAAGTCTACGCACATACTCGAGTGGAATCGTAATGCCGAGGGCGATCGCTTTATCGCTGAAGCCGACGAGCTTGATTCGGCGAGTAATCGGTTTGGCTTTCCGGGCCGTGAACCGCCGGCCGAGCATCGACTTGCCAAAGGTGGTATTGAGCTGGAAGCCAACGACCATGGATTTTGATAACTTCGGCATTTTTGCTGATCCGCCTTGCCCGCTGAGTGCGGTGGCTAAACTTCCGTTATAGAGTTCGAGCAGGTGGTGACTGACCACAAATGGTATGGGCGCTTCGCACAGGTTTGTATCCTCGGCGCAGTAGCTATCGCCTGGGCAGACGCTCAGTTTTGTCGACTCGCTAAACTCGCATTGACTGCGACGACAGACACCGGATTGACACGTGCGACCAGCTCCACATTGCGCGTCCTCAGTACACGCGAATACGCAGGCACCCTCCAGGCAACTGAGTCCATCGGTGCAGGTGTTCTTGTCGTTACAGGCCGTGCGACAGCGCCCAAACTTACACAGGCCAGAGCCACATTGAGCGTCCTCCGTACACGAAGCTCTCAGTTCATTGAGGTCTGCGTCTCGGTCTGTGAACGCGGTCAACCCCGTCTCATCCTCGGCCTGGATCAGCTTCTCGTTAAGGCCATCTGCGATGATCTCGGCATATAGGTTCTTTTTGAACAGGGCTTTACCGCCGTAGCCACGGGTGGGAAAGGTGAACTTCATCTTTGGATAAACAGCCTGCACTCCGTCATAGTTCGCGAACTCCTTTGCCGCAGCGTCATCGAGGGTACGTCCGCCTGCGAGCTGTCCAAATCCTGTATCGAAAGTCTTCGGCGTGACTTCGACTTGGTCGATGATGAAGACCTCACCAAGCACGACGCTCTTGACGCCTTCAGCGAGCCCGATAAAAAAGACAAATGTCGAGATGCCGACGATGATACCGAAGCAACTCATCACAAGATTCTTCTTGGAGCGCTTTACATTTTGGAGAATCAATGACGTGAGTGAGCCGAGCTTCATGTCGCAGGTCTCCCACTGTCAACAATGCGTCCATCTTCGATTTGGATAACCCGATTCGCGGCCTCGGACACGCGTGCTTCATGCGTGATCATGATCACGGTGTACCCAGCCTGATTGAGCGCTTGGAATGTTTCAATAATTTGCTGGCCTGTCTTGGTATCAAGACTCCCGGTCGGTTCATCGCAAAGCAAAATTCGCGGTTTAAAAAACAGGGCTCGGGCGATGGCGACTCGCTGCTTTTGGCCACCGCTTAAATTGTTTGGGTGTTCGTCTGTCTTGTCTTGTAGACCCAGTTCGCCGAGTGCCGCGCAACCACGCTCAATCGGGTTGGTCACCCGATTTCCAGCAGGTGCAAACACGTTTGGCAGGGCGACGTTCTCAGCTGCTGTTAGATGGTCGAGCAGATTAAAATGCTGAAATACAAAACCGACGGATTGATTGCGAAAGGTGGCGAGTTCGGTGTCGGTCAGTCTGCTCAAATCTTGGCCCTGAATCGAGGCCGTACCGGCATAGTCCCGATCCAGGCCGCCTATGATATTGAGAAGCGTTGTTTTGCCCGAACCGCTCGTCCCCACGATCGCGACAAACTCACCCTCGTCGATCTCGAGCGCAACGTCGCGAAGTGCGAATTCTGTGTGTGTACCGGTGGGGTACTGTTTACTGACGTTCGTGAGCTTGATCATAGCACGTACTTAATACGTTGATCGCCGGCTGTAAACGATCGTCATAGATGAGATTGAATGGGTGCGGCCGGACGCGGACATTGCTACACTGCTTTCAACCTGAGAAACCGTAGGAACGACGCCAATGAAATGCCATTTTGGAAGACGGGTGAGATGCCGGTATTACGTTCTGTTTTGCCTATTCATTCCGAGTATCGTGGCCTCGGATGCACTGGCTCAATTCGATGCAGGCGATGTCACCATTTCCGCTGGTGGGAGCGGTGGTGCCCTCGGCTATGGACTCAGTGGGACTGTGGGCTACTTTCCCGTCGATCGCATCGAGGTATCACTCGGGCTGGGGTATTGGTCGATGGAAGATACAGGTTTAGTGCAGGTAACACCTGGGGCACGGCTCATCACAGAGCTTGGCGGTTTACGTCCATATGTTGGGGTCTTCTATCGGCGCTGGTACTTTTCAAGCGATGCATACGATGACACCCACAGTGCAGGCGGTCGCGTGGGCACCTTCTTTTCAGGCGGTGGACGGGCCTTGTTTGGGCTTGGCGTCGTCTCCGAACGGCTACTCGATTGTCCGTTTGAAAACGAAGACGAATGTACCAGCGTATACCCCGAGTTTTCATTAGCGCTCGCATTTTGAAGAGCAGGAGGTTTGTCTGTGACAGCCATTGATTTACGTTCCGACACAGTGACCAAACCGACTTTGGCTATGCGCCAGGCGATGTTCGACGCCCCGGTGGGCGATGACGTCTTCGACGAGGATCCCACGATTCATGCGCTCCAGGACAAAGCTGCGGCGATCACAGCGATGGAGGCGTCTCTTTTTGTGCCATCGGGTACGATGGCGAACCAAATCGCCTTACTGCTTCACTGCCGCCCAGGAGACGATGTCATCGTCGGCCATAATGCCCACATCTACCTCTACGAGAGTGGGGGAGGGGCTGCGATTGCTGGCGTGCAGTTCTCGCAAATCGGTGCCGGAGGCCATTTCTCCTGTGATGAACTTGAGGCAGCGATCAAGACGACCGACTCGGCGGGCCACATACCACCAACGACGTTGATGTGTGTCGAGAACACCCACAACCGAGGGGGTGGTTTGGTGATGACACCTTCGGTCTTTGAAACCCTCGCAAATGGTGCTCGAAGGCACGGCTTAGGAATACACATAGACGGCGCTCGATTGTTCCATGCCGCAGCGGCCGAAGGGGTTATGGTCGATGCTTGGACGCAGCACGCAGATACTGTGTCGATCTGCCTATCCAAGGGACTAGGCGCGCCCGTGGGTTCGATGTTATGTGGATCGGCTCAACTGATTAAGCGAGCCAAACGCTATCGGAAGATGTTGGGCGGTGGCATGCGTCAGGCAGGCGTACTCGCAGCAGCTGGCTTGTATGCCCTCGAGCATCATGTGAGCGGTTGCGTGGCCGACAATCGCCGCGCCTTAGATTTTGGTCGGGCAATCGCGTCGATGCCCGGCGCCACGCTCGCGCTGGAAACTGTCCGCTCCAACATTGTTGTCTTCCGAGTGGAGCAGGCCGCTCAATTGCTCTGCGACAAGGTCAAAGACGACGTTTTGATCTTGCCCATGGGTCCCCACGACGTCCGCGCTGTCTTTCATCGTGAAATCGACGATGAGGGACTTGCTCGAGCGGTTGATGCAATTCGCCGAGCGCTATGCTGAGAGAGCGGGCATGCGCACCATCTTGGCGTGTTCTCATCCTTTGGCTGCTGTCTGGTTGTTCAGCGCCAGCGATTCTATCGGCGAGTCGTGAGGCGAAGTGCTACGCTCAATTGTCGGAAGCTCGCCGAGCCAGCGCAGACAATATGAGGCAGCGCGTTGACCGCCTGATCGCGGTCGCATATGCCTATCCGAATTGCCCCCACGCTGCCACCGCGATCCAGCAAGCCGTACACCTGGTTATGGAGGGCGGCGAGGCTGTCCAGATCGGTCGTTTGCATCGGGCGCTCACAGATTTGACGAATCGGTCGGAGAACGTCGCGGTGGACGCTTTATGGTGGCGGGCACGGCTCGAGTCTGCTGGATTAAGGAACCCGTGGCTCGCACGTCGAACACTGCGTGCGCTCATCGAGCGGGCGCCTGGTCATGCGCGCACCGATGAGGCGCTGTGGATGCTCGCCGATATCTATCGCGGCGTAGGTGCCTGGGAACACGCACTCAGAGCTTATGAAGTATTGATTCAGCAACGCTTTGATCGTGGATGGTTCGTCGGGAGTGAGAGAAGTCCATACGCGGCACGCGCAGCGCTGTTAATCGCCGACATCAATGCTTTTGTTTTTCAGCGCATTGAGACAGCACGTGATGGCTATCGTCAATTTAGAGCTGATTTCAGTGACAGCCCGCTGTATCTGGATGCAACTTTTGGGTTGGTTCATTGTTTACGGCGCCTCAAGCAAGAGAACGCGGCGCGAGACATGCTGCTCGCGAGCCAGCACATGATTGTTTCGAGTCGGCATCAGCGTATTTTTGACCACATGCATCAGTCTCACCTAGGTTATCCCGGTATACCTCAGAGAGTTTATTCGTCTGTTTTGCCGCGGCCGCGGAGACTTCGATGATCGTCCTCGACGATGTCTCCGTCAGATTCGATAAGCCCGTTTTGACGGATGTGTCATTGCGCATCGAGCGTGGCGAATTATGTGGTCTGCTCGGGGCAGGCGGTGCAGGTAAGAGCGTTTTGCTCAAAGTGTGTTGCGGACTACTCACACCTCAAAGTGGGTCCGTGTATCTCGGTGAACGGAATATTCATGAGCTAGATGACGCGGAGATGGTCGTCTTGCGGCGTCAAATCGGCATGGCATTTCAAAACACAGCCCTGTTCGATTTTATGAATGTACGGGAAAATATTGCCTTTCCGCTGACGCAGGACATCGAAATCAGTCAGGAAGAAGCCAACACGCGGATTACCAACATCTTGGCGCGTGTGAGTTTACCAGGCATCGAAGACCTGAGCCCCGCCTCACTCTCGGGTGGTATGAAAAAGCGTGTCAGTTTGGCACGGGCCATGATCCACCAGCCTTCGTATCTGTTTTGCGATGACCCGACGGCTGGGCTAGACCCGGTCACGAGCGCGCGCATCTTCCGAATGCTAGACGAAATGCGACAAGAGAAAGGGGCTACAACCATCGTCGCGAGCCAAGATGTAGAAGGTCTTCTACGATGGTGTGACTCCATCGCACTGCTCGAAGGTGAAACGCTCGTCTATCACGGCCCTACCGCCACTGCTCGGCGTCACCCGGCCGTAAATCGTTTCCTGACAGGGACGTCGGCATGACCAGCGCCGCTCACGTATTGTTGGCGTTCTATGCACTGTCAGCGCGTGTGCTTAAGGGTACAGTTCGTGGTCGGTTGGATGCGGGAGAAACATGGTCTCAGCTCTATCTCGTTGGCGTCCGTTCTTTGCCGATCGTTGCGGTGACAGCCCTCTTCGCCGGTGGCATCGCCGCGATTCAAGTGAGTGCTCATGTCGTTCGTTTTCAGGCGTATGATGCGGTGGGCTGGGGATTTGGCTTCGTCGTGTTTCGCGAACTCGGTCCCCTCCTAATCGGACTCATGTTTAGTGGTCGTGTCGGGGCCTTTAACGCGGCCGAATTAGGCACGATGAAGGTCACAGAACAGCTTGACGCGCTGCGTGTTCTCGCGATCAACCCGGTTGATTATCTCGTCGGACCCCGTGTGGTTGCGATGGTGACCATGATGTCGGTGTTGGTGATGGTCGGCAATGTGTTTGCGCTCATCGGTGGGATGTATGTGGCGCAGAGTCTCGTCGGGGTTGATCCGAGCACGTTTTGGATATCGTTACTCGACTATGTGCGGGCTGTTGACCTATACAATGGCCTCGCGAAGGCATCGCTTTTTGGATGTGTGATCGGTGTTGTGAGCTGCCATTTCGGCCTCAGTGTCTCTGGCGGCGCTCCTGGCGTTGGCCGGGCAGTTAATCGTGCTGTGGTGACCTCGGCCGTTGGTATCTTTGTTTGTGATTATGTTGTGACTGCGTTGTTGCCATGAACTCGACACTACGGACACATCTCGACCAGCTCGTCCGGATCTTGGCGGCGATGCGGCGCCCAGTGGTTGTCACACAAGATGCCCGTCAAAGAGATTGGGATGCCGTCGCGCGTTTAGGCGTCGGTAGCACCTTCTTTATCATCGTGACCCTCGCCTTTGTGGGCGCGATCATGATGCTGCACGGCGGCTATCAAGCAGGCCGAATCGTTGGCGATCCTGGACTCGTTGGACCTCAAGTGATTCCACTCTTTGTGCGCCAATTGGGGCCCACCTTGACAGGGCTTATGATCGCCACCCGAGTGGGCACGGGAATCGCTGCGCGCATCGGCAGTATGGTGGTCACAGAGCAGGTAGATGCTTTACGTCTGAGTAACGCTTGCCCCGTTCATTTTCTGGTCAGGCCACCGCTTAAAGCTTGTTTTTGGATGCTGCCGGTCTTGACAGTGCTCGGCATCGCCGCTGCGTTCGGTTCTGGTTTAGTGACGGCGTACGTCGTATTTGATACCGCGCCAGGAACCTATGCCGACTGGAGCTTTGTATCGGCGCTCGATGCTGTTGAAGCCATGTTGAAGGCGAGCGCTTATGGCATCGCCATTCCCTTGATCGCGGGTGCCTGCGGTTTGGCGACTTGGGGTGGGAGCGCCGGCGTCGGTCGGGCGACGACAAACGCCGTGGTCGCCTGTAGTCTCGCGGTTATCATCTTAGACTTTTGTATTGGCGCCTGCGTCTTGGTGCTTCGATGATCGAGTTTATCAACGTGCACAAGTCTTTCGGGGATAGGGTGATCCTACGGGACGTATCACTGACTGTAGACGAGGGAGAGGTGCTCTTTGTCATCGGAAAGAGTGGTGCCGGCAAGAGCGTCTTGATGAAGCACGTCGTCGGGTTGATTCAGCCTGATGAGGGGGCAGTCCTCTATGATGGACAGAACGTAGCTGATTGGTCTGAGAGCCAATTCTATGCGCTACGCAGGACGTGTACGATGGTGCTCCAACACAGTACGCTGCTCGATTCCATGTCCATCCTCGATAACGTGGCGCTCCCGATTCGTAAGCATCGAAACCTCTCTCAGACTGCGGCGCGCCGTCAGGCGGCTCAACACCTTGAGTCGGTTGGCATGTTAGATTACGAGACCGCCATGCCGGACGCATTGGGTGATGGTCTACGAAAACGTGTCGCTATCGCTCGGGCACTTGCTTTGGAGCCTCGGTGCATGATCTTTGATGAGCCCACAACGGGGCTTGATCCTGCAAGCGCGATTCAAGTGGACCGTTTGATTCGAAACCTCGCAGACCATTTCGGTGTGACGTGTATTGTTGTCTCCCATGACTTGCGTAGTATCTTCTCGGTCGCGGATCGGGTTGTAATGCTCTATCAAGGCAGGATTCTGCTCGACGGCGCGCCACACGTTTTCAGTGAGTCGAGTGAGCCTATTGTTCGGCAGTTCATTCGCGGGATGCCGGATGGACCCATGGAGTTGTAAATGAGTGAAAGCGCCATTAAGACAAAGGTTGTTGCCCTCATCTTGGTCGCAGCAGCGCTCGCGGTCGCATTCGGAGGCGCGCTCGGTGCATTCGACTTGAGCGAAAAGCAGCGCTTTGAAGTTGCGTTCGCGGACTCTGGTGCCTTGCGCGTTGGCGCGAAGGTGCGCATCGCTGGTATTGAAGCGGGCCGTGTTAGTGACGTTCTATTTTTGGCAGAGCATGAGAACCCTGTCACAAAAGGAACCTATGTCCGGCTGTTGCTGGATATCGATGTCGACAAAGCACAGATCCTCAGGTCGGACGCGGAGTTTCATATAACCACCCGCGGCGTGCTCGGTGAAAAGTATGTTGAAGTTGTCCCTGGCACTGCGACTCTAGCGAAACTCGGGCCCGGCACCGTTGTTCGAGGATACGACCCGCCTCGAATTGATTTGTTCCTATCGAAGCTCGATCGAATCTTGGGTCAATTCGTGAAACTATTCGGTGAGAACGATGGTGATATCAAAACCTTGGTTACGAGACTGAATCGTCTTGTTGGGAGACTGGATGAGTTTGTGGGTCGCCATGGTGCGGATTTTGGTCGCGTCATCGGCCACGCAAATGACGCCAGCGCAGACTTGAAGAAGATACTCGCGCGCTTGAGCGATGGGCTCCCAACGGGCAACGACATCAATCAAACCCTGGCACGGGTCGACGGCGTGGCCAAGTCGTTGCAGCGGGAGCTGCCATCCACGACACGCGTCGCCCGATTGGCTTTCGGAGATCTGAGGACTGCGTCGCAAGCGGTGAGTGCTGTCGCGCAAGTGCTAAGCGAGCAGAAGGCCGCTCTCGAGCAAGCGCTCGCGCGTCTACCGGGGATGACCCAATGGGCGGAGTCGGCTCTACAGGATGCCGCATCCGTCGGCCGTCAGATCGTGGCAGGTCAAGGGACCATTGGACTCTTACTGATGAATCCTGATATTCACGATGAAGTAAAAACCCTACTGACCGAGTTAAAAAGGCGTCCTTGGCGGCTCATGTGGCGCGACTAGTCGATGACTGTTCTGTCTAGCGGAGATTAAATAAATGACTTCACTCAGATGCTTAACATGCTTACTGCTGGCCTTCCAGGTCGCTTGTGGTACGGAAAATGGAGATGGTTCGACCGAACAAGGCGACATGAATGATACCTTGACCGATGCATCCATTGTTGAGTTCGACGGCGGCAGCGAAGAGTCGGACGGCACCGTGGTCACAGAAGCGCCTGAGAAGTTACCGCCGTCCACCGCTTGCGATGTCATCGAGGGAAATTGGCCTGCACAATGGTCAGAGTACGAACAAACCGTAGTCGACCTGGTCAATGAACGTCGCGCGGTGAGCCAAGATTGCGGCTCGGAGGGACAGTTTGCACCCGTGCCACCCGTTTCAGCGAATATCCAGCTTGCGTGTGCAGCGCGGCGCCATTCACTCGACATGGCTCAACGTGGATACTTTAGCCATGTCGATCCAGACGGTGTTGCCCCTGACACTCGAATACTGGCGACGGGGTATCAACCCCGAGCGATGGGTGAGAACATTGCAGCAGGTGCCGCGACGCCGCTGATGGTCGTGAATGGATGGATGGAAAGCGATGGGCATTGCCGTAACATCATGGATGCCACCTTTACTGAGCTCGGTGTTGGCTATATCGTCGATGAGACAACACAGTATCGGCGATACTGGACTCAAGCGTTCGGTGCCCGTTAGCGAAAACGTTGCGCCGCCGTTTTAACTTGGCTCGCATCGCTGTTGGCCATCACGCTCTACGGGGTTTCTACCAGGGTTGCGACCCCTTGGCCCACGCCAACGCATAAAGTCGCGATACCACAGCCACCCCCACGCGCCCGCAGCGCGTGCACCAGCGTCGTCATGATTCGAGCACCACTGCACCCGAGTGGATGGCCCAACGCGATCGCGCCGCCATTCACATTGACTTTCGTTACGTCTATCTCAGCCTCTTGGATCACCGCGAGGGATTGAGCCGCAAACGCCTCATTGAGTTCGAACAAGTCGACGGCGGACATCGCTAGACCTGCGCGTTGCAGAACTTTTTGGGTCGCAGGCACCGGTCCAATACCCATAATGCGTGGATTGACGCCCGCTGCAGCTGCCGTTCGATACACTGCCAAGACTTCCAGTCCAGCGGCCTCTGCTTTGCTTCGCTCCATCAATACCAGCGCGGAAGCACCATCGTTGAGCGTGCTGCTGTTTCCGGCTGTGACCGTGCCATCATCGCGCCGAAAGGCGGGCCGAAGTCTACCGAGCTTGTCGATACTCGTATCGGCACGGGGTCCCTCATCCTTATTTACGATCAGGGGCGGCTTTTTGCGTTGTTGCACATGAACCGCCATGATCTCTGTGTCAAAGGCACCCTTTTCTTGTGCCACCAACGCTTTTTGATGACTGGCGAATGCGAATTCGTCTTGAGCCTCGCGACTGATCTGGTACTTGTCCACGAGATTTTCTGCGGTAAAACCCATACCTTCGAGTGGAAACAGTTTTTCCATCGCGGGGTTCGGAAAGCGCCATCCCAGTGACGTGTCGTACATGGTGACGTTGCCCACAGGAAAAGCCGCCGACGCTTTTGGCATGACCCACGGCGCACGGCTCATGGATTCGACACCACCCGCAACCGCCACATCGATATCGCCCACAAGAATTGCGCGGGCGGCCTGATTGATGGCGCTGAGCCCCGAGGCGCAGAGCCGATTGACTGTGATACCTGGAACAGTTTGCGGAACACCAGCGAGCAAAGCAGCCATCCGTGCCACGTTGCGGTTGTCTTCGCCAGCCTGGTTCGCGCACCCGAAGACCACTTCATCGATGGTGCTTGCATCGATTGCAGCCCGCGAAATCGCTTCAGCAATCGCCAATGCGGCTAAATCATCGGCGCGAATGCTGGACAGTCCCCCGCGGAATCGACCGATTGGCGTGCGTACAGCGCTTACGATGGCGACTTGCCGCATGCTATTCTTCGTCTTCAACGGCGCGAAGAGCGGCGTGGAAAGTCTCTTCTAGATCACTCAGCTCAGCGTCATTGAGATGACGAGCGGCGTCGCCGGAGGTGAACTCTACGGGGAGCAAGTCAGGCACGATCGGCGTGATCACGAGATATGACTTGTCTCCGGTGTCGAACTGCAGAAGGACCGCGTACTCTTCTTCCTCACCGTCATCGGTGCGGACCTCGATGAGGTCGCAATCTTCGATGAAGTCATCGTCCGGGTCGCCCACGAGGTAGAGCCCATCTGGTCTTGCCTCACTCTTAAGGCCCCATTCTCTCACGGCTGAGTTGACCTCACCTTTGAGTGATAAGGCTGTCTCATCATCCACCGGCTCGAGTACGTCTGTTCCGTTGTCTTCGAACGCATGGACAAGGTGGACAGGTAAGTCCAGCGGGATTAACAAGCCGTACGACTTGTCGTCTACCTCCACCTCCAAATAGACTTCCATCTGCGTCGCCTCATTATCGCCCTGAACGGTCACGATGCGTCGTTCGCTGATCTCGCCTGCACTCATTTCAACATTTTTATCGGACATGGATGACCTCACATTAACGTGTTGTGGCTGGACACATAGCGTGTCACGCCGGCTCAGACAACCGAGAAGCGTGTGTTGTGAGGCTTTATTTAGACGGAATGACGAGTGGGGGGCGCTCGCCGGCTGACGGCGCCGCCTTGTTGCGACTCAAGGGTCTATTTCAGCCCCTTGAAGAGCGCTTCTAATTTATCGCGAGCGTCGTTCGCTTCTTGTGCGTCAGCCTCGAGTGTTGCTTTGAACTCAAAGGCCATACAGAAGTTTGCCTTCTCTCGGTCGCGGATATAGAAAGACGCGTTCTCACGGCATTCATTCTGATAGCTTGGGTCCCAGAATCGACAGTTCTTGCAGACGTGAAGGTCGGCACCACAAGAGATGCATTCATCGCGTCGCTGAACACGGGTCGTCATGTCTACGTCCGTGCCACAGTCCCAACAGATATATTTTTTCTCTTCAAGCATCGCTCACCTCTCCACTGGACTCATAATCAGGCTCACCCCGCAGCTTTCTTCTCCAAGCGCCGCCGTTCACTGTGGTCGAGCACTCGCTTTCTTAGTCTAATGGCCTCGGGCGTGACTTCAACCCATTCGTCGTCATTAATATACTCAAGCGCCTCTTCGAGGGACATTCTGCGTGGTGCGTTTAAGCGCGTGTCCACGTCCTTGAAGGCTTGCCGCATGTTGTCGAGTTTCTTAGCTTTACAGGGGTTGATGACCAGGTCTTGCTGGCGTGCATTTTCACCCACGACTTGGCCCGCATAAACACGCTCACCTGGTTCGATGAAAAGCACACCGCGATCTTGCAGTGTCTCTAAGGAGTAGCTGGTCGCTTGTCCTGTCTCCAGTGCGATGAGAACACCGTTGTGTCGCCGCTGAAATTCTCCTTTGTGCGGCCCATAATCTGCAAAGGTCTTATAGAGCGTACCAGTGCCTCTGGTCTGTGTGAGGAAACGGCTTCGATATCCGATGAGACCGCGGCTCGGAATCAGGAACTCAATCCGAACGATTTCGCCATCGACCAGCATGTCTTGGAGTTCACCGCCCCGTTGATTCAGATCTTGGATAACGGCACCACTGTATGGTTCGGCGCAATCGATAGTGACGGTCTCATATGGCTCTTCTAAACCGTCTGGCCCATCTCGGAAAATCACTCGCGGCATTGACACCATCAGCTCGAAGCTCTCGCGTCTCATGGTCTCTATGAGAATCCCTAAGTGCAATTCACCGCGCCCCGAAACGCGAAATACGTCAGGGGAGTCTGTCTGTTCGACTCGAAGGCTCACGTTTGATTGCAATTCTTTGGCGAGCCGCTCACGCAGATTGCGGCTCGTGACATACTTTCCGACCTGACCGGCGAATGGACCGCTATTGGCGATGAATTCCATCGAGATCGTGGGTTCATCGACCGCAATAGGCGGCATTTGGTCAAGCTGTTCGGGTGAACAAATGGTCTCACCGGGTAGCGCATCGGTGAAGCCAGCGATGCCCACGATGTGACCGGCCTGAGCGGTCGTAATATCGACTTGCTCCAGACCTTCGTAGCCACTCAGGCGTGTCACCTTTGACTTTCGTACTTCACCGTCGAGTCCGATGCATGCGAGCTGTTCGCCCTTTGTCAGTGAACCTCGCGTAATGCGTCCGACGGCAATTCGACCGACAAAATCATCATAGCCGATGGTTGCGACCTGCATTTGGAAGGGGCCATCGACGTCCACGTCGGGCCCATCGACATGCTCGACGACGGCATCAAGCAGCGCTGTGACGTCCGTGCGCTCATCTGTCAGCTCGTTGACGGCCCAACCATCGCGCGCAGAGGCATACAAAACGGCGAAATCTAACTGCTCGTCGTCTGCGCCCAAACTCACGAAGAGGTCAAAAACTGCGTCTAAAACGGTGTCGGGTCGACCATCTGGCCGGTCGCATTTGTTGATGACAACCATTGGCTTAATGCCGTGAGACAAAGCTTTCTGGAGGACGAAGCGCGTCTGTGGCATCGGCCCCTCAAATGCATCAACCACCAATAGAACACTGTCGACCATGCCGAGAACACGTTCCACCTCGCCCCCAAAATCGGAGTGTCCCGGGGTGTCGACAATATTGATGGTGAGACCTTTCCATCGAATGCCGGTGTTCTTCGAAAGGATCGTGATTCCGCGTTCACGCTCGAGGTCGAGTTTGTCCATTGCGCGGTCTTGAAGGTCTCGATGTTCGGGCAGCGTGCCCGACTGAGTCAGCAAACAATCAACGAGCGTGGTTTTGCCGTGGTCGACGTGTGCAATAATTGCGATGTTCCGAATATCGTCGCGCTTCATGCTCTGTGTCCAAATCAAGTAGGGTGTTCGTGTTTGCGCACAGGCTCGTTTGAGATCCGTGCGTCGCTGTCGGGGCATTTGACACAAGCGGCTCGACAATACAAGGAATTAAGCATGAATGCAGTGAATTGAGACAGCCGGAGGTTGGCTCTTAAAACAGATCCTGATCACCGAATCGCGCTTGCTGATGCGGTGATCAGGCACGACTTAATCCCAGCGACACTCAAGTCGGCTCTGGGTGAGGTCAAATCGGTTATGTAGCATTGCGTCTCGATGCGCCACCAACCCCAAACTACATTCTCTCTCAAGACTAACCGCGGGGTAATCGAATTTAAACTCTTGAACGGTCTGTAAGGCTGCGCCGTCGGCGTTTGTGAGTGTCAATAAGCCCGGCTCCTGGCCCAGCATCACTCTCAAGATGAGCTGGCCTGCCCCTCGCGAGCGGACTTGGGTCTTAAATCGTGTGCGTTTCAGGTTCCGATTGAGTAGGGGATCGCCTCGACCGATTTGAACAGACGCGCCAGCCACCCGTTTGACCCTGAGGTCTGCGTGAAGAAGCGCTTCTTGGCGCATTTTTCGCGGGTTCCAGACCTCTACATAAAGAAAGGGCGCTTCGCGAAAATTCGTGTCACTGGTGAGATTGAGGATGATCTCGAGGTTGAAGTCTTGGTTCGGCTTCAGCGCATATGCGGACAACGCGGTGAGCATGGCCTCGCTCGCACCATTTTGTTTCATCTTTATGAGATTGTCTGGGCTGGCCAACGCTAACACACCGCGTGTACGCATCATCTCGACAATGCTTGCCTTATCGATGCCGGCGGTCGTCATTTTCGCGATGGCATCCAATGTGAGAGGCAGTGATTCGCTCTTACGTGAAAAACGCTCTACCGTCTCAAGTTCCGATGCTTTTGTGGACAGTAGATTGATCACTTGGCTCTGTGGTTGTGCACCCGACGGTGAGGCAGCGCTCATCGCGAGCAAAATCATAAAAACGGCTCGATACATACAGTTGTCTCCTGGTTTCAAGCCAAGACGCGCCGAGGGCGTCTCGAATTCAAATTTGTCCGCTTGCGCCAAAGACTCGAGCGGCGTGCCGATTCATTGCGCACCGTCGGCTGAATCAGCCGCGTTGGCGTCGCCACGGCCTTCGGCGTCGGAGTCGTCCATGAGGGCGCTGTCCGCAACGGCGCTGTCGTCTGCAGATGGTGAAGCGTCCGAAGTTGCATCTGTCTGAGTGACCCGTGCGTCGGCAGGAGCCGCGTCTTCTTGTCGCGCCATCGTATCCGCGATGAAACCGTCCGCTGCGTCAAGTGCTGGCGCCGGACCGCTTGAGAGGTTTGGTACAGGTGTGGCCGATTCGTTGAGCATCGTCTTATCGAATTCGTCATCACAGCCAAGCAAAATAAAGGCGATAAAAAGCAGCCTCACGATCATCTCCGAGATTTTAATTCGTTCCGGGTTCATATACCTCTAACCGTTCCCTTGGACTAGGCGCAATGGTCGGATTCACATTCGAATATTCGCTCATGTTCGGCACCGTACATGATGTCTGAGACAGTTTGTCGGTCCTGAGGTGGACAGATCACTATTGCAGGTCGACCCTGTTCTGGCTAACACTTGGATACTGTCCGACGTAAGGAGTTAGGTGACGTCCATGCAAGCCATGAGCAATTGTCCACAATGCGGTGCTGAAGTCGAGGTTGGCAATCGATTCTGCGGTCAATGCGGGCAGCCGTTAGGAGACGGTGAGTCGCTACCAAAGGTGAGCGCTGCCGATAACGTCCATGCGCAGCTTGTTCGCATTCATGGTGGGGGGGTCGATGGTGAGAGGTTTAGCATTGATTCAAAACGAAAGACTATCGGTCGAGTCGATGCAGACATTTGTTTCAGCGACGATAGTTTTATCTCGCCGTTGCATGCCTCCATTCAGTTCGAGTCGGGCAAACTGGTCATTCGAGACGAAAACAGCCGAAATGGTGTGTACAAACGGCTCAGAGGTTCCGCGATGCTTCGCTATGGCGAATCCTTTATGGCGGGCGAACAGCTGCTGAGGGTCGAGGACAGAGGGCCCGATAGCTACAGCTACGATGCCGAAGGGACCCAGTTTTTTGGCAGTGCTCCAAGAACACACCCCTACTGTGTGAGGCAGATGTTAGAAGGCGGGCAGGATGGTATGTTAGCACGGCCAATGCGGAAAGTGCTGTTGATTGGCCGCGAACATTGTGATCTCGAATTTCCTCATGATCGATTTATCAGTGGAAAGCACTGTAAGCTCGAGTTCGAGGTGGGCGGCGTACAGTTGACCGATTTAGATTCGCGTAATGGGACTTATTTGAGGGTGCCGGGTGAGACTGAACTGTGCGAGGGCGATTTTGTCTTCGTTGGCCGCCAACTCCTCCGCGTTGAAATGCAGCCAAAGTCTTAGAGACCTGGATCGATAGGGAGACGAGCAAATGCTCATTTGTCAGAATTGCAGCGCAGAAAACGAGGACCATTATCGATTCTGTCTGGCATGTGGAAGCGAACTTGCGAAGCAAGAGGCGGCTCGTATTGTTGAACGGCCGTCACGACCCGGCGGCCGAGAAGAGGCCAAGCGACCACAAATCAACGACCTTAAGAATCGTCTGCAAGCCCTTCGTGTGAGTCGTGATGCAAATGGTGTCAGTGAGCATGACAGCGTTGACCTGGATCGCGACGCACCATTGCCCGGTTGGACGAAACCACCCATGGTGGTCGCACCAGTAACCGGTAGCTCGAACGAGCCTGGGAGCGAATCAGGCCATGGTCCGGACGATTCTGTGCCAACTGAGTCAGTGGATGGAGAAACCGGTAAAGTGCCCGACGTGGAGAACTCGACCGCGCAGTCGGGCGATGAAGCCGCCGAGATAGCGCGCGAAGATGACGCGTCGAGCCAGGGGCCAAATGGGGGGCAGCCCAGCAGCGAAGACGGCTCTGAGGGGCTGCAAACCACTGGGGACGGTAACGAGAGCGATGCTGTCGCCGGTGACGAGATTGCCGGTTCAAACGTAGCGTCAGCTGAGTCGTCAGCGTCTCATGCAGACACTGAGAACGATGCGTCGGATGTCACCCATGGGGTAAACGCAGAAGAACAAAATCGAGTCGAGAACACGACCGATGTTCTGAGTCAAGACGAAGCAAAGTCCCCAGCGAACGCGTCGGTCGAGGATTTTGATGCGCCGGAGGACTCGCCCATCGATGAGGTCGATGTGCCCGCTAACGACGGCGATGGGACCATCGTAGACCCCCCGGCTGAGGCTAACTCGGCACCTCCATCTGACGGCGAAAATGAGATAGGGGATGAGCAGTCCGGGAGTACGCAAGAGTCATCGGGTACGGTGATCGAATCACTCACGGGTTCGAGTCGTACTCCGTCTGTGGAGTTCGATAGCGATGGGCTTGCTTTGACTCAGCCCGCGATGGAGCGCTTGAAGCTAAACATCAGCGATATTCCAGCTCAGCTACCGCCGATGGAAAGAGAATCAGTGACTGGAGTCGGTCTCAATGAAGAGTTGGATGCAGGCGATGAGTCTCAGGCAGGTTCAGCCACGGAGACTGAAGCCCTCCGTTCAACCCAGGCGAATGAAGTTGTCTCTCAGGCTGAGGTCTCATGTCAAAATTGCGGTAAACGACAACCGGCGACGTTTCGGTTTTGCGGCGCGTGCGGCGCAAGTTTAGAGGGGGCGCAGGCGGCAACGAGTGATCAACCCTCGAGCATCGGGGTGCTCACGCTCATCCATTCAGACGGCTCAGAAGGAGAGACTTTCGATCTCGGTGATGGAAATCTCGTGATCGGTCGAGAGCACACGTTTGGTCAGTTTGCAGACGATAGTTGTCTATCACCTGTGCATGTTGAGGTCGCATATCAGGATGGCTGGCTGACGTTTAAGGATCTAAACAGCAAGAATGGGGTCTTTGTTCGTCTGCGAGGTGAGACGAGGCTGTCGGATGGTGAGAGGTTTCGTATCGGACAGCGACTGTTCAGATTCGAGTCGATTACAAGTCGGTACTTAGACCTCAAGCCAGCCGCTGATGGTACACACCAGCTCGGTTCACCTGCGAGCGGTCATTGGGGGCGCTTGATTTGCATTGGCGCCGACGGGCAAGATTCACAAGCTTGGATGTTGACGACGCCCGAGATCTACTTGGGCCGCGACCGTGGCACCATTTGCTTTCCAGACGACGTCTTTGTCAGCGGCTCCCATTGTCGGCTCCGACGGGATGGCCAATCGGCAACGATATCTGACTTGTCGAGTACGAACGGTACCTACGTGGAGTCAAAAGGAGACTTCGCTGCAGCGACCGGCGATTTGATATTGTTGGGCCAAAAGCTGTATCGCGTCGACCTCGCCACCGAATAGCGGCGCTGCGAACATCAACTAGCCGCTGGTCTAATCAGGTCGGATTCTTCGAGAAAGGCGAGTACCCTGTCGTTAATGGATGATGGAAACTCAATGGGTGCAGAATGCGTGGCGTCTTGCACGAGATGCAGAGACGCACCGGGGATCATTTTGGCCATCTCTTCTGAGAGGCGACTTGGTGTAAATTGATCTTGGCCAGCCGCGACCACCAACGTTGGAACGTCGATATCGTTTAGATACTCCGCAGCGGAGTGCTCTCCTGCGCACGCAAGCATCTGGAAGAAAAGGGCTGGTTCAATCTCTGCTAAATCTTTCAGATAGGGTTCAAAGTCGGCTTTTCGAGTCAAATCTGGATGCACTTCAGTCACTCGAGCCACATGGTAGGCAATGGGGAGTCGAAGCGCCTTTTGCCACAGGCTATGCAGCGGGCGGCCACCCACTTTAGATAACGCTTTCAAAATGGGGAGAAGCCGCTCCATGTGTGGCCCATCGTGAAATGTTGAGACCGGGTTCTGATAACTCCCGCACATCAGGACCAAGCCATCGACGAGTGAACGGTGCCTTTTCCAAAGTTCAAGAGAGACCTGTACACCCATACTATGACCAATGGCGACAGCCTGGCCACCGCCGAGTGCCGCGAGGACCACACTCCAATCGTCTGCGAGGTGCCTGATATGGGTATAGTCCGCCTGCGTGGGCCGGCCGCTCTGTCCGTGACCCCTCATATGCAAGTGTAAGACTCGGCCATACCTCTCTAGGACCGGGCGGAGATATCGCCACACAAAACCCGCGCAGCCGATTCCATCGCACAGAAGAAAGTCGATGGGGCCGTCTCCGCTCACGTTGACATGGAGCGGCGTACCATCGAAAGAGATAATGGTTTCAGTTCTCAAGGTGTCAAAACCCAATTGAGTTCCGACAGGCCAGGGGCGCCGCTGATGGTGACACGCACTTTCTTCGGTGATGGACCATCATAGGGGAACTTCAACATATAACCGGTCTTTAGCTGGTCAGCAAAAGGGAAGAACGGTCGTTTATCTGCCATCTCGTTGTCGTTTAGCCGTAGCAGCTTCTTGGGAAGTAACGCATCTGACTGACCATCTATATACATTCTAATCGTGAGCGTTGGTGCCTTCTCGTCGAGGTCGTTCCAGTGGGCATCACGGGTTGCGACCGCTACAAACAAACCGATACTACCGTCGAGTTCCTTCAGCGATTTTGCGCGATGAGCGGCGGCTTGCGCTTTCGTCAGGCCTGCACGACGCGCGAATTCGCGCGAGTAAATTTTCGTGAAGGCCGGTGATAACAACGTGCCCTGCACAAAAAGTTGGGTTTGGAACTCGTGATAGGCGACCGATGTGCGCGTCCAATCGGTGAGCGTAAATCTGTAACCGCGCTGCGATTGACTCGATTGCCATTGTATTGCTTTGGGTACCGCGCACCCGACGCTAAGCAGGAGTGCGACCGCAAACACAGTGTTTGTTACCCTAGTCACTGACTGAGTCGCTCCTAAATTCAGAAAGCTTAAATAGGGATAAAGCGGGCAGGCCCGCAGCCTCGAGCGCTGCCATGCCCCCCACCTCTCGGTCGATGATAACCGCGACACCGATCGGATTTAGGCCCGCTGCGCGAACCCGTTCAGCTGCCTGTAAGGTGCTGCCACCGGTGGTGACCACATCTTCAAGCATGAGGACGTCTGCGCCGGCAGGGATATTCTTCAGGCCCTCAAGATAAGCCTGTGTGCCGTGGCCTTTTGGATCTTTCCGAACCAGGTAGGCCGGAAGCACTCGACCATTTTCCAAGGCCGCTAGCGATGTTGCTGTCGCGAGCGGATCGGCCCCGATGCTCATGCCCCCGATTCCTGCCCCTGTTCGGTTGGTCGCCCCCTCGATGCGCAAACAGGCATCGTAAAGTGCTTGCCCGAGCGCACGAGCGCCCTCAGGGTGTAGAGCCGTTTGCTTGCAGTCGACATACTCGTTGCTGGACGCACCTGAGGCGAGCACGATCTCTGTGTCACGCTGCTCGTAGGATAGACGTTTGAGCAATTCAAAGAGGCGTCCGCGCGAGCCCTGCGTGAGCTTCATGAGCGCTTTTTCACATTCACGTTTCGCGTTGCCGCGGCATCGGGCAGCTCGGGTTCGTCATCGGTGTCAACAGCTGCAGGCGGTGCGGTCGGCTTTGGCCGAGACGCCCTGCTTGCCGGCTTAGCAGCCTTTGGTGCGTCGTTTCCGAGCATCTTTACGAAGCCGCGCACGCGCGCACCATCGTCGATGATGATCTTCTCAGCCGTAAGGTCACCGGCCGCCACAGCCTTGCTGGTGACGTGGATTGTGCCCCGTGCGCTGACATCGCCGACCACGATGCCATCGATGAAGACATCCTCGGCTGATATCTGAGCATCTGCTCTGCCCGTAGCGGACACAGTGAGCTGACCCTCAATATCGACCTGACCTTCGACCCGGCCGTCCAGCTGGATGCTTTCCTGTCCTTGCAAGCGGCCGCGGACGACCGTAGTGCTCGAAATGGTTGTTGCCGCTTTCGCCATCGCTATTGTCCCATGTCAATGCTGCCCTTGTAGCGGGCGCCGTCGGCGATCAAGATACGTGGTGATTTAACGTCGCCCACAACGCTTGCATCAGCCTTGATCTCGACTCGTGTTTGAGCGGTAACGTTGCCGGTGAGATTGCCAGAAATCTCAACGGTTTCGGCTTCGATATCAGCTTCGAGCTGTGCCGAGTTTTCAACGAATAGTGGCTGGGTTGTCTCGATACGACCCTTCACTGTCCCTTGTACAACCACAGATTCTTCGCTGCTGATTTCACCTTCGATAACCAGGCTACTGCCGATGACTGTGTTCGCCATTTTGTTCTCCAATTCTCTTTGAACTTGTTTGGTATTCTCGTCGATTAATCGATGGACGGAATATCGAAAGCCATATCGATTCGGCCTTCGAAGTGAGCCCCCTCGGCAATCGCAATTTTGGGACAGCTGACATCGCCGATGAGGCTCGCGCCTGAATCGACACGAATGTGCTCACCCGCATCTACTGTGCCCGTCAGCTCGCCTGACAGCACAACGCGTACCGCCTCAACTGACGCATTAACCGTGGCGCCTTTCTCCACGGTTAAACTCTTTGACAGCTTTAGACTGCCTTCAACGGTTCCACGAACCGTGAGGTCTTCATCACCGGTGATGCGTCCTTTGACGCTTGTAGTTGGACCGATCATCTGTAGCTCCGAGATAGCAGGGTTATGCCGACTCTCATAGCTCTCTTGCGAATACCTGTCAACGCGCAGGCCATCTAAATTGACCTGCGCTTGTTGGATTGGGTAGTGGGATGCGTGCCCTTCGTCTAGGACGCAGGAACAGCCTCGTTCATCGACGGGTGTAGGGTCTGCATGCCCACGGCCCTGAATTCGTCACCGGTCACGTTGAGTGCATTGACGTTATTGTCGCCTGATAGAACGATGCCGACTTGCCACGGTTGGCTAAAGAAGGTGTGGTGCAGGAGCAGCGCGTCTTGACCAATCTCGATTTGAGGGGAACCGGTGCCAACATACCAGCCGACGATCTCGCCGGTGGGCATATTTTGGTTCTGAGCGCTTAACGCTGCCTTCCACTGCGACCTCAGAAAACGGGTAAGGTCAGATATTTCAGGCACGTGTGTACCCGACACGAATCCCTCAATTTGCACATAAACTTCGCCGTCGCTCGGGCAGCGGTAATGATTGCCGACAAGAATCCCTACGGACAGGCGGTCTGTTCTCCAGCGGGCATTGAACCAGAGCTCTTCCAAGACATCCTGCTGGATGTATACGGCTGGGCTTTCTGTTCCATTTTCGAGACCGGCAGGGCGTGGTTTCATGTGCTTCTCCATCGTGTGCATGGGTGTCTCATGAAAGGGTGTTCAAAACAAGTCTTACAGAAACACTTTCAGTCGTGCGGTGATGCATCGTATAATTCTCAACGATGCATACCCAACCTAGCCATGTAAGAGATGTCGAAAGGGTGAAATTGTCACATGCCCGGTTAAGATGGGGGCTGATGAGTGCCCTGTTCGCGTGCGGTTTGGTCGCCTGTTCGGACCCGCCGGATGAGCGACTTGATGTTCGGCTGACCGTGCAGGAAGGCGTAGATGTCACGAATTTTGTGATCTTTGCGAAGTCGGGGTCCCCGAGTCGCTACGCGACCGGTGCGAGCGTTGTTGCGGCAGATGGCGTCGGCGTTACATCAGCGAGTCGTGTTGGGACAGTGACCTTAACGCTGGACGTCATGCCGGCGCCCGATGTTCTGGTCGCTGTGGCTGCGTGTGCAGGCAACGCAACGTGTGAATGCCAAAATGCCGCTTGTGACGAAGAGCAAGAGCTCGAGGGGCCCGAGTGTCGCTGTGAAGTCCTAACCGGTTTCGGAGTTGGTTCTGTCACTGTGAGCGGTCAGGCCGTACTCGATGTAAACCTCGACGCCATCGACCCGTCGTGTGACCAGGACGGTGACCTGATACCCGACTGTACGCATGTATCGCCTCAAGGACCTTGTTGCAGTCGCCTTACACCGTTCTTTATCGAACAGGTCAGCGATTGTTGTGCTGAGAGCGATGGTGATTGTCATCGCGCTCACCCATTTAAACCCCGTGAGCTTGAAGTAGAGCAACTCGACAGCGCTCGGTTGATCAAGCGCCATCGTCTGACGTGTGGTGATGGTCTCGACAATGATTGTTCTGGTAGAGACGTGCCCTGTGGCGACATTGATGGGGATGGTTATCGTCCACCCGTGGATTGTAATGACGACGATCCGGAGATCAACCCGGGGGCGATGGAGATTTGTGGAGACGGGATCGACAATAATTGCGACAACTCCGAAGGCTGCGATGGTGACGGCGACGGGGTTGAACCCCCACAAGATTGCGACGATAACGACCCCAATCGATTTCCTGGAAACGCTGAAATCTGTGGCGATGGTATCGACCAAGACTGCGATCCATTCGAAGCGGATGCACCTTGTTTGGACACGCTGGATGTGGATGGTGATGGCGTGGCGTGCCCCGTGGACCACCTGTGGTTGGTGGGCACGCCTTGTCGCGGAGCGAACCAGGACTGCAATGACCTCGACTCATCCATTCACCCAGGCGCGGTAGAACGCTGTGGAGATGGAATCGATCAAGACTGTGATGGCACTGCCGACGAGTCATGTCCGTCGGTCAATGACGATACCGACCGTGATGGGTACACCGCGGCGTCAAAGGGTGGGACTGATTGTGATGACTCAAATCCCGCGGTCTATCCCGGCGCCGCTGATCGCTGCGGTGATGGCTTAGACCAAAACTGTGATGGCAGCGATCCCGCATGTGGTGCCGATGAAGATGAGGACCGTTATCTCGACCCGGCCGACTGCGCGCCTCGGGACCCGAATATTTATCCTGGTGCCCAAGAAATATGTAATGGCCGGGACGATGACTGTGACGGCACCGTCGACGAGGGCAATCCATTGATAGCAGGTGCCGGTCAGCCGGCCGAACCGGCCAAGTGTGGCATTGAGTGCCCCTTCGGTGTGCCTTGTGCGTGTCGGCAAGGTCCCAATGTCTGCACAACCTTTTCGGGGGGCCTTGCCGGCCCAATGAGTGGATCTGCAAGCATCCAATGTTTCGGGCGCGACCGGTCACAGGTGGGTGCAGAGCAATGCAATGGTATAGACGATGATTGCGATGGCGACGTTGATGGCAATCTAGACGCAGCTTGTTACCCCGGCGACCGCGCCGACCTCACTCATCCCAACGCAATTTGCCTTCCAGGCAGGGAACGTTGTCCCGCAGAGCCTGTAAATGAACGGCGCGACTGTGTCGGTAATGCTGATTGTCCCGAGGGTCAGACATGCGTGTTTTCAACCTGTGCGGTACCCGTGCCTGTCGTCTGCCAACAATTCCAGCTGCCAGAGGACGAAATATGCGACGGACGGGACAACGACTGCAACGGTCAGACGGATGAAGGGATTCCCGAGAGGCCGTGCGGAAGCAGTGTGGGTGTGTGCCAACTTGGGACTGAACGTTGCGTGGGCGGCAGTCTCGAGTGTCAGGGGGCGGTCGGTGGGTCGGCTGAGTCATGCGATGGACAAGACAATGATTGTGACGGCCGGAGTGACGAGGACTGGGGCGATTTGGGCAATGCATGTTCGAGAGGCCGAGGAGAGTGTCGGCGCCAGGGTATCGTCGTGTGCCAGGGCAATGGCCGTGGCAGCCGCTGCAATGCGCCCGAAGTCAACGGGATGAATGAGACTTGCGATGGCCTCGATAACGACTGCGATGGTCAAACCGACGAGCGGTTGCAGCGGGAATGTGACCCAGCACCGGGTGGTGGTCAGCAATGCACGCCTGGCATACAGCGCTGTGTCGATGGGCGTTGGGGCGCGTGCATGGGCGGTTCGGTCGAAATGGATGAAATCTGCGATGGCCAAGACAATGACTGTGATGGACAAACTGACGAAGATTTAGCGAGACCCTGCGGCAACGACGTCGGTGCGTGTGAGGCGGGGGAGCAGACCTGTGCGCGTGGTCAATGGGGCGATTGCCGTGGAGACGTGGGTTCAACTCAAGAGCGCTGCGATGGCGCAGACAATGATTGTGACGGCATCACGGACGAGGGGATCGTGCAAGCCTGCGGTGATGACACCGGGGCCTGTGTTCAGGGAAGCCAGACCTGTATTGATGGCGAGTTCGGCGATTGTCTAGGCGGTGTCGGGCCGGTCGACGAGGTTTGTGATGGTTTGGACAACGACTGCGATGGTGACACCGACGAGGACCTAAATAACTGCGGGTGAG
This sequence comes from Bradymonadia bacterium, assembly GCA_049889275.1. Taxonomy (GTDB): domain Bacteria; phylum Myxococcota_A; class Bradymonadia; order UBA7976; family UBA1532; genus UBA1532. Next base: position 73,984 of record JBMHDS010000047.1, on the reverse strand, counting down.
AGCAAGGAAGCCCGAAAGCGCATCGGCCTGGTGCGTCAAGCGTTCTCGCGCAAATCGCTAGCCGGGTGGCTCGCTCCCTGAACGGGATGGAGAGCGGGCACACTGTTTTAAGGTAGATTCTCGAGGTTGGGTGGGGGAGAGAGCGAATGCCCGGTGACCGGAGTTGGTCACACGCGGTCAGTCGTCGCCATCACCTGAATCGGCGTTGCGCGGATTTTCGATGCCGTATTTCTTCATGAGCTTGCGGAAATACTTGCGATCGATCTCGGCATCTCGCGCTGCGTGACTAATATTGTAGCCGTGCTTTTCCAACAGACGAACAATGTAGTCCCGCTCGAAGCTCGAGACCCACTTTTCCTTCGCGTGCTTGAAGCTGCCCATCTCATCGACGGTCTGCTTCCCCTGGTTCGTGATGCGAGCGCCGAGCGTCTGGAGCCGTTGCATATGGTCCGATTGGACGATGTTCGCAGGCAGGTCAGCGAGCGTTATGGCATCGGTCTCGGCAAACGAGACAGCCCGCTCCATCACATTGACGAGCTCGCGTACATTGCCGGGCCAGTCGTAGCCGCGCAGGGCCTCCATGACGTCGCGACCAATATTCTGCACACGCCTCTGGCCATCGGCGCTGCGATTGAACCGCCCCGTGTTGAGAAAATGCCGCGCTAAGAGTTGTATGTCTTCGCGACGCTCCCGCAAGGGCGGCAGGTTGAGGCGTACCACGCTGAGTCGATAGAACAGGTCTTCCCGAAAACGGCCTGCGCGGACTTCTTCCTCGAGTGAGCGGTTCGTTGCCGCAATGACGCGTACATCCACCTTCATGGCGCGCGCACCGCCGACCCGCCTGACCTCTCGCGTCTCGAGTACACGCAGCAGCTTTGGCTGTAAATCGCTGGTCAACTCACCGAGCTCGTCTAAGAAAACTGTGCCCCCGTGGGCCAGCTCGAATAGCCCTGGTCTCGCCATAATCGCGCCGGTGAATGAGCCTTTTTCATGGCCAAACAACTCGGATTCGATCAGGTTGGCCGGTACAGCCGAACAGTCGAATACGATGAAAGGCTTTTCAGCGCGCCGGGATTTCTTATGGATGGTGTTGGCGACCACCTCTTTGCCCGTCCCCGTCTCGCCTTCGATAATCACCGTCGCGTCCGACGGAGCGATTTTCGCCAGGATGCCGAATATGCCACGCATATCGCGGCTCGCACCGATGATGTCGCCAAAGCGTTCATCCGAGAGCGGATTGATATGCACTTCCTCGTCAAAACTTTGGAATTGCACCAGCGTGTTGCCAACTTCGATGGTGCAGCCTGGCTTGAGATAGGCCTCCTTGATACGAACTTGGTTGACGAAAGTTCCATTCGTACTATTGAGGTCCTGAATCAGATAGCTATTACCCGCCATAAATATGCGACAATGATGTCGACTGACTGTATCGTCTGTCAGGCTCAGAATGTTTTCATCCGCTGACCCAATGGAAATGTCTGTGTGCTCGAAGGTATGCTCCTTGCGCTTGCCATCAAGCTCGACGATGAGCTTACACTTGCGCAGATGAAGCGTAGTAGAACCTTCGGGTCGAAAAGCCACCTGGGTTGGTGGAACAAACTTTGGAAATTTCTGGTCCATACTCGGTAGTGTTGATCGGACGGACTCGAACGTCAACTCATCAGGTGCTGATGTGTTGATTAATCGAGATGCGTTGTAGACGAACTGACAATGAGGACGTAGAATCTGGCGCAATGTTAGAACGATTCGGGCCATATGAACTTCTCGACCGTATCGCTGTGGGCGGTATGGCGGAGATCTTTCGCGCAAAACGCTCAGGCGTACGGGGCTTCGAAAAGATCTACGTCGTTAAGCGCTTGCATCCCCGCTACAGCCAAGACAACGACTTCATCGAGATGTTGGTGGACGAAGCGCGGATTACCGTACAACTCACACATCCCAATATCGGTCAGACCATCGACCTCGGCCAAATCGACGGCCATTATTATATTCTCATGGAGTTTATCGATGGACGTGACCTCTATCGCGTTCTCAGAAGACTGCGAGAGCGTGGTCAGGTGCTCCCCATCGAAGCGGCGGCCTTTATCGCTATGGAAGCCTGTCAAGGTTTGCAGTACGCCCACGACAAGAAGGATGTCGATGGACGGCCGCTCAAGATCGTCCACCGCGATATATCGCCCCAAAATGTTGTCGTGTCATTCGAGGGCGAGGTCAAGCTCATCGATTTCGGAATCGCGAAAGCAGAGTTACGTGCCTACGAAACCGAGGCGGGCGTAATCAAAGGCAAATTCTATTACATGTCGCCCGAACAAGCGCGTGGTGAATTTCTCGATCATCGTACAGATGTCTTCAGTCTCGGCATTGTCCTGTACGAGATGGTTACGGGCACGCTCCTCTACAAGGATGACGATGAGATCACGCTGCTCAGTCAAGTCCGTCGCGCGGAAATTACGCCGCCGAGCACGATTCGGCCTGAGATTCCGGGACGTTTTGAGCAGATTATTATGCGTGCTCTTACCCGCGATAAGGGCGATCGCTATGCCCACGCAGGTCAAATGCGTCGGGAGTTAGAGCGTTTCTTGCGCAGCTACGATGCAGGTTTTGACCGAGTAAAACTCGGCAAAATCATGAGAGAGATGTGGCGAGATGAGCGGGGGGCTGCTGCCGACGAAGCACCCGATGATTCGTTAGCTGTTTTCGATGATGGTGACTTCACTGCGCAACCTGAGGCGAGCGCAGGCTTTGAGGAGAGTGAGCCGACAACAGTTGAGGGGGAAACAGCCAACTCAGCGGATGTCATCTACGAACTCGACTCAGGTGTCATCGAGTTAGAGCACGATTCTTTACCGTTGTCTGAGTCCATTGAATTGATGGACGACACCAGCGCGCATGACGCTTTGCAGACGCACAATCAAGAAGACTCATCCGAAGATTTTTTTGAAAACGAAACCACCAAGGCTTTCGATCGCGACCAGGTCATGGCGGAAGAGGCTGAACCCTCGGTTATCTTTAAAGATGAACCGGCGCCGTCAGAACCGGCACGGCCTCGCGTGATTCGAACAAAACAACGTTTTGAAACGCACGATCCCGATGAGCCAGAGAGTGTCGACTTCAACTCACAGGCGACCTCATTATTGCCAGAGGATGAACTGGCCGCGCCACATCCAGCTTGGCAGGCGCAGGTGCAGGAGCCACCGCGAAAGCAAACTCAACCCATGCCCGACCCAGTGCTCGGTCGAGTGATAGAAAACGTGTCTAAGAATCGACACTGGTACTTGTTCGGACTCGGCCTCTTGATGATCGTGGTGCTCACGAGCGCCGTGATGCAAGCGCTCTTGGCGGATGACCGCCCTCATTCGGCCGAGTTATCGAAGCGCAAAGCGGTGCCCCTCGGCAATCGGCGTCCCATCAAGGCGCCGGCGAAGGCAAAAAGCATCCCCGCGAAGGCGCAGCTGAAACTGATATCGCAGCCCCCCGGGGCCACTGTGTTTTATGGTCGCAACGGGCAAGAGTTTTCCGTGGTCACACCGGCGACAATCGAAGTCGACTCGAGCACTGAACAGCGGCTCCGATTTGAGCTCAAGTATTACCAGACATACACCACAGCGCTCGTCCTAAGTCCTGGTGAGAGTCGCGAGTTAAGCTGGCAACTCAAGCCGATCTTAGGTCAACTCTACGTCACATCCACGCCGACGAATGCGACCGTTTTTGTCGATGGCCTAGAACGTGGTCAGACGGAGTTGAATTTACCAGACTTGCGGATCGATCGTGTGCATACGATTCGTGTCGCGAAAGACGGGTTTGAGACGACAGAGTTCAAGTTCGACTGGCGGTCCCTCAAACCGCCATATGACCAACGCCGCTCGGTCGTCTTGCGACAGAAACAAACCGAACCGATCTTTATGCAGGAAGAGCAGACGACAAAACGGCGCCGTCGAGAGCGCAACGCGAGTCGGCGGCGTTCAGCGCGACGTCGCTCTTCAACACGTTCGCGAAGGACCCGCGTCGAGCGGCAGCCTCGCGGTTTCGGCCGCTTGAATGTCATCGCTCGACCATGGGCAAGCATTTTCGTCGATGGCCGTGTGGCCAAACGCGAGACACCATTGGTTGGGCATAGGGTCAGCGCTGGACGACATTCGATCAAAGCCTGCTTCAGGGGCGAACCGAGCAATTGCAAGTCTAAGACCATCACCATCGAGCCAGATCAAAAGAAGATTGTTAAGTTTTTTGAGCGAGATTAGGCCGATGCAACACCCGAATTTACTTGTTTGGCTCTGCCTACTTGTTGGATTTGGGTGCGAGCCAAGCCCTCGCATCAGTATCTCATCTGTCACCGTCCATTCACCACTCGCCGGCCGGGTAACCATTCAAGAGCAGAGCGAGTTTGTCTCTCCGACACAGTCTGCGATCTTTGACCAAGTGGCCGGGGGTCAATATGACATGACCTTCATCGCCGATTCCGTGAGATTTACGCTTCAGGGGTTAAAGGACGATACGATTCATCTCAGTGGTTTTTTTGAGCCGATCGAGTTGAGGCCGAGCCAACTCATCCCCGTAAGCTTTCGTTTGGATCCGAATGAAGATGCCCAGTTTGTCGTCATCGCCGATGAACGCGTATGGCGGCCCGAAGTTGGGTCCGAGGGAGATTCCTTGACGGTTGAATTGCCCGCTCGCTCCGAGGCGGTTGCGATTGCCCTTTGGACAGGTCAAGGGCAGTTGCGATGGCGAGTAGAACCGCTCGACATGCCGGAGACTCTGCAAGGTCGTGTTATCTCATTGACGCCTGAAGTTGAACCGAGGGCGACGCTGATCACCCATGTTAACGGATTGCCGAGTGGATGGCTGCGCACGGAGCTTGTCTATGAGGGCATTCGAACGGGTCTGATGGTGGGTGATGGCTTCGTGAGTCCACGTCAAGCCGTTGGCATCAAAACACTCGGGGCGATGCATCCCACGCTCAGCTACCGAATATCGGTGCAGTCCCGCTCGGCACAGCTCGACACGCCACTCGCAGAAATGGCGATGTCCATCGACCTGGCTCGAACGTCACTCGGCATTGAATGGCCTGAAGCGCCAGAGGTTACGCCGCTTTTAGTCAGACCGTCTCAGGCGTTGCCAGTCGCTGTTGAATCGTCATTGTTTCAGGTCTCTAACACCGTTGACCGAACACATTATTTGGACGTTCATCTACAAACGCTCGGCGACTGTCAGGATTTTGATTGGCGCGTCATATCGCCCGATACAGAGGCATTCAAAGTCCCTGAGATTTACGCGCAACAGATTGCGGATGCACCCCTCATCCGTGCGTCAGTCGCTCGCATTTCGCTGAGCAGTGGACGCCTAGCAGACGTGTATTCGGGAACCTACGCATCGCAGCGAGAACCACGTTTTTGGGCCGAGCGTTTCGTTCGACGAACCGGCGGCTACTGGCGGCAGGATAGCGGGTGCACGGGTGCCTCGCTGGAGGGTCGCTATGCTGTTTATCGCGCGGACCAGACAGATTGCCCAATCGCCGGAGTGACCGACCTCTACGTTATCGGACGTTGTGGCGAACTGATTCGCTTGGAGAGCGGCAGTATCGCGCAGACAGAGCATTGTGGTCGGTTCGAAGATAATCAGTTTATCTCTCTCGCAGCTCAGGAAAGAAGCGTTGTCGAAGGGCCCGAAGGACGTCTTCGTGTTGGTAGTGAATTAACCGGCTTTGTGCTCGTGCCGATCGCTGCGCCCGATGTCACCGCGGGCGCCGACTTGGTAGGGGACTGGTGGACGGTGGAAATTACCGAGCAAGACTTCGTCAACGACGAGTCCGGGGGGGAGATCGCCCAGAATGATCCCGTCTTGGTCTCGGTTGGTGGTCGCGAGGGCGGGCCATGGTTAACCATCGAGGCGAGGGGTCATGCAAAGAGCGTTGCCCGTCTTGCGCGATTTGAGTTGACCCTTCGGAATGGGGCAGATGGCGCATATTTTGAGGTTGATTCGCCAGGCTGTTACGAACAGCCAAGACACCTAAGACGCCTGCCCGACGAAGCGGATAAACTCGTGCTCGAAGAGATATTACCCTATGAGACGCCGGGTGAATTCAGAAAACGCATCTACACGTATCGGCGCTAAATCACATCAAGGCGGCAGTCACTCGAGCGTATCGAGCTCCGCTCATTCAACTGCATAGGGTAGGATGGCGAGCGCTTGCCCAGATTCGAAGAGCAGCAGAGCGGCGTTGATGTTCTCGAGATAGGATTCAAGAATAGGTGGTAAACTCGTGCGGTCCTGCGACCACCCGAAAGCGAAAGGAAGACGGCCAATGCTGAATGCAGTTTTAGGTGATGGCTCCGCGATGACATCGATTTCTGATAATCCCCCGATGTCTTTAGCCGCTCGCTTTATGGTCTCCAGCAAACCTTGATGGGCGTCGATTAAGCCTCGTTGTTTGGCTTGGCCCCCGGTCCATACCCGGCCTGCTGCATTCGTCTTGATTTGCTCATGGGTTAGGTTTGGTCGGCCAGCCTTCACTCGCTTGAGAAAGAGTGCATAGTAGGCGTCCATATTTCTCTGTATTGCAGCGCGTTCAGAATCCGACCACGGCCGATCAGCGCCGAGAATATTTGCATTTTTTCCGCGGATATATTCGGCCCGATAGACGCCGAGTTTCGTCATTAATTCCTGGCCGCTAAATTTGCCGGCGAATACACCGATGCTACCGGTAATCGTCAGCTCTGACGCGTAGATCGCGCGTGCCCCGACTGCCGCATAATAACCGCCTGACGCAGAGACATTGCCCATGGAGATGTAGACTGGTTTCACTTTGTCGACTCGTCGGATGGCTCGCCAAATCGCATCAGAGGCCGATACAGAGCCACCTGGGCTATCGATCCGGACAACGACGCGTTTGACCCGTGAGTCGACCCTTAGAGCCTCAAGTGACTGTATAATGGTCTCCGAACCTGTGCTCGCTTGCCCGACAAACGGTGCTTGATTGGATGCGCCATCGGTAATCGTGCCGGTGATGTAGACCACAGCGATCGCATCACGGCGACCCCAACTCCGTGGCCGTGCCGGTCTGAACGCCCCTGCAGGCATGAGCAGAGCACGGCGTCCGTAGGTCTTGCGAAACGTATGTTCGAACTCGTCGTAATGCAAAACTTGGTCAATCAATCCTGCCTTGAGCGCGCGGTCGTTTGTATATGGGCCCTCGTCGATCAGGGCTTTGACCCGTGCCGGCGAGAGTTTTCTACCTGTTGCGATGGCAGCAACGATCGTTTCATAGATCTGATCGACTAGAACGTTCTGAACTTCCTGGGATGCCTTCGACGGTCGGTCGTTGGTGAAAGCTTCGGGAAATGTCTTGTACGCGCCCGTTGTCACAAACTCAGCCTTGACCCCCAATTTATCGAGACCACCTTTGAGGTGGTCCGTGCTCGCGCGCACGCCCGTCAATAAATGACCTCCGCTCGGCGTGGAGAAGAGTGTGTCGCACGACGATACAGCTGCGTATGTCCGCGTATCCGTTGCGGGGATCCAAGCGATCACTTTCTTTCCACGGGCCTTAAGTCGGGCGATCGCGTCCGATAACTCTCCTGCCTGTGCCCATCCCATCGACCGTGTTCGCAGGTCTATCAAAACGCCATCGACCGATTCGTTGTTTGCGAGGTCGTCCATGGTTCTGAGTATATTCAGAAAGGGGGTGCTAGCACGGGGCCAAAACAAACCACTGACCTGATACTCGCGGGCGTTGTCCACGATCAGATGCGCAAATAAGACCCGTTTGTTGGTCAATGGTCTCACTTCGCCGGGGCGCGATGTTCTGATCGTTAGATAACGACTCGAAGAACGGGGGCTCCAGTCGGTCGCGTTGTTACCGACCGCGATGCCTGTTTGTAAGCCTGCATCCCAATTGAGGCCGAAGGTTGCCTGGTCGATTCGGTCGTTGGGGCCCGGTACGCTGTCAAAGCGCGTGAGCAAGCCCAGTGGGCCCCAGACGTTCCAAACACCGCGGACGCCATATCCCCATTTAGATGTGCTTTCCAAGAGCCTTGCATATCCCGACAGTTCAATCGCTTCGGTGCCTGGTCTGACAGACGCGCCGAACAGCCATCTTCGTCCGATTTGCTCGTCTCCAAGTTGCGGTTCGTTTAGGTATTCGGCGACCGCGCCGGTGGCCAGCCAACGATACGGCCGAATCTGTAGGCCCATCTTCAGCTGCATTTTACCGTCGTATGCGCCCAGCTGCCTGCCCTGTAGATGGTGTCCGGAGAGACCCACGCCGACATTGGAGCCGAGCCTGACCGACGTTGCCCATGACAGGCGCTGCGGTAGGCTGGATTGACGCCCGGGAAGCTGTAGCCTTTCGTAACCGAAACCTGCGGCAAAACCCCGCCCCAGTCGTGTGCTGGCCATGAGCGAATAGCCATGCGTCGTTTGGTCTCGCTCGGCGGTTCCAAACGTGAAGGAGAGCTGTAGTGGGTCGCCGAATACGAGGCCGCCGGGGTTGGCAACCGTCGCTTCCGCATGGTCGCCGGCAACACTGTCTGCGTAGGGTTGAAAGACCGTGCCGAACTCATCAGGGGACTGAGCATGGGCCGCAAAACAGATGCACACAGTCGACACCCAAAGAATTAAAGATAACGCTCGCTCTTGCTGTCTGTGCATTAGCCAATCCTCATCAAAATAGCGGTTACGCCATCACCACCCTCGTTGCGCGTACCAGGCCTGATGTCGACGATATAGGCGCTGGTTTTGAGCCACGAGCGGAGCTCATTCTTCAAAGCCCCAGTTCCATGGCCATGAATCAGGTATACGCCCCTAAAATCCCGACTGTAGCAATCGTCCAGAAACTTCTCGGCGCGGGTCAACGCTTCCGACACTCGGGCCCCTCGCAAATCGAGGGTGTTGTCGGGGACTTGCGGTGACATGCGGTCCCAGCTGGCGGGCTCTTTTTTGGCTTGAAGGGGCTGCCTCACAGCATTGCTGCGCTTTTGGGTTTCTTTCCCGAATCGGTTTGAGCGGAGATCGGTTAAATCCACACGGGCGGTCATGATCCCGGCTTTGACCTCGCAGCGACCTTTGCTATCGGGTTTTGACAGTAAAGTGCCATGTGTCCGCAGCGAGACGACCCAGACCTTTTGTCCAATTTCAAGCCCTTCCGGCACTAACTCAGGGCCAGCAAGCGCTTTCTCTTTAGCTGCTTGGCGTTGGGAAAGCTCATCGGCAGCAGTGCTCGCACGCGCCTGCGCTTGCTGCAGCCAGTCGCTATCGCCCGTCGCAACCTTCCGGCGTACGGACTTCCGCAACGAGCGCAGCTCATCTCGCAATTCTCTGGCCTCTGTGAGGGCCGTACTCTCCTCGCTCTCGATGCCTTTCTTGAGTCGTTCCCTCAGCCGCGCTTCCTTGGCATCAACAGCACGTTGTGATGCGTTTAATCTATCCACTTTCGCCTCGGCTTCGGTTCGCAGCTTGTGCAGAGTATCGCGCTCACGTTCCAATTGCTCGATGACGGTTTGTAGTGCGTGCTGTTCAGGTCCTGCGAGCGCTTCAGCCCGTGTTACGATGGTCTCGTCTAGTCCGAGACGCCGAGCCGTCTGCAGTGCGCTCGAGGCACCTGGTGCATCCAAGCTGAGCCGATAGCTCGGCAGGCCCGAATCAGGGTCATAGCCCATTGACCCATTACGAAAGCGCCCATCGGTGTATGGCAGCAATTTGAGGGTTTCGTAGTGGGTTGTGACGATCACGAGGGCTTTTTTCTCCACAAAGCGCTCGAGCAGTGCCTGAGCGAGGGCGGCGCCCTGGACCGGATCAGTGCCGACGACCAGCTCGTCTAGGAGGACGAGTGAACCTGGTTCCAAGCGCCTAAATATGTGATTGAGGTTCACCATGTGGCCACTGAAGGTCGAGAGATTATCATCGAGGCTCTGCTCATCGCCGATGTCCGAAAAAATGCTCGGTGTTAGGGGAACCGTAGAGCCCTTTTTCGCCGGGACATGGAGTCCGGATAAGGCCATTGCTATCGCCAACCCGGCTGTTTTGAGTGCGACTGTTTTGCCGCCTGTATTCGGACCCGTCAGGATGAGACCGGATTGGCCTTGGTCCAGAACGATGTCATTCGCCACTACGCTCGCACCCTTGAGCACGAGAATGGGATGACGCGCCGACTGCAGGCAGAGCGACCCACTCTTGGTTACCTGCGGCGCGCTTGCCCCGAGTTTCGCTGACAGTCGAGCTTTAGCCCAGATAAAATCGAGCTCGCACAGTGCTGTGAGGCTTTCGGTCACAAGATGGGCCTGTTCCCCGACCATTCGAGAGAGTTGTTTTAGAATCCGCCTGGTCTCTTTATCGACAGCGGCTTGGGCGTAAACCAGTCGATTATTGGCATCCACAACCTTTTGGGGCTCGATGAAAACGGTGGCCCCGCTACCAGACCAACCATGCACGATGCCGTCCACATGGTTCTTATGACCACTGCGAATCGGCAACACGTAACGTTCTTCCCGAATCGTGAAGTAATCGTCTTGGAGCATGCCGTCGAAGGTGGGATCGGATACGAGACCCTCTACGGTTTCTTTGAGCTGTGCGTGCAGGCCGTCGACCCTCATCCGTAGGTCAGCAAGCTCGCCGCTCGCTTGATTCGACAATTCTCCCCGCTCATTAAAGCAGACCCTCATCTCATGAACGAGGTCAGGGGTCTCTCCGAGTTGCTCGACAAATACGGTCAGTGATGGGCTACCACCATCGAGCGCCTCCAAGAACTTCCGGCATCGGCTCGACGACTCCATCACGACACCGATCGCGATGAGCTCGTCAGGGTCGAGGGTGCCGCCTCGGGTTGCGAGTGCAACCGCATCGAACACGTCTTGTGGGTGACCGAGTGGCAACCGCGCGCCTGAGTCCCACAAGGCGCGCGCTTCTGAGACCTGTTTTAGCGCGCGTTCGATGGCATCTTTCGATTCGAGGGGGCTGAGTTGGTGGGCCCAGGCCTGCGCGATCGAGCTGTGGCATTCTTCGGACAATGCGGCGCAGATGCGTGGCCACTCCAGGTGCGCCTGCGTTTTCATTGATAATGTGGTTGGCATGACTGTTGGTCTTTCACTCTTACGTTTCGCATGATGCGCCTGTTGCGCAGCCGACGCAACCGATGGTCTACTGTTTGGCAACTGTCTAAGTATTTGCCTCGAGAAACCCGAGGTCATATTTCTGCATCGCTAGGACATCGATACATCAGACCGCAAGTGAGTGCCGTGCCGAAACAAAATTTACGACCATATGTGCTCTCGAGCCGCTGTTTGCTCGGTGACAGGGTACGCTACGACGGTCGCGACAAACGGCAAAATTGGATTGATGAGGTGAAAAATCACTTGCGGTTGCTCAGTTGGTGTCCGGAAGTTGAGGCTGGCTTGGCGATACCGCGCCCTCCGATGGATATGTATCTACGAGATGATGGTCTCGTCGAGGTTCGCGTAGAGGGGGACCCCACCGACGTCGGTCCAAGGATTCGAGAGACTCTGGAGATGTTGAGCGTAACAAAACTGCAGCAACCGCTCGATGGGGCCATCCTCAAATCTAAATCGCCCAGCTGTGCGTTGACAGACGGTCGTATCGAAGGCGGGCCGGGTGTTGTGCATTTTGGACGGGGGGTTTTCGTGGCCGCGCTCTTGAAAAGATGGCCGACACTACCATGCGTCGATGACTTCACATTGCAGGATCCTCAACGCCGCGCCCAATTCATCAGCGCTGTGAGATTACATCATGACTTGCGGACTGGACGCGAAGTCGAGGTCGACCGGAATGCGACGGCCCTCTACGACCGTTTTAGACGCGGCTTTGAATTGCCCAATGGTAATTTCTTTTCAGCCTTGTGCGCCGAGGGTATTTTAAATGTGTCGGTTTAAGTGTCGCCGGCACCTTGGGGTGGGTGTAACAATAAGAACGGTTCGGATTTTGCATTGTACTACGTGGCATCTGTCAAAAGGCTTACACTGATTATGGCGCAACGTTCTCTATACACGCTTGGAGCGGTCATGCTCATGGCGTTGTTTACGGTCAGCACTGGGTGCGACGAGCCGAGGCGGCAGTCCGCAGAGCGACCGATCAGCGACTCTGGAATCGAGCCGGATCTGGGCGCACCAGTGATCGTCGACCGAGGTGTGCTGACACCAGATGCTGAGGTCCTCACGCGGCTCAACTCGATTTTTCCCAATCGAGCTTCCGTGGATGGCAATGTCTCGGTTCGACTCGTTGGTGATGAGTTCGTCGATGGGACCTCGGTGCGGCTCGGCGAAGCGGGCTGCCAACAGGTCGAGGTGCTCAGTACCAATCATTTACGTTGCATCGTTCCCGCAGCGGAGATGCCCGGTCGCGTGGACGTCACTGTCACGTGGCCCGATGGTACGGAAGAGACCCTCGTTGACGGATTTTCTTATTTTGTGCCCCTTGAGGCCGAGACCCTGACGCCTCCCGCCAGTCCCGTCTCAGGTGGGATCATGGTGACCCTCCGGGGGCGTGGGTTCATCGAGGGCACAGAAGTCTTCTTTGGAGACCAGCGTGTGCGGGTTGACTCTGTGGATGAAAGCGGAACGACGGCGCTTGTCCGATGCCCGGAGGGCGAACCAGGCACGGTCGACGTCACCGTCCGTAATCTAAATGGAACAGCGACGATAGCCGACGGGTTTTCTTGGTACGAGGATTTGGTTTTAGAGACCGTTGAACCTCCATTTGGGCGTGTTGCAGGCGGAGACATTGTTCGACTCGTGGGCATTGGGCTCACAGCACAAAGTCGGGTCTTGTTCGATGGCGTTGAGGCGGAGATCGTCGAAGCCGGACTCGGCCGGCGCTCGCTTCAAGTACGGACACCGGCACGAGAGATAGCCGGTAATGTGGACCTGTCGATCGAGAATGCAAACGGCATGCTCACGCTGTCAAACGGCTTTCTCTACGTCGATAGCGAAGACGGTCCCTTTGGTGTCACAGGTATGGCCCCCCGTCGCCTCGACAGAATCGGTGGCGAGACTTTCTATGTCGCAGGTCGAGGGTTCAGCGGTGACACGTCCGTAGAGATCGACGGAGACGAACTCACCTGTGTTGCAACCAGTGCGAACCTGCTCGAGTGCGTCACGCAAGCTCATGTGCAAGGGCCAGCGACCGTCACCGTAAGGGATGGAGGCGCACGATCGGAGTGGCCTGACGCTGTTACTTTTTTTAAGCGTGTCGAGATCTATGACGTCAGCCCGCCGCGTGGTGGAATCGCTGGTGGGACGCTCGTCGATATCATCGGAACAGGATTCGATGACGAAACCCGTTTTGTATTCGAAGACCGAGAGCTGGTGGTCGAAGAGCGGCTCAGCGACCAGCATATCATTGCGCGAACGCCACGGCATCGAGCGGGCTGGATCTCGTTGACTGCGGAGTCAGCATTCGCGACGGCTGTCCTGCCGTCCGCGTTTGAATATTTTGACCCGACGTCTCAATTCGGTGGGTTGTGGGGTGAACCGCTCGAGGGTTCATTGAACATTACGGTGGTGGACGGGATGACCGGCCAGTCGCTGCCAGAAGCAAAGGTTGTTGTGATGAACGTGGGTCAACCTGGGCGGTGGACGGGTACGACCAACGACGAAGGTCAAGTGACAATCTCCGACGAAGATTTAAGGTTACCTGCATCGGCGACCGCATCCCTCGAGGGCTATACGACGACCACGTTTGAGCGTCTGACCGTTGAAAATGCAACGCTCGTCCTGGTGACGCAGACACCGCCCATGGGGTCGGGAGACATGGACCCTGTTGAGCCGGTTCAGCTCAGTGGCCGTGTTCAAGGGCTCGATCGACTCCAGAAACCATCGAACGAAGGCTTTTCACTGGTCTGCTTTATCGAGACGTCGCATTCGAGTCCGGGTAATCGGCTCGGTGCACCAGCGCCGTTGCCGAATGGGTTACTGGTGGAGGACGGTCCGTTCGAGATTTTCGTTGGAGCAGGCGAGTTCGCTGTGGTCGCGATGGCCGGTTACATCCCCGCGGTCATGAAGCTTGGCTACGAAGAGGGTCAGGTGCCTTACTGGACTTTCCGCGATGCATTACAGCCGATTCAGATGGGCGTACGACGTTTCGTTACGGCTTCACCCGGTGACGTGATCGATGGCCTCAATATCGAACTCGACATTCCGATGGACCAGCGGGCTGAAGTCCGCCTCGGTAATCCATCTGGGGGCGTTCGAGGTGCACCCGACCTTTATCGCGCCCATGCGATCTTGGACCTCGGGGCTGATGGTTACTTTGACCTTCGGTATCCGCTGAGCGGTGAGCAAGTGGTGTTCGAAGTCGGCGCTCTACCCGATCTCGATGCGATTCCGGGGCTCGATGTGTCCTTTCGTTGGGAAGGTGAGGCCGAGCAGTCAAACCCAGAACAACTCTACCGGTATGCTTGGGCCATGACGGAACAACGTGAACTCAACAGGCCGGTTGTTATCGGTCCATTTGTCGGTAATACGGAGATTTTAGAACCCAGGCATGAGGGGCAGATGAATCCATTTCGGTGGGTGGAGTGGGTGACGCTCGCCGGTGTTGAGGGTGCCATGTCGCCGACTGAGCCAGCCGACATTCATCTCAGCCGGGTCTCCAGTGGACAAACCGTACTTTGGACGTATTGGGTGCCTGGTGCAGCAAACCGGTTTCAGTTTCCTCAACTCGACCTGGATTCAGCGGGTCAGGACCTGCCAGACGGAAGACTCCAACTCAACCTCTACTCACTGCTGATCGATGGTCCTTTTGAATTCGACAACTTTACCTTCAATGATCTGAACCGGCTACGCGCCTACAGCTACAGTTACGTTCTCTTCAATAACCAGTAGCATTCTACCGTCGTGACTTACGTAGCGGCCTAAGGTCCCTGGGTTCTGCTCTGATGCCCCGCAGAGCGTCTGCTTTTTCCTTGGCATCGTAGTAACAACTCATCATTTGATTGCGCTTACAGAAACGCGCGAGGCGAATAAAGACGACTGGATTAGATGGGTTGTCTTGGGCCAAACGCAGATAATGCTTATGCTCGAGATCGACCCGACCCAAGACGCCTGCGAGACGGGCAGCTTTGAGTCGTGCGAGCGCGTCATCCGGGTGATATCTGAGGTGGAGCCCCAAGAACTTGAGCGCGATGTTAGGGTGTTTCTTGGCGGCGAATGCATATGCCAGGGGCCCAAAATCATTGAGTTTAAGTGCGTAGCGAGCGTGTGCTTGCTGAGCGTAGGTCAGCGCCTCAGCGATCTTGCCTAACTCGAGCGAAACCATAGCGTATTCACGTAGGATGGGGCCATGGCGTTCGCCCCAGGTAACGAGAAACTCCAAGACGATGATGCGTTCATTCACATCGAGCTCGGTCAAGAGCAGGCAACGTTCTAAAGCGCGTCGATCCGCTACGTTGGGCTCGGAAATGGACAGGGCCTTCGCCAGCGACTTGCCTGCGTTCACACAATCCCCGCGGCCAATCAAGTCGGCAGCGTGCGCTCGATAGGATTCGGCCAGAACCTGGTCGATACCATCGGGTGGTGCGTCAAGCGTCTTCAATTGCTCTAGGCTCTCAATGGCGTCGGAGTAACGCCCAAGACCCAGGTGATTCCTGGCCTGGTTGAACTCTAAGGTCGCGCACCCGGTCAACAAAACTAGGAATATCAATCGTAATGACTGTCGCCAATTTTGGGCTGAACTATCTCCGCTTGGCCAAACCATTGACATTCTCTCGGCGCCTTGTCACTCATGACGTACTGTACCTGTCTTCTGCTATCGCGCAATGGATTCACTCAAGTCGCTTCAAAATCCTTTTCTTATCTTTGCTCTATTTTGGTTACACATCTCATGCGGTGGCCAGCAGCGCGGGGGAATCGTCAGTGACATTGCTGATGCGAAAATTGCTTCACCATTGCCGATTGAGATGACGTTCAGAATGCTTGACGGCAAGCAGGTGAAATTGTCCGAACTTCGAGATTCGGTGGTCATCGTGAGCTATTTTACGTCATCGTGTGCGCCCTGTGCTGAGCTTTTACCTGAATTAAACCGGTTGCAATTCGGACGAAACGCGATTCCTAATCTCGTTGTTGTTGCAGTCAGCTTAGATGAGGAAGCGCAGGCGCGATTACCTGTGTTTATCGAGTCCTGGGGGCTCGATGTCTTCATGGCAGTGGCCGACGAAAATACCATGAACGGTCAAACGCCGTTCGGTCAATTGGTTGCGGTTCCAACCACCTATTTGATAGATCCCAAGGGTGTCTATTCCTCGCGCTTCGTCGGTTCGATCCCGACCGCGCATTTGCGACGAAAATTATCGACACTAGGAGCAATCGATGACCGAGATCTATGATTTCCTCATGCGAGGCGGGCTCATTATGTACCCGATCGCGATCTTCTCCGTCGCAGCCCTCGCCGTTTTTGTGGAACGCTTGCTTGCGTTGCGTCAGCACAGGGTCATTCCGAGAGCGCTTTGTGAGCACGTCAAACGAAAAATACGTGAGGAAAAGCCGAGCGAGGCGCTCGCCCTATGCGAAGCCAATCAGTCATCCATGGCCATGATCTTGGCGGCCGGAATTCGAAAACATGGTCGGTCTCGAGAGCAGGTTAAAGAAGCGTTCGAAGAAGTTGGTCGATTAGAAGTTACCTATCTGAACCGGTTTGTAGAATTGCTCGGGACCATCGCTGCGGTCACACCCTTGATCGGTTTGCTGGGCACTGTGGTGGGGATGATCGACGTTTTTCGTACGGTTGTTGAAGAAGTTGGGATGACGGCAGGGGCTGTCAATCCAGGTAGCCTTGCGAATGGGATTTGGGCCGCCCTTTTGACCACCGCGGCCGGTCTAACAGTCGCCATTCCAGCCTACTTGGGCTATCGCTACTTGCTGGCTCGCGTGGACCGGTTGGCGATTGAGATGGAGGAGGTATCTCTCTCCCTATTGGATGAGATGGCGGAATCGCCATCGACCGTAAAAGGCGAATCAAAGCCATGAATTTTCGCTCTGATGGGACAAGTGCTGCCGCGCGACGTCGGGCTGTTGTCGTTGACCTCACAGCCCTGATCGATGTCATCTTTCAACTCCTGATTTTTTTCTTGCTGACCTCGACCTATGTCAGTCAACAACCGGCGGCCGCAGCGCAAATCCCCGTCGAGCTGCCCGAGTCGAGTCTCGAGTCAACGGCCATTCCCCATGACCAGGTGACCATCACAGTCACATCCGATGGTGGCCTCTTACTCGACGTCGAGGATATTCAGGGCGTCGATGAGTTAACGGTTCGCCTACTCGAGGTCAGAGCCAAGAATGCGAAGACGGTTGTTCTCGTACGTGGCGACCAGACGGTTCCATACGGTCGAATTGCCTCGGTGTTGGCGGCCATTCGTGCCGCAAATCTGCCCGTGAGCGCTGTCCTCAATCAGTCGCCATAACTCAATCTCGGAGAGTTAAAGGTTCGGTTTAACTGCGAAGGCATAGGCTCTGGGTGACCACTCTGACCCCCTTCCTTGGAATCGCTCGACCGCACGGTTGAATCCACTGAACAGACTCCGCCTCACATTGTCGGGAAATGTAAACTTTAGTAGTTGAATTGGTAGATCATTCGAGATAACAAGAGACTGTGTTGGGGGGTGTGTTGGAGCTCAGGGCAGCCGTGCAGGATCAAAGAGGAAATACCATTGTGGTCGGCTGGGTGAACCAGTTAATCCGTCACAGCTTCTCGATGATTTTGCTTGGCATCCTTGTGACGGCTCTGATCGCGATCTCCGAATGGTCCATCGACCCCCGTCTTCGAGCCGAGAACGCGGAACTGCAGCGGCAACTGACGGAGATTCAAGTCCAGGTCGATTCCATGAAAGCCGAGTCACAGCGCCTCACAAACGAAATTGAGCGGCTCCGTTCTGACCCGAATGAAATTCTGTACCACGCACGAAACGGGTTGGGCATGGTCAGGTCGGGTGAGGTCGTATATCGCTTCAATGAGTCTCGCGGCGCCCAAGGAGATCGCCTTCGATGAAGGACTGGACGGCTTACCTTAAAGGGGGATGGTCAGTCGTTGAGCCTTGGGCGCTCACCATTGTTTGTGGTCTTGGAGTCGTTGCTCATCTCGCAGGTATTTTTGATCCGGAGAGCGTGGGC
The DNA here is from genome assembly GCA_049889275.1 of Bradymonadia bacterium. GTDB lineage: Bacteria > Myxococcota_A > Bradymonadia > UBA7976 > UBA1532 > UBA1532. Next base: position 55,877 of record JBMHDS010000047.1, on the reverse strand, counting down.
GTTGCAACGTTCATCCTCGGGATATGTCTCGCGGGCGGTGTGGGTGTATCTGTGAAAGAGCGTCTTGAGCGCAATGGGGTATCTCGTGCTTTCGCAGATTACGAAGACCCGGCGCTGTGGGTGCTCGCTCTCTGGGCGGTACTGAGTGTTGTTGGGCTTTTGGGTGGCGAGCTGTTTATCGTGGCAATTTGCCTCGTAGCATGGGTTTGTGCCACCCAGCCGAGGCAGTCGGTTATTACTGCCCTGTCGACGAGTTGCCTCCTCGAAGTTGCTCTTTGGGCAAATGGGGTGCACTCGCCCGGTATTCTCGCTGTGAGACTCGCCTTACTCGGAAGCGTCGCGGCCGGTCTTCACAGGTTTGCCATGACCGAGGCGTTTCGTCATCGTCTACTCGAAGTTCGCGAGCAGAACAGCAAGCGTGAAATAGAGATCGCGCGTGCTCGAGACTTTGGTCTGCTAACGGCACAGGCGCCTATCTTGCAGGACTTACCCGTCTTGGGTGGCAAGCCAAAGAGCGATGAACAGGAGTCATTACGCTTTCTAGATGAGTCATTCGATGCAACCCTGTCTTCGGTGAGGGTGGCGCTGAATGCGACATCAGCGGTCATTTTGTGGCGTACGGTCAATGGGTTTACTAAGAGCGCTCATGTCAGTGGTCGATCCGATGTCATGGATGGTCCGTTCCACGTCGGCAAAGGTCTCCCTGCGAGCGTGCTGGCCGACGTTCATGAGGTTGCGTTGGACCATGTCAGAGAAAATTACGAAGGCTTGCCGTACTATGCACGGCCTGGCGGCGTTGGCAGTGCCTTCGCAATCGCCATCGGCCAAACCGATGAGCAGGATACATCACCGTTGGGCGTGCTCTGTGTAGATCGTGTTCATGCAGGTCCTTGGACGGATACGGATCGGCTGATCTTGCGGGCTGCTGTCCGGAAAGTCGCTCTCGATGTGGCGACCAGCCAGCGACTGAAGGCCGCCGAAAATGAGAAGAGTATCGTCCGCCGTTTTTGCGCTGCATTGGGTGAACTCAATAAGTCCCTAGGCATTGAGGGCACAGCAAAGGCCACGTTTGAGGCTGTCCGAGAGATGGCGAAGGCTGATCTGATGGTGATCACACTCGCGAATGGAAGCGAGCATCGGGTCGTGGCAGCGAGCGGCACAGGAGCCGGAGGCCTCAAAAACATGAAGTTTGACGGCGCTGACTGTCTCGTTGGTAAAGCGGTTGAAGTGCAGCAGACGCTACCCCTCTCGGGACAATATCGGGGGCATGGAACCGTTTTTGGTCCGGGAGAAAACCTTGATGAGATGCGTTCGTTGATGGTGATTCCACTTGTCTTGCCGTCGCAATCGGCAGAGATGAATCGCGATGGGCTGCATCATGCCCATGAGGAGACCGTCGTGGGCGCCTTGACGGTGGCGGCCCAGAACGCCGAGGCTTTCGGGTCGCCTGCGCGCGAGATGATACAGCTCATTGCACGGCAGGTTGCCATAAAACTAAACCTCGCCGATGCTCATGAGCAGATTCGCGAGATGGCGAAAACAGACCCCATGACCGGGCTCGCAAACGAACGTTCGTTTGACCACGCCTTCAGCAATATGCTGAGTCGAGCTGAAAGGCGCGGCGACTCGCTCTGCTTGGTGATGACGGATATCGATAAATTCAAGAGTTTGAATGATACCTATGGGCACCCATTCGGTGATGAAGTGATTAAAGCTGTGGCAAACCGCCTGCAGGAGGCTGTTCGATCGGTTGACCTCGCTGCTCGAATCGGTGGTGAAGAGTTCGCCCTCCTTTTGGAAGACTCAGACATGAAAGGCGCCTTCGAACTCGCCGAGAGAATCCGGTCGCAGATTGAAAACATGGTGCTCAACCATCCCGAAAAAGGGCCTGTTCAATTGACATTGTCAATGGGCGTTGCCGAGTACCCGTCGGCTGGTGAAAATCAGGCCCAATTAATGGAGATGGCCGACAAAGCGCTCTACCTAGCTAAGAACAGTGGACGGAATCAGGTGCGAAGGTGGACTGAGCTTGAGTCAGTCTCTGTGCCACAAGTTGCACAAGTTGGGACCCGTCATTGACCCGCCATTGGGTTATGGAGAAGAAATGACCGACGTTTTTGTTTTGGATACGAACGTGCTTTTGCACGACCCTCGTGCGCTCTACAATTTTGCCAATGCGCATGTTGTCTTACCGATTTATGTGGTTGAAGAACTCGACCAATTTAAGAAGGCGGTCAACGGACTCGGACGGAATGCTCGGGCTACAGCACGAGAGCTCGACCAATTGCGGAATCAAGGGTGCTTAAGCAAAGGGGTGAGCCTCGAGAATGGTGCCACATTTCGGGTTGTTTTTCTGACCGACGAAGACGCGACGGGTTCGTTCTTCGCGATGACCAATCAATACGACAATTTGATCTTGAGATGTGCGCTACAACTCGCCCGCAATGAACCAGACTCGCAGATTACTTTGGTCACGAAGGATACGAATCTTCGAATCAGAGCGGATGCGATTGGCCTTGTCGCGAAGGATTACGATCCTAAACCAGTCGAACTGACAACCTTGTATAAAGGGCATCGCGAGCTTTTGGTCGACTCAGCTGCGATTCGTGAGTCCTTTCGCGAGGGGCTTGAGTTAGGCGACATGGAGCTCAACGCGAATGAGTACGTGACCCTCGTCGATGAGAGCAGCAGCACCCACAGGGCGCTGGCAAAGTTTGATTCGACCACCCAGAGAATCATCGCCTTACCCAAGTTTGATGACCCGATCTGGGGTATTACCCCACGTAATCCGGAGCAACTCTTCGCGCTTGATCTACTCATGAATGACAAGATTAAGATGGTCACATTGGTCGGTAAAGCGGGTACCGGAAAGACACTACTCGCTCTCGCTGCGGGCCTTTGCAAGACGACCGAGGAGCAATTGTACCAGCGCGTGCTGGTGAGCCGCCCTATTTTTCCACTCGGTCGGGACATCGGCTTTCTGCCGGGTACAGTTGAGGAGAAACTCGGCCCTTGGATGAAGCCCATCTACGACAATGTGGAGTTCCTGATGGGTCTGACCCGTGGTGGGCGCCGCAGGGGGCAGGGGCCTGAAACCCTTGTCGACATGGGGGTCTTGGAAATCGAGCCGCTCACATACATTCGAGGACGGTCAATTCCACGGCAGTTTCTGATTGTGGACGAAGCTCAAAACCTCACGCCCCATGAAGCAAAGACGATTTTGACCCGGGCCGGCGAGGGGACCAAAGTCATCTTTACGGGCGACCCCTACCAGATCGATAATCCGTACGTCGATTCATCGGATAACGGGCTGGTGCATCTTGTACACCGTTTCCGTGATGAGCCGCTCGCGGGCACCGTCACTCTGATGAAGGGTGAACGCAGCGAGTTGGCCGAGCGAGCCGCAAACATCCTGTAGTGGCTCAACTCCAAGTCGAGAACATGCCGCGAATCGCTTCGCGCTTTTCTTGAAGACGAAAGGCGCGGTCGCTTCGTTGGAGTCCTGACCAGAGCTTGGTCGCAAGCTCCAATGCCGAGATACATCTTTGACTTTGGCCACGCTCATGGGCCATGTCGGCGCTCATCTCCATTTGCATGGCGATGTCGTAATCCAACAATCCGAAGCGCGACAGATGGGTATCGAGGTAGGTGAGGGTGCTGTCCCACAGGAACCAATCTTCGGTATGGGCGAGATAGATGAGTAGATTTGCCTTTGCGCGGATGTTCAGCACAGCATGCCCGTTGGCTTCGCATGTCTCCATGATGCGGTCCAACAGGAGCTTCCCCTCAAGATGACGGCCCTGGGCCAGAAGCAGCCATGACAGGTTGAGCTCTAACGCAATTGCTTGGCCGGAGCCGACTCGGTTGTAGAGCTCCAGTGCACTTCGATAGTGTGTCTCAGCCGTCTTTAAGTCGCCCCTCGCATGGTCTATGTCGCCACGCAAGTGGTCGGTCGCCGCCACGCCCACGCGCGCCCCGGCCGACTCGAAATCTGCTCGTGCAGCACTGACGAGTTTGACCGCTTCCCCGAAGTCCTCCTGAACGCGTGCGATTTTGGACAATCCGAGCAGGCAATATGCTGACTGAACGACGTCATTGACGCTTAGAAAGGTGGACTCAGCTTCATTGAGGGCGCGGGTTGCGTTGTTAAAATCGCCAATGGCAAACCACGCACGTCCCAGTTGTTGTTGACACGATGCGTACAGGTCGGGCTGGTCGATGACTTCATACGCCACGAGCGCGTTTTCGAGCGTCTCGATGGCGCCCGCATAGTCTCCATTTTCGATGGCGATGCGCCCTCGAATGATGAGGCATTGACAAACAAGCGCGTTAAGCCGTTCTTGTCTTGCCATTTCGACGAGCTCCTTCGCGCGCTCGTCAGCTGCGGTCAACTCGCCCTGCAGAACCATCGCCTGACAATGAATGACGTCGATCTCCAGCCAACCTGGGCTCTCTCTCGGTACGCCCATGCGGCTGAGCGTTTCTCTCCATTCCACAAGGGATGTTTTCGTCGCGCGAAAATCGCCGAGGGAGACCGCCTGCGTGACTGCGCGTCGGAGTGGTTCGAGAGAGCCGTGCAGGTCGCCGGAACCCCGTAGGTGTCGCGGCAATCGCGCATCCGTACGACCCTGACCACGTAGAAGCGATACGCATATCCGATGGTGCTCCTGCAACCTTCCATTTTCGGCCGCATGACGTTCCATCGCCTCGCGGAGCATGCCGTGCACGAACACGAAGCCAACCTCGATGTTCTCTTCGTCGATTGGACGGAGTAGATGTTCTCGAAACATGTCATCGAGTAATTGAGATGATGGTTGTATGCCCGCGAGTTGGCAAAGATGACGCCACTCATCGCGGTCGTTCTCTTGACCGAGTACGGCGGCGAGCTCCATTGCAGCGACATCGCTCGAGCTTCTGCGACTCAGCGCAGCCTTGACGCGAGCCCCCCACACTTCCGATAGGTCTTGGGGCAGCTCGGTGGGCGCATTCGATGCTAACGTAAAGCCCTCATCGCTGGGAATCAGATATCCTTGGTTCACCCAATTCTGCACGAGGTGAATCGCAAACATTGGATTGCCAGCTGTGCGGCGCTCCACCGCCTCCGCGAGGGCGCTCTCAAAGGACAGCATACTGCCGACGAACTGGCGATGCCCCTCGGTTGTCAACGGCTCAACCGAGAATTCGTGGACGTTCTCTAATTCGGCTAGCTCTTCAAATGTTGTCGCCTCGACAACACGGTCGCTGAGTGCATCATCCCGAACCGTGAGTATAACCATGATGGGCGAACGTCGACGTTCGAGAATCCACTGGACAAAATCGAGGGACTCATAACCCCATTGCGCATCATCGATCCACAATATCACCGTGCGGTCGAGGGCGATTCTTTCGATTTGCTTCCCGAGAACGAGACGTCGCTCGACAACACTAAAGAATCGAATGGTATTTTCGCTCGAGCCATCGTTAGGTCTTGGGCTCATCAACTCTGTTAATGCATGAGCCTCATCCGTTGGCGCGCCCTGCGAGACCATGAGCGCGTTCAGTCGCTCCTTCGTTGCCCTCCGGTCGAGACCTTTACATCTGAGATGCCGGGCCAACATCGAGACGAGTCCATCTGTTGGGCCTGAGTTGTCTGCATGGTGCGCTTTGAGAATCGTTGCCGCACCGACCGCATGTGCCCGTTCGCAAAGCCAGTCTGCAATCCGAGACTTGCCAACCCCCGAAGCACCCCGAAGAATGATGCACTGTGGTGTTGCGACGGTATGGACTTGACGTAATCGTTCCCACAGGGCGTCGCAGATACCCTCTCTGCCGACGAGCGGTAAGCTCCTCACCCCAAAAAGTTCGAGCCCGACGTTTTTCAAGGCGAGCTGCTCTGTTCGTTCTCCCGAGCGCCAATCCACTGGAATCGGCGCTCTCGTCGCGCGCAAATGACTGGTAGACACGCCCTCATATGTAGGCTCAAGGTCGCTCATCGCATCACCCTCGAAGCTTGCATCCGTGTCAAAAGTTCCGGTCACGACGGTGTCGAGCCCACCGCGGATTAATGTATCCGACATAAGCCCCTTCGCTGAGGACGAGGGGACGATGAGGCGGCCGCTTTCATCTTGCTCTTCCTCGACGGCAAGGCCCTTGAGCGCCCACGCGGCGTCGGCTGCTCTTTGAAATCGATTTCTCGGTGTCTTTTTGAGCAGCCTTCTGACCCAGCGCTCAAATCCGGTCGGTGTCACGAATCGAGGGCGAAGCGGAGGGGGCTCGCGCTCGAGTTTTGCGAGCATGGTCCCCATGGGGTGCTCTTCCATGAATGGTGGATGTCCCGTGGCGAGAGCGTAAGCAACGCAGCCTACCGCATACAAATCAGTCCAGGGGCCGAAGTCTCGCCACTGCCCATGGCATTGCTCTGGTGCCATGTATTCAGGCGTTCCCGCCGCTCTGAGACGTTCCATGTCCACGCTGCTCTCGTCGGTCGCGAACGCAATGCCAAAGTCCGATAGCCGTACGTCTCCATTGCGGCCTATCAAGAGATTGTTTGGCTTGAGATCACGGTGGATCACCCCGCGAGCGTGCGCGTGTGCTAGCCCATCTAGCAGGGCGACGAGCCAACCCTTAAGCGTTGTCCAGTTGCTTAACTGCGCATGGTGGGCGACTTGTCCATCCACAAACTCCATCGCGATGTACGGCGCCTCCGCGCCAAAGTAACGCTCTGCCTGACTGCCCGCCTTGAGCTGTCCATATTCGAAAATCTTGACGATATTTTGGTGGTCGAGCCGCGACATTGCGCGCGCTTCATTGCGGAAAGTCTGCCTGAAGCGGGGACGCTGCGCGGTGCGGCCGGTCAGCACCTTGATGGCGACTGGCATCTCCGAGGCGACATGAACCCCCTTCCAGACTTGTCCCATCCCACCCTCGGCGATCGCTTGCTCGAGGATAAATGGACCGATTTGGATTTTAGGCTCGCTCATCGCCTACCTAGCTATTCGTTGACGCGCACTGGCGTGTCGTCACGCTTGGCTTTGAGTGACGACACCATTTTATAGTCGACCGACCGCGCACGCATCAGCAAACGAGGTCTGTCGTCCCGGTCATCCGAATAGGTCCACCGAGCGCGTGCACTCTCTGCTCGTTCCATGCGCTGATCCACATTGCTCACGTAATCGTAGCCTAGTTTTTCATAGCCAGGTAGTGATTCGAGTGACCGACCCGCAATAAAACGAACCGCCGAATATGGATCGTTGAGCAATTCGGCCAGAAAGGGCGCCATCCAATGGGTTTGACTTGCCTGCTGAGCTGGCTTCCAGCCGTAGTGCCAAGCGTATGTCGCGCGCTCTACCGCATTACCGCTGAGTAGCCCTTCTAACGACTCGGCGATGCCTTGTTCGAGCCCGATCATGGCCGGTGACGGCTGTCCGTACCAGGCTTCTAAGTTTACGGCAACATCGAAGAGCGACTTGTCGAGGTGGCACATAACGCAGGCATTGGGCTTGCCTTGTTTAGCCGTCATGGACGCAGACGGGCTGTCGATACGATGCGAACGGATCAAGCCGAGGAGTCCCACAGTGGTGTGCGGCATGTGACAATTGTAGCAGCGACTGCCCTCGCTCGCCGCGGGGTGGTGTGTGTGCGCTTCGACGTCGGCCGCGTATTGAACGTGGCAATCCAGGCACACCTGATCGCCTTGGGCTGTTTTTTTGAGTTGGTCGTTGGGGTCGGCATTATGCATCGAGTGGCAGGTGATACAGCTCATATCCCCTTGGGTATAGCAACCTGTGATCGCCATGCCGTTAAAGTCCCGTCCAGCGACCCGCATTGTGCCATCAGGCCAAAAACTATCCCTGAGTAGCGTGGGTTGGCCCCTCAGTTCGTCAGCCAGCCACTTAGGTGGCGCTTCGGGCAAATATTGAACGACGTGAAAGGAGTCGCTCAGCGCTTGTCCGGGTTGAAACCTATGTTCCGGTTCTGCTGCGATGAGCTCGGCGTGGCATTGCGCGCACACCTCCGCAGAGCGTTTGTTGTCGAGCTTGGAAGGGTTGACCATTTTGTCCGAAGACTCGCCCACGGTTTTCGAGAGGTAGCGACCCACGGGGTTGCGATGCGCTTCGGCGTGAGCACGTCCTGGACCGTGGCATGCTTCACACGAAATCCCAAGCTCGACCACCGAAGCGGCGCCGGAGGTTTTGTCGGCCAGAAACTCATAGCTTGGCCGCACGCTGTGGCATTGGTCGCAACCATCCGACCAGTTGTCACCGTATGGCTCAGGCTCATGGGTATCCGGTGGCGGTTGTAGGAAGGTGTCGTCTTCATGCACCCAGCGAGCTTGTTTGATCAGATAGACGAACGGGAATTGGTGAAGACGCCCCGTATATTGGATCGCACCCGCATACGCCATCGCTGCGATCGCGTCGCGGCCATCCCTGTTGATATGTGCGTGTACTTCGAGGTCGAGCGTATGTTCCAGGTCTGCTTTCGGAACCCGTAAATCCACCAACGAAACCGCGGTTCCCCCTGCGCCGTCGGTGCCATGGCAGCTGCTACATAGTCGATTGAATGCGTCCCGGTCTTCACTTGCGATGTCCTCTCCGAAGTTATCCACCGGTACCCAGTAAGCCTGCATATGATGCGACCCAGTGGTCATGACGACAGGTCGGACAATACGTTCGCTCTCCGTCGCCCCTTCGGTCCCCATCGCTGGCATGTTGACGTAAAAAGCGTCGCCGCGGCGCATCACCTGATAGGTTCGAGCGGCATGGCTGAGAACACTGCCATCGAAGGGCGCCAGCACAGCTTTAGGACTCGCGGCTTGTGTCATCGTCCGGTGGTACGAACGATACCAACCATCGTATGCGGCTGGATGGCATGATTGGCACGCCTTGGAGCCTACGTACTGCGGCTCGTTTGAGACGGTGGCGTCTGTCGGGCGATAGGGGGCGAGTTGGGTGTTCATCGACGGGGTTCGCCACATCGCGTAGGCACCGATGGTCGTCGTACCCACGATGATAAGTGCAATGCGTAGTCGTGTACTTGAGACCACCATCGCCGACGCAAAAACCAAGATTACGGCTGTCAAAAGTTCCAAGAGTTACACCCGATTCCCGCCACTCACCCACAACAATAGCTCGCCATTGCGCGAAGTCAACGCCACAGGCCTTGACGGAACGTATCATGATTGTCTAAACCCTGCGTATTATCAGACTTTCTCAACGTAAGGGCTGTTTCTATGGCGACGACAGAATCAACCGCGACTCTCGCTCACCACGGGTACGTCGTGAGGGCGCTCGCGGCAAACAAGACGATCCGCATCATCGCAGCTGACACGACGCGACTCGTCGAGACACTGCGAAAGACACACGATGCGGGTCCATTGGCTACGGCAGCCATCGGGCGGGTGGCGAATGCGGCGCTGCTGTTGAGCGCGACCTTGAAAGACCGGCAACAGGTGGGCGTCCAAATCAATGGAGACGGCCCACTTGGAGAGGCCTACGCCATCGCGGACGCGTCAGGCCGTGTTCGCGCGACGATTCGTGATCCCCACGCACAAACGGACGGAAGTAACAACCGTGTCGGAGATGGTTTTGGAAATGGTCGCTTGTCAGTGACTAAACAGCTGACCGATGAGTCGCCTTATCGCGGCATTGTGAATCTCGTCACGGGGGGCGTCGCCGAAGACCTCGCGCACTATTTGCACACCAGTGAACAGATCCCAAGCGCTGTCGCCCTCGGCGAGTTGTTAGCCCGTGATGGCGTGACCCACGCAGGCGGCTTACTGGTGCAGGCATTGCCGGATGCTGATGATGGGGTCGTGGGTCGTTTGGTCGAAAGGGTGGAGGCCCTGCCGCCTATCGCTGAGTACCTTCGTGATGGAGGGACACCGCAGAGCCTTGTCCACGACTTGATGGACGACGCTGAGATTCTGGAAGTACGGGATATTTTATGCCACTGCCCATGTACCCGAGAACAATTCGCTCGTCGACTCTGTACCATCGGCGAGGCGGAGCTTGAAAAACTCACCGAGGCCCTAGAAGAGACAGTCGTCGAGTGCCATTTTTGTCGCGCGACCTATTCATTCGACCGCGAACAAATCGGCGCGTTGCTCTACGGCGCGCGCATGTACGACGAAGCAGATTAAATCGTCTCCTAACGCGACCCGTCTAGGTCGCGTCCGTGTGCCCCAATGAACGCGTTGGATCGATCACATCGCGTAGGCGTTGCTTGACAGATTTCGCGTCGATGAAACCGTCTTTGGCTCGGTCCATTACCATGACTTCACCGATCTCGATCTGAAACAGGCCCGCGGTATCCGATGGCACCAATGATACAGCGTTGAGATCCGACGTGAAGGTGGCCAAAATTTCTTGGGCATACCAAGCGGCTCTCGCCAGCCACCGGCACCGTGGACAGTACGAAATTTTCACGACGTATTGGCTATTTTGCAACACCACTCCTCAAAAAAGGGTCAGTATTCGAAGAAGATTATGGAGACTGTGGCCTGACTTAACGTATACTTTCAAGTGTTCAGGAAACGAGCAGGCTGAAGGACTCGGGGGAACTCTGATGAGGGTGGAACAGTGGTGTTTTTTAACGCCGCGTAATTATTTAGGTTTAGCGTTATTGATGCTTGTCTTCGGCTGCGGCGGCGGGGACGGATCCGGCACCTCGTCATCGGCCGACGGCGGGGTGACTGATGGCGGTGGTAGCGACTCAGGAACAGCCTCCGATGGCGGCGAGGGAGCCGATTCGGGCACGTTGATTATGCGTTGTATCAACGACGAAATGTGTCCCGAGGACAAATACTGTCGAATGGGCGAAAACCGAAACCAGAGCGTGTGTGCTTTCGGGTGTCGCGAAGGTAATTGTGGGGCTGGACAAATTTGCGAAGCTGAGCGCCGCGTGTGCGTTCGGGACGCCAGTTGCGATACCGACGATGATTGTTTCGGCGGCGAGTACTGCGCTGACGGGACCTGCGAACGGGGCTGTCGAGTCGGCAATGCGGACGATTGTCCTTTCGACGAGATGGGGCGTCCCCGCACCTGCGATCCTGCCACCCACACATGCGAGTTGCAGGTCGTGTGTTGCGACGCCTTGGACCAATGCTCACTGCAACTTCCGGACGATTGCGATGAACCATTGCTCGACGAGCGGGGCTGCTTCAATCCAAATCCGTGTACACTCCGGTGCGCAGCAGACGTGGACTGCGAAAGCGGGTTTTATTGCGGAGATGACGGTCGATGCACCGAAGGCTGCCGAACCTCTGGTGTCTCCGGCTGTCGTGAGGAGCGCATTTGCGATCCGGAGACCCGAACGTGTATCCGGCCGCCATGCGCCGGCGATGAAGATTGCGATGACGACTTCTTCTGTGATGGCGTGGTTTGCCTGCCGGGCTGTCGGCAAGAGCCGGACAATTGTCGCCGTGGCGAATATTGTAATGAGCGCCGACGGTGTATCTCGGATCAAGAGCCTCGTGACTGTGTCGATGACGCCGAATGTGCGGAAGCGAATGGGTTGGGTTGGTTTTGCGACGGCACCGACTGTCAGCCACCGTGTGGTCAGCATGATGACTGCGCAGCCGAGGAGGCTTGTATTGATGGCCGTTGCATCGAAGGATGCCGAGATGATGACCTCGAACCGAACGATGAACGAGAGCGTGCCCAAGGTCTCAACTTCGAGGGCGGGGAATACAATTCGGGAGACCGATCGCTCTTCGCCTGCGCCCGCGACGCCGACTGGTACACCTTTGAGACGCCCTCAGAGGGTATGACAATCGATGTGAACCTTTTGTTTGAGCATGCCGCTGGCAATCTCGACCTACGACTTTACGGGCCGGATGGTGTGCTGATCGCTGGGGCGACAAGCCGCGATGATAATGAAAGTCTACGCGTGGCCTCCACGCCCGAGCAGGTGAACCCGCAGGGTCGTTACTGGATTGAGATCTACGGTCGTGGCTTCGATGAAAATGCGTATAGCTTTTCTGTTAGCTTGCTTCGCGGCCTCGGGCCGGATGATGCAGAGCCGGATAATGATGCTGCGTCTGCCACAACGTTGTCGCTGCCCAACGTCGAGCAATCTGAGACCATCTCCGGGCGTACCATCCATCCCGAAGATGAGGATTGGTTTTCGGTTCAGATGGGTCAGCGTGATGGCATCACCGTCCGTTTGGAGATGCTCGGCAATGATGTTGAACGAGACTCCGAACTGACTTTTGCGCTCTTCGGTCCCGGACTACCCGAGGCGGGGCAAGGGCCTCTAGCAGCGGGCGTGACCGATGGTGGTCGACCATATGTTGAATTTGTGGCGCGTCAGTTCAACTTTTTGATCCAGGACGGTCGCTACGATATTCGCGTCGCGGGCATCAACGCCGATCAGGTGGGTCGTTATCGGCTCGTCGTGAGCGTCACGCGGCAGAACATTCTCTGTATCGAAGACGTCGCCGAACCGAATAACGCGGGTGAGGTCGCGTTCAACCTGATGGACCGAGACGGCTTTGTCTACAATGGCTTCGATGGGCAGCGGGAACTCGTCCCTGGGCAAGACCTCCGTTTGGCAAACCTCACCCTCTGTGATGACGATGATGACTGGTACCAGGTCACGCTCAGAGAAAACGATGACATCGAGTTTCGCCTTGAGCGACTTGAGGCAAATCAACGCGGTGATACGTCTGTGAGCATATTCAACGCTCAGGGAAATGAACTCGCGTCCGGACTCAGTGCAGAACCAGTCAATGTGGCTCGTATCGAAGGGGCCGCTGCGGGTACCTATCGGGTTAGACTGCGCAGTATTGGCATGACGCGAACAGCGTACGACCTTGTGGTGTTCCGTAATGCGGGCCCAGCAGTTTGTGCAGATGATCGCTATGATGCTGCAGCGCCGAACAACGAACGCAATCAAGCCTCAGCCATACAGGCTGGTAGCTATAGAGATCTCTCCCTCTGCGGTGCCGATGGCGATGAGGATTGGTATGCATTCGATGTGGGCGGTGCCGGCGTTTCCACGATTACAACCGCGCTCACATTCGCACACGCACAGGGTGACCTCGACGTTGACATTTACTTCGCCAACGAGGCGGAGGCGCTGAACGCTGGACAGAGAGCCGGCCACAGCGACACCGATGATGAACTCGTCACACTAGAGAATCGCGGGCCAGGCACGTACTATGTACGCGTCCGCTCCGTTGGCGCTTCCAACGTTCGATACAGTTTGGATGTCACCGTCGAGGCGGCGGAGCTGGTGTGCGAAGATGACCCAGACGAACCCAATAATGAGTTTTTGCAGTCTACGGCGCTCGGTCAAGGTGTTGTGGATCGCGACACGCAGTGGATCTGCGAGCGTCGACCAGTGGACGATGACACCTTTAATATCGTCGTTCCGGCCGGCGCGGCGCGAACGATTTCGGCCACTTATCTCTTCGGTGACGACGGCGACCTCTTCTTGCAGCTGTTTAACGCGGATGAGATGAGTTTGTTGTCCACTGCAGATATTCAGCGCGGAAACTCGAAACAGTGTATAGTGATACCAGCGGCTGACTTTGCGAGGGGATTTTTCGTCAGGGTCGTGCCGCTCGCGATCAATCGGATCCAGCAAGATGATGAGCGATTGAACTATCGATTGCGCATCGATGCTGGAGAGGACTGCGAGGCCATTCCGCCGGAAACGCCTGGTGTGAATTGGCCCGTTTTGGCGGATGAGTGAGTAGGGGGACTTAGCGGTGATACAAAAGACGTTCAAGTATTGTCTATTACTGATCGCTTGTGGGGCCGTGGCACACGCCCAGAAGATGCCGGCCCATGTGTTTTCATCCGGCGGTGGGAAAACCGAGACCGCCGATGGCAACCTGCGACACTTCAGCGCTGTGGGCGTCGGAATGGCGGTTGGTACCGCACAGAACGGAACGCACACTGCGCATCATGGATTTTTGGGCGGTGCACGTGTTTTCGCAAACCAGGACCAAGAGCCGCCCGCGTTTGACCCGCCCTTGGCCGATGTTGTCGTTGCCGTCGGGCAGGACAATTGTATCGCCGATGTTGAGATTCCGAATGTGACAGCAACCGATGACCGCGATCCAAATCCACGGGTCGCGTTGACCCTCGTCATCGATGCGCAGCGAGAGCTTAACGTGTCGCCAGGTGAGGCCGTCGGTCTCGAACCAGGCAGCTATGACGTCCTCGCCGTCGCGACCGACTCCCGTGGCAATGAAACCCGCGGTTCATTTATCATCGACGTTATCGATGATGTTGCGCCCGTCGTAGCAGCACCGATTCCAAACCCAACTCCGGTTGGCGCTGAAGCCGAGGCGACGAGTCCTGCAGGCACTCGAGTCGCCATCAACTTCACGTGTCGTGACAACTGTGACCAAAACCCCGTTGAAGGTGACGTACGAGAGGTGTTTCCATTTGGTGACAGCCAAGTGCAGCTCTTGTGCACTGATGAGTCAGGCAACGAGAGCGCGACGCCAATCGTGATCCGCGTAGCAGATAGCCAGGGACCGACGGTCGTCGGTCAAATCCCTGACCGGTTTGAGATCGCCTGTAATTCGGCGGAAGGCGCGCGAATCGCTGTGCCACAAGTGATCTGGGCCGACAACGGCACTTTGGCACAAAATCTAGTCCAGAGCCTCACCATTGATCCTGGCCCGAACGAGCAGGTCTTCAATGAGCTTCCGGAGACCATCACCCTAAGCGTTGGCGAGCACACGTTGCGCTATGCGGCCACGGACTCGTCCAATAACAGCTCAACGGTGTCAGTGACGGTCGTCGTGACCGACACTGGTGTACCCCGTATCGAAGTCGCGGACCTGCCGGCATCGGGCTGGTTTGGCCAAGATGCTTCTTTCTCATTTCGCGTGGTTGATGACTGCGGCTCGCCGGACAACCTAGATGTAGCCATTGAGCCTGCACCGTCTAACGTAGAGCGTAACGGTGATACCTTCACCATCAGTTACGACCAAGACGGTCGTTACGCTTTGATCATCTCGGTCACCGATGAAGGTGGCAACACCGCGCGCGATAACTCGGTGTCTTTCGGTATCGACCGGACAGCGCCAGAGGTGTCGATCGCCTCGCCGAGTCAGCGTGGCGTCGATGGCGACAACAGCCTGACGTTTCCGTTCTTTGGACAGGGTGAAGAGCTTGGGCTGAGCGTCGGTGCCGAGGATGAAGGCGACGGCCTACCTTCCGGTATTCGCAGTATCCGTGTGGTCGTCGACCCAGGCGAATTCTTCCAGAAGGTGCTTGCAGAGCGAACCTTTAACGGTGCGGGTACACCGGTCCGAGGTGACCGCAGCGTACAAAATATCGCGTGCGACAACCAAGAACTCATCGCTGGGCAGCCCCTGTGTACAGACGGTGCCATATCGCTGCGATTTCTCGAACCGGGTAATCGCCTGGTGCGTATCGAAGCTGAAGACTTCGCCGGAAATGTCGGCACCCTCGACGCACATTTTATCAACAGTAACTTGGGCGCGGCGATGCGCCGTGTTCGCGATACGCTCAACTCCATCGCCAATCCTTGTGATACGTGCCCTGTCAACGAGAACATCGATGCAGCGCCGCTCCTTCGCTTGGCTCGCAAGCTCGGCGATGGCGCCTTTATGACGGATATTGGTTATGCGCAAGCGCCGTACGGCACTTCGATCTTCCTCGGTGGTGCCCTGAAGGCGACACAATCGGGGATTGCTGACTTGGTTGCGATGATTCGAGACACGGACGATGCAGCACAGGTCGCGGTGTTTGTACAGCAAGCACGGATGCTGGTGCGGGCAGCAAACTCCGACCTACGACTCTATAACGACTGGATCACAGTGATGGACCCCGCTCGTGGGCAAGCGCGCTACGTTCGCGTTGGTTTCGATGTGGACATGCAGTTCGTGTCCGACAACTTGGACGCGATGGAAGCCGCCATCGATGGTGACCAATTTAGCCAAGCCATGTCGAATGCGATGTCAGCGTTCTTCCACCAAAAGCTCGCGCACGAGTTGTGGGTGATGGACTACGACGAAGTGCCCACGCCACAGGAGGACGTGGATGGCGAGGTTGACCGGTTTAGTCCGAACTACATCCAGTACGCGAAGGGCCGGGCCGTGCTCGGTGCAATTCGTGACGAGCTCACAGAATACCTCGGCCTCGTCAACAAGCCAGCTGAGCAGACGATGGGTCAAATTCGTAATCGCCTATCGACCGTTGTCTCGGCGCTCGACGTGCTCCTGGATGAAGGTATCTCCACTGGGTTGCAAGACCAAGAGTATCTTGAGGCATTGCTCGACCTCCGTGCTGTGGCGCGTAACTCGTCACTGGCTGGGAATGAAGGGGCATATGTTCGCGTCTATCAATTCTCCATCATGCAGGTGGTGCGTTGGATGACCCACTTCTCACTCGCGACAGCTCAGTTGTTCGATGAACAGGCTGCAAACAATGAGATTTATCGTTATGCGCAGAGCAGTATCGATGATGGCATCGGCTTGCTGGATAACCGAGAGATTCAGTCTGTGATCAATCTCTACGGTGATACCGAGCGAGCGCTGTGTCCAATTATCGGTGTCTATCACTGTTGGTATCTGAGAGATGAGGTTCTCCTCCTCAATCAAAATGACCTAGATACACCTATCTTGGACGATGACATCCCAGATGAGTGTCTCGACATGGGCATGATTCTGCCAAGCGAATGGGCCAACGCGGCAGAAGGGGACCTACCACCCCAGTGTCGTATGGACCCACAAGACTAGCGAATCTAACCGGCGACAGCTCAGCGCTGACCTGCCGCCTAAGTCTCTGCGTGTCGAAGCCTGAGTCCGCGTACTCGGCTGGATGCGCAGCGGCCTCCACTCTCCTCGCATACCGGCTTAGATGTCTACCAAGACCACCGATCCGCCGTACCGTCGACCCGGGAATGTGCGTGACCTCATCAAAACCCCTTCAGAGTGTCATCGCAATTCATGAGCGGGATGCGTTATCTAATTCAGCGCTTTGACCGGTGTGTTTTCTGGCATGCTCGGCGTTGGATGGGCCGTACACCCACGTGTGACAATTGGATTGCAAAACAATGACGAAAATATTCGCAATTGTTGACGGATCAGCCATTTTCGGTTACTGGAGACGCTGCGGTAGGTTTAGTCGATTCGGGCTACTGCGTTTGTTTTTAACTCGGGGAGTAAACATGAAAAACTTTAAACTGATTGCGTGCTTGTTCGCGGCGTTTGCCTTTGGCATGACGACGACAGGCTGTGATGATGACCACGACCATGACCATGGTGGTGAGGGTGGCGCTGGCGGTGCTGGTGCAGAAGGTGGTGCCGGCGGTGCTGGTGCTGAAGGCGGTGCTGGTGGTGCTGGCGGTGCTGGTGCTGAAGGTGGCGCTGGTGGTGCCGGCGGCGGTGCAGCCGGACCAGCTTGCCCAGCCGAGGGCGATAAGTGCCCAGCGGCTTGTACATGGCTTGCAGACTGCGCTGTCGACAGTGGCCTTTGCCCTGCATACGAGGCTGGCGATGATGAAGCGCGCCAGGCTGTCTATGACGGTTGCCTAGCAGGTTGTGCAAACCTCGCAGCTTTAGCAACCATCACCTGTGGCCACATGGCGTGTGACGAGACGATTCCTTTCATCTCGAATGCAAATGGTGACTTCAAGTCGGCTTGTGAAGGTGGCGGTGAAGGCGGCGCTGGTGGTGCTGGTGCCGAAGGTGGCGCTGGGGGTGCTGGTGCTGAAGGTGGTGCTGGTGGTGCAGGCGCTGAAGGTGGTGCTGGCGGTGCAGGCGCTGAAGGTGGTGCTGGTGGTGCCGGTGCCGAAGGTGGTGCTGGTGGTGCAGAGCCTGCATCTTTCTGCGCTGACTATGCCGCAACTTGTGGTGATTGGCCCGTTGCGGACGTCAGCTGCGCCGATTGGTGGGCAGCAGCGGCGCCTGGTGATGAGGGTGCTATGTCCGGTGCAAGCCAGGCTTGTTACACCTATCACCTCGGTGTTGCAGCGATGCAGGAAGAGGGCTCCGATATGCGTGCTGCACACTGTGCGCACTCCATC
Organism: Bradymonadia bacterium; assembly: GCA_049889275.1. GTDB lineage: Bacteria > Myxococcota_A > Bradymonadia > UBA7976 > UBA1532 > UBA1532. Next base: position 37,883 of record JBMHDS010000047.1, on the reverse strand, counting down.
GGTCAGGCCGACACTGACGGCAACGCGCCTTGCACTGACTAAGCTCAGGTAAAGGGATTGGCCATAGCGCCAATGAAGGAAGGGCACCTATCTAGGTGCCCTTTTTTTTGTTCCTTGAACGATGGATGCCGGGCGGTGCAGTGAGCGGGTCCTCGGGCCATGGATGCTTCGGGTATCGACCCCTCAATTCCTTACGGACGGACGGATAGGTCTCACGCCAGAAGTTGGGTAGATCTTGGGTTGTTTGAACCGGGCGCATATTGGGCGCTAAGAGATATAACAAAATGTGCTGGCCGGCGATGGTGGGCGCTTCATCGAGACCGAAGAGCCGCTCAAATCGGCAGGACAGGCTGACACGCCCGTCTTCGTGATAAGTCAGCGGCTTACGGCTCCCATCCGGGAGCTGATAATGTGTCGGCGCCATCGATTCGAATCTCTGATAGTCCTCGTAGTTTATTTGCCCGCGAATGAAACCGATGAGATCCATCTCTTGCAGCTCGTGAAAGCGTGTGAGGCCCGAGCACAGCGCGATGAGTAGGCCACAAGGGGCGTCTTGAGGCTCTAGGAAGGTGAGTGGTGGACACCGGTGCTCGAGCACGGTACTGCGGTACCATCGGTAGCGGGCGATAAAATCTTGCGTCGGGGATGGTTGAGACAAGCCAAAGGCCTTAACCGGGTTTTTGGCCGCTTGCTGGGCCAATAGCTGGGCGCACTCTTCGGCGTGCATTCTCGCGCTGACCGGCTGCTCACGAAGTATGATTTGACCGTAGCGTGTGATGCGGTAGACGGTTGCTCGCCCGTGGGTCTCATCCCACTTGGCCAAAACATCCGTCTCGAGTTTGAGTTGGTTCTCTGCGATACCATGGGCGAGTTCGATGACGTGTCCGTCTCTCGTACCTCTTTTTGCGGCTCTCAGTGACAGCGCGCAGACAAGCTCGTCCTGCCTGACGAGGCTTTTTTCTGATTGTTTAGCGCCGTAGCCATTGGCGAGGAGAAAACGCTCTCCATTTTGAGTTCGCCGTTTGGCCACACGCTCAGGAAATGCGTGGAGAAAACAGTCGATTGCTGTATGGGTCGAGTCGCCGACGGCGTCGCCCGGTATTTTAAGGCCATGCAATATCTTGAGGAAGTCTTGGCGCGTTTTCAGCACCTCTCGCGCGAGCGGGACGTTGATGTCGGCGCGCGAACCGCCGCGTTCAACAACGCTGAGTGCGTCAAGCCGATGGTCTAGGTCACTCGAGCTGTAGATATCTGGGACGTAGTTCAAGATATCGCGGGATGACAGGAGCGCTGCAAGCGTGGCGGTTGCTTTGAGTTGTTCTGTGCCCACAGCGCTGACGAGCATGCGAGCGATTCTGGGTGGCAAGGGCAGGGTGCTCATCAATTGGCCGATGGGTGTAACCCCCGATGAGCTGAGTGCGCCGAGTTGCTCGAGGGTGCTCAACGCAGCTTGTGAAGCGGCGCCACTTGGCGGTTGAAACCAGCCAAAATCCTCGGTTTTTGAGCCCCAAGCGCGCACGCTGAGCACTGTGCTAGAGAGGTCGAGTCTTTCAATCTCAGGGGCGAGGGCGTCCGCGAGGCTATTCTGAATCGCTTGGCTCCATAATCGGTAGCATGTGCCCGCACGGGTTCGGCCCGCACGTCCTGCCCGCTGCTCTGCTGATTGTAAATCAATTCGGACCGTCTCTAAGCGTTCAAGCTGGGTGCTCTTGTCAAACCTGGGTATCCGAGCGAGCCCAAGGTCAACGACCGTTGCGACGCCATCCACCGTGATCGATGTCTGTGCGATATTTGTGGCGAGAATGACTTTGGTTTTGTCCGTCTCGATGAAGGCGCGTTTCTGCTCGTTGGTGGCGAGACGGCCATGTAGTTTGAGTACCTCCACCGACGGAGCGGTGGTATCCCGTAAGCGTCCATACAGTTTTTCGATCTCGGCGACCCCAGGGCAAAACACCAACATGTGGCCCGCGTGCGCGTGCCGCAAGATCACCTTGATGGTTTGGGCTGCGTGGGCGATGAGTTGGCGTTCATCCGTCGATGGTGCGTAGACGATGTCGACAGGATAAGTTCTCCCTTCAACGCGTAAGGTCTCTGCGTCTAGAAATTGGGCAACCGGTTCGGGGTCGAGGGTCGCCGACATCACGATGATTCGGAGCTCAGGTTTGAGGCTTTGCTGAATCTCTCGTGCCATAGCGAGGCATAGGTCAACTTGAAGGCTGCGTTCATGAAACTCATCAAAGATCAGACATGAGATCCCCTCTAAGAACGGGTCTGATTCAAGCAGACGCTGTAGGATCCCTTCGGTGACCACTTCAACCTTTGTTGCGCTCGAGACCTGGCTGTCATGGCGCACCCGGTACCCGACAGTCTCTCCAACACGTTCGTTTTGCAGTCGGGACATGTATTGAGCCGTGGTTCTCGCCGCGATTCGACGCGGCTGAGACACGATCACTCGACCGTCAAGCGCGGCGGCGATGGCTGTTGGGACTCGGGTTGTTTTGCCCGAGCCAGGCTCGGCGATGATCACGAGATTGGATCTCTCCGCAACCGCAGTTGTGATGAATTCCAGATGCTGTTGAATGGGCAGGCTTTCTTGGGCATTCATGGCAACAAACTACCCGGCTCATTCACCGATTGTCATGCGGATAATCACCCAATGGGATTGATTTATAGATATGTGGTTCACTAGGATTGCTCACTCCCATGAGGGCAGGTGTGCAAACCGCTCATGGGGAGGGGGGCAAGATGACAAGAATCAGATTATATACGCTCACGGTTTTGGCTGTGATGAACTTCGGCTGCGAAGATGAAAGCGCTCGTTCGTCAGATGTGATTGTGGTGAGTGAACCCGACGCAGCCCAGAGCGATGGACAGGTACCTCAGGCCGATACGGGCACGAACACATACGATGGCACGGTCGTCCACGACGCGGAGCCTGAGATGGGTCAAATCGATGCGGACGTAGCGCCGGATGTGATGCCTGCCGTGATCCCTGGCCAATGTGTCGACGGTGAGGATTTTCAGGCGGGCACGGCGGTCTTTGTTGAGAGAACCAATGAATGGAAGCTCGACCGCGCAGATGCCCGTGGTAATCGGATCACCCTCGCGGACATCGATGGTGATGGGTACGCGGATCTTATCGTCCGGCGAAGCGGTGTCGGTGCCGATGTTTTAGACCTGGGAGAGAGACCGATACGGCGGCATTGGGTGCTCAAGAATCGAGGCGACGCCTTTCAAGATATCACGTTTGATACGGGGATCTTCACACCGCGTGGTGCGTATCCATTTGAGATCGGACGGCCCGTTGAGGTTGTGGTCGCAGGAGATGTTGATAACGACGGTGATATCGACATTTACTCCGGTGTGGACACACGTAATCCCGTCGAGGTCGACGCCGCCGACACCACTGTCCAAATTCGTGAGACCAGCGAGTTATTGCTCAATGATGGTCAAGGACGATTTGAATTGGCTGCGGCGAACCAAACGCTCAGGCGCGCTGGGCAAGAAGATGTCCCAACAGGCGCTTCATGGCTAGATTTTGACCTCGATGGGTCACTGGACTTATGGGTGAGCCAAGGGGGGCTTGGTACTCCTGCTCAAGACCAACTCTTCAGAGGGGATGGACAAGGCGGATTTACAGCTGTCACGGGTGAGGTCGGTTTGACCACCCAGCCTTGGATGGTTCTCGCTGATCTCAACGCCGCCCGTGGGCACACAACGGCTTGGTCTGCAGTGGCGTGTGATTTAAATCGCGATGGACGTTCAGAACTACTCGCAGGATCGTATGGGCGGGCACCGAACCATCTGTGGCAGGCGGTTCACAATAACGATGGGACATCTTATGTGAATCGTTCCGTCGAATCTGGCTATGCCTTCGACGACGACCAATCCTGGCAAGATAATCAGTTTGCCCGTTGCTTCTGTCAGTCGCAGCGCGATGCCCCCAATTGTGCTGACGTCCCCGCCCCGTTGATTCGCTGTAATCAACAGAACTGGCGTCATCAGTTTGACCAGGAAGCTTTCCGTAATGGTGGTAACAGCGGTGCGACTGTCTGCGCCGACTTCAACAATGATGGTTGGATGGACCTGTATACAACAGAGATTCGGCACTGGTGGGCTGGAATGGGTTCTGACGCGAGTGAGGTGTTGGTCAATCAAGGTAGCGAGGATGTGGTCTTCGAACGACCCGGTAGAGACGCGACGGGCCTTGCGTTGAGCCATGACTCACCCAATTGGGACGAGGGACACATCACGGCGGGCGCTTTTGATTTCGATAACGATGGTCGATTGGACCTGTATGTTGGGGGAACAGATTATCCCGGGAACCGTGGCCGTCTGTATCGTAATGTGTCGGAGGCTGGTGAGGTACGCTTCTCCGAAATGACGACCGCGGAGTTTTTCGAACACAATCGCAGCCATGGGATGGCGATCTCTGATTTTGACCGAGACGGGGACCTCGACATCGTCGTGGGTCACAGTCGAAATCGTTGTAACGCACAGGCACCCAATAACTGCTATGAGACGGCTACAATACGCTACTTTGAGAATCAATTCGGCTCACGCAATAATTGGCTTCAGCTACACCTCGTAGGCGGACCGGGCACCAATAAAGGTGCGATTGGTGCGACGGTCACTGTGGTGACCGATACCCTTGAACAAACTCAGCAGCGATTGGGTGGATATGGGCACTACGGCGCCCAGTCCGACAATGTGCTGCATTTTGGATTGGGCCAATCATGCACAGCGACCATTACCATCGAATGGCCAGATGCGACGAGAACGGTGCAAAGGCTTCAGCTTAATGCGGGCTATCGTTACCGCGTCGTTCAAGGTCAGGCTGCAGAGCCGCTTGATATAGAGTGAGAGCGCGTCGGCGCTGCCTTTAAGGCCTCATTCCGGAACTGGCGTTGCCCGTCGACCGGCCATGAGATTTGCTATGGGTCGAGTGCCGTCTTGACTGTCTAGTAGCACGCACAAGGTCGCTGAGATCGGTACGGCGAGCAACATGCCAGGAACACCCCAAAGCATACCCCAGAAAACGAGGCTCAATAGAATCGTAATCGGGTGTAGCTCAAGGGAATTACCCATGATTTTTGGCTCGATCACATTGCCGATCAAAACATGCACGCATGCGGGTAGGACCAGCGTAAGGACCACGGTTGTCCCACTTGTGCTCGGCTCGAAGAGAACCAGTGGGATGGGCAAAACCGTGGCGATCATCGATCCCACACTTGGAATGAAGTTCAGCAAGAAGGCCAAGGTTCCAAACAGCAAGGCTGCATCGACACCAAGTGACCATAAGATAAGCGCTGTGAGAATACCGGTGGCCGCTGACAACGCCACCTTGATGGATAGGTATCGCTTGATACGTGCTTCAATCTTCTGCTGCATGGCCGACTGAGGCACCGGATCGGCCTGACTTCCGTGCCCTTGCAAAAGGTAGATCGCGAAGATGAGGATTAAGAACGTATTGGAGAGAAAACCGATCACACCGTTTGCAATATCAGAGGCTGTTTGACCCCAGTTCATGGCTTCGAGTCGCGCCTTGACAGTAGCGGCATCAACCTCAAAGCCCTTCGCCTGTGCATAGCGACTGCCATCATCGATCATTTGCTCAAGCTTGGCTTGATACTTAGCCGAGTTCTCTGTGAGATCGCCGACCGATGATGCGATCAGTAGCACGAGCCCGTAGAACAAAAGACTGCAGACGAGTAAGGCGAAGACGATCGCTAAACCGTTTGGCAGCCTTAACTTAGTTCGAAGATAGTCGACCATTGGGCCAAGTAGATAGGCGAGCAGGATCGACAGCACAAATGGGATCATCACTGGCTTTAGCCAGAAGAGCGCACCGGCGAGACCAATGGCGGCGATGACCGCAAGGCATATCGCTTGGGTTCGCTGATAGGGGTGATCGTGCATGCTATGCCTTCATCCATGACTCCGATAAATAGACAATGCCATGGATATGTCCACTAAGCGAACATCTTGGGCCTAGAGCGGGCCCTTGAGTCCTAAACGGTCGCGCAGTTCTTTCAAGCGCAACTTGGCTTCGTTCTTTGCTCGCTGAAATGCCTCCGTCTGCAACAGACTCTCGGCATACCGGCCCCTCTCTCCTCGCCAGATACCGTTTGTCATCATCCAGGCGAGGGCAGGGGCTGTGTCGCAAAAGGTGATTGTACGCTTTACATCATTGGCCGGCCAAAGAGCGGGGTGCTCTAGGTCCCAGACCGCGAGGTTGGCTAAATGACCGGCTGCTAAAATACCTGTCTGAACTTCGGGGTGAAGACAGTTACCATTACTCCAAGCCATCTTGAGAAGCTCATCGGTCGACTGGATCTGTGAGCGTGCTTCGCGATGTTGTTGCCGCAGCGCTTCAAGCGCTGCACTGCAGTCGTCCTGAGCAAATGTAGCTTCGGTTAATTTTGCCTGGTTGGTCACGACATAGCTATCGCCTTCTGCGACCAGTCGCAGCTCCTGCTGCACGTTCATGGTGTCGTTACAAGCGCTGGAGTCAGTACCCAACAGGACCCCAACGCCAGCGTTATGCCAGAGCTCGATAGGTGCAGGAAAACAAAACTGCACTTGGGAATAGGGGCAGTGACCAAGGACATGACGGTTGCCATCGAGGAGGGTGAGCTCAGCTGGGCGAATATACTGACCATGAACCATCAAGAAGCCGGGCCCTGAGTCGAGCACGCCGAGTTGATTCAAATAGGTGAGAGTGCCCACTTTGTTGCGATTGTAACACCTTTCAAATTCGTCCTTCGATTGAGCGACATGGGCATGAATTGGGATATCATAGTCAGCGGACAACTGGCCGACACGTTGCCAGAGCGTATCGCTCACGGTGTCTGTTGCGTGAGGTCCCAAGGCAGCAAACACACCGGCATTCTTGTAATGCGCGCCTTGATGAATGAGCTGCGTCGCTTCGAGCTGTTGATCGAGCCACTTTACGCCTGGTCCTGCGAGATCCTGAAGTGTTGGCGCGACAACGCCGGTGAGTCCGACCTCCGCAAGCGCATCGGCAACACCTTGCCCATGATAATAGTGATCCCAGACAAGACCAACGCCGGCTAATAGACAATCGTAGGCACCCATGCGGGTAAATGCGGTGACCTCGGCGCGTGTGAGTGAATGCTCCAGATGGTAGTACAGCTCTTCAACAATATTGCCGTCCATCGCATCGAGCCCCACCCCGCGAAAGGCATTCATGGCGAGATGTGTGTGTCCGTTTACGAAGGCTGGCGTGACGAGCAGGTCGCCGAGGTCGGTGAACTCAGCATGGCCGAGCGCATGTATGGATAGGCCGCCTCGTTCGATATATTCGATTTTGCTAATGAGTCCCGCATCAATGGTCAGTAAGGCGGGTTTTGGAGTCCGCTGTGTTGCAGATGCCAGAACGCGGTCTGAGTAGACATATTTGGTTTGTTTCAGCTCAGGCAAAACACACGCATCCGTATCCCCTCGGTCATCCAGTATGACCGATGACGCGCCTATGCGTCGACAACTTTGTTAAGCTTACCGTCCAAAGTCGGGCGATTAAACGCCCTTAGGATGGAACCCAATAGGTACTAAGACGCTCTTTTGACATTCGTTTTGCCGACGCATGACTGCCGCTCATCCAAGTCTCAAGGTTGTGGCCATGCCCGATTGGCTGCCAACTTGGCGGTGGTTGAGACCATCGTCCCTGTTCATCAAGCATGTGCCGACGATCTGAACGGAAATCTCTGTGGTAGACGTCGGCTGGATAGACCATGAAGGTTGGCTGATACTGAGGCGACACGTGCGCCAGTGGACCAAATGTCTGCCTCATCCAAGTCTCCGCGTCCAACGGACTGCCCGAGATGCAATCGAAGTCGATGATCAGCGCGCCTGGGTCAAGTTCGAGGGCGACGACGTGGTAGTCCCACACAACCAATCCGTCTTGCCCAGCCCTTTGGTTCGCAAGCGCGACCGTGCGAGTCTCATTCGTGATGAAGATAACACGAAGATGGGCCCAACGTGCCGCGGAGACCCCATCGACAAATTGCCAGATATTCTCCTCGCAATAGAATGGCTGATAACACGCTGCCCCTGGCATGGTCATGGCCGGTCGATGACGCGGGTAAGAAATGAATCGATACCCTGTCCCGTTACTGCGGGTGCTTCGATATGCGGCGCGTGGCCCGTGGAAGCGATAACCAGTTGCTCGGCTTGCGGGAGCAGCTTAGACATTCTTGAAGCCAATCGACGATATTTGGTGTCATCTGCACCGACGATCAATAACGTCGGTAGGTCCAACCGACCCAAATCAGACCAATACTCTGGGAGAACGCCCGGACTCAGACAGCGCACAGCAGCGCTGAGTCCGCTCGCGGTATGGCGCCGCCGTTCAGCCTGCATCTCTTCGCGTTGCCTGCCTTTCACAACTTGCTGGGTACGTATGAGAGGTGTGTTCTGCCAATCTGAGAGGAACTCATCGACGCCAAGCTGCTTGATTCTTAAAGCGCGGTCACAATCTTGAAGGTACCTCGCTTGACGCGCAGGCTCGCCAGCCAGACCAGCGGAAGCGGACACCAGAATCAGTGCTTTTCTCGGCCTTATATTCTGACTGAGCATCCTGTGGATTGCGAGACGTGCTCCCATAGAATACCCGAGCACAACGTCGACCTCGGAGATCAACGCATCGAGTTGGCCCCAAAAGGAATTGAGTTCAGCTTCAATGGGATTGGACGCGCCAAGCGTCACGGCTCCATGGCCAAAAAGTCGCGGCGCTTTAAACTTACAACCGAGTGAGCGGCCAAGGGATGCGAAGTCCAGCGGACCGCCTGTGAAGCCATGGAGCGCGGCGATTGTCGTCCCAGGTTTTGGTTTATCGAGCCGCACGGACCGTTCTCAAGATTAGTGGCGCTGCCGTCTACGTCGCACACCTGGCGCCACTGTGCCACCGTCATGTGCCAGGGATTCAATTGAAGGGTTGGAATTTTGCAGCGTTGGCTCCCAACCAATGAGCGTCCAGAACGGCGTTCCGGCAGCGTCTGTGTGTTCCTCCACAGGAAACACCAGCTCGCGTAGGTTACAAATCTGCTTGATGCTGGTCAGGCTATCCTCAATACCACTCGCTTTTTCGACACCAAGGCTCTTGCAGGCCTCGCGCGCTGTCACAACGCCCTGGGTCGTCAGCAACTTGAGAAACCGATTATGCCGATTGGGTAAAAGCTCTCCAAGTTGTGCCAACGTCTCTGCAGTGTTGCTCGTCTGGGCGCCCTCAGAGCCGAGGCTCTGGGGCGCCTCACCTTTTGGGTTTGATGAAGCCCCATCGATACCTATCCAGCGAAAATACTTCTCGTCATTTTCTACCTCTGTGACGAAGGGAACAGGCACACCTGCCGCACGGCCCCAACGATTGAGTGACCCGGCAAGGCCACCGAGTGCTTTTGAACTCTTAATGTCCAAGGCTGCCATGGTTTGCGCTATGCTCGCCCTTTTTTCGCGCTCGAGATAACGAAGGAAGTTCTGTGAACGTTCAGACAAGCGCTCAAAGTACTCATCGTAGTTAGCTGGAGGCGCATTTTCTTTCTCCACCTGGGCAAATATTTCGGGCGGCGCTCGCAGTTCACCGGATTCATTGAATCCGCACCAAATCCAAACACGTTCACCGTCCTGTTTTGTAGACGCCCAGGGTAATTCAAGTTTGTCGGCAACGGCCCAACGGCGCATAGAGCCTGTGAGACCGCCGATTGCGCGGGCTTGAGTAATACCAAGTGCTTTCATCGCGTCCGCTTGAGTCACGAAGTTTGGGTAACCGGCTTCGATGAGTTGAGCGAAGTCCCGCGTTCGCGCCGGCGCTTTATCAAGAAACTGTACCCAGCGTTCCGCCGGCGTCCCGGTGAGTGGTGGGCGTTCCGGTGGCCTCCGCAGTCGGACTCGGGCCGGTTTGGTGCCCGGTTTGGTCGTGTCATTCAGTGTACTGACTTTCGCGCCTGAGATGGCTGCGGTCGTCAATAAGTGCGCTAGCTCTTTAATCTTCGGATCGGTGTTTTCGTCGATATTGATCTCAATCGATATCTTGATGCCCATGTTGAGTGCTCCCTGTACCACCTACGAGTGTGCGTTTAGGCCGCTCGCTGCCAATCAATATGGCAGCAGTAACGGTCCCGAATGTAGACACAGGATATACTGAACTCAAGTCTTATATTTGAGGAAAGTGTAGAATATTTAGGTGTTTAGACTTTCGTAAGAAAGTGCTTAGGGAATCTTTTGACTAAGGGAGCATTTAGCATGAAAGGTATCGCTTAGCTGCGTTTCCTCTGCCTGGCCAGTGGCCGAATGAACGCGAGGCCAATCAGCAACCAAAGAAGGCCTTGGCTGTCTGTTCGGTGTCCGGCGTTACAAGCACAACCAACCGCTTCAGGTTCGGCGTTCGCCTCGCCAGCGGCGTCTGGTGGGTCGAGCGTCGAGCTTCCTGCGTCGAATCGAGTAAACCCAGGACGGATATCAGCATCGTCAGCCGCCTGTTGAACGCCCGCGTCTTCGGGCATCATGACGCCAGCATCTCGCTCCGGTGAGGCTTCCACCCAATCACCGATGCACTGGGCCGAACCGTCCGCAGCGAGAACACATGTTTGCCCAGGAGGGCAAGTCACTGCGCCACAGGGGTCATTCGCACATCTTCCGTCGATACACGCTTCCCCCGCCTGACACTCATCGCAGTCGCTGATACATTCGCCGTCAATGCAGCTCTGACCGCTGTCACACGAGATCTGGAAGCACGGGTTCGGTCGACATTCGCCATCGACGCACGTGTTGTCGAGTGGGCAGCTAATCAGCGCGCATGAGTCCACACAGTCCCCGTCACGGCAAAATGTTCCCTGAGGGCATGCGATCCCTGCGCATGGGTCGTCTACGCAGCCTTCTTCGGTACACCGCTGGTCAACGGGGCAACCCGTTCGTTCGCAGTCGGCCGGGCCGCACTCACCATCGACACACACCTCACCCATGGGACACTCGACATCGGCGCATGGGTCATAGCAACTGCCGTTCTCGCAGCGCTCGTTATACAAACACTGAACGATCAAGCATGGGTCGATACAGATACCATCTCGGCAAATCTCACCATTCGGACATTCATTGGCCGCGCACGGATTGCGACATTCGCCTTCGACACACTCGGCGTCGCCTGGACAATCTGCGTCTTCGTCTGTCTGACCATCGCAGTCGTCGTCGAGACCGTCGCACAGATCCAGCGCAGCCTCTTCACAACGACCACATGCATTGCGTACGCCCTCATCTATGAGACCATCGCAGTCATTATCGAGACCATCGCAGGTTTCGTTGTTGGGTGACTCATTGCGATTACACAGGAGGTTCCCAGCGATGCAAACGCGAACACCTTCCGCGCAGACGCCTGTCTCACCGGTGGCACAACGCTCACCGTTGCCCACAATCTCCTCGTCGATTCGTCCATCGCAGTCATCGTCTAGGCCATTGCAGGACTCGGCTGTGCCAAGTTCGCCACCGAGGCACACCAACTCACCGTTGTCGCAGACAAATCGGCCCTCACCGCATGCACCTTCGACACCGGTGTTGCATGCATCACCGGCTGGTATCTCTTCGTCGATCTCGCCGTCGCAATCATCGTCTAGGCCGTTGCACTCTTCCACATCCAGTTGTCCATCGCATGCATCGCAGGCATCTCCGGTCCCGTCGCCGTCGGTGTCGGTTTGTTGTGGGTTCGACACAGCGATGCAGTTGTCGCATCGATCGCCGTAACCATCGTCGTCTAGGTCTGATTGGTCAGGGTTGGCGCGTTCTGGGCAATTGTCGCAGCGGTCGCCGAGTGTATCGTCATCGCCGTCTCGCTGATCGGGATTAGGCGTTGAGGCACAATTATCGCAACTGTCGCCCAGACCATCTCCATCGCCGTCTCGCTGTGCTTCATTTTGCTCAAAAGGGCAATTGTCGCAGCGATCACCCACAGTGTCATTGTCAACATCTGCCTGGTCTCGATTCGCCGCCAGCGGGCAGTTGTCGCATACATCCCCAAAAGAGTCATTGTCGACGTCGACCTGGTCTGGATTCGCAAGCTGAATACAGTTGTCACAGAGGTCGCCGAAGCCGTCACCATCGGCATCCGCTTGGTCCGGATTGGCGATTGCTGCGCAATTATCACACGCATCTGCCGTGCCGTCGTTGTCTGAATCGAGCTGACCTGGATTCGCATTCAGGGGACAATTGTCGCAGGCGTCTCCAAGACCGTCGCCGTCGCTGTCTAGTTGATCAGGGTTGGGAATGGTTGGACAGTTGTCTTCGAAGTCACAAACGGTATCTCCGTCGGTGTCTACACACCCCCCGCCAACGGATTTTTCGAGAACAAGTAATGCGTAGGCTTGGGCGGAGTAGGTGTTGAATGAACTATGAGGTGAGACGAACTGGCCCGAGGCGTTCTGCTGACTCATCAACGCGTAGGCATAGTCAAAATACCACCGTGCGGGCTCAAATGGGCTCGCATAGTAGCCCGCGGCACCAGCCCCCCGCCTTGCCACCCTCACCACGGTGTCTGGGTCCCGTCTCAGCTGCCGTAAATTGTAATTTGGCTGTTGATTAGAGGCCAGCGTACCGAGCCCTTCTGGGCCAATGCCGTCCGCGGGCGCGATACCCGCATCTTCGATGAACGTGTAGGCCTTGGCTGATGACCAGAGGTAGTAATAGTAGGCTTTCGTCCACGAGTTCGGAGCACCTTGAATGGTGTCGTAGTTGTATCGATGGTAGAGCCAGCGAAAATAGGCTCTGACGCTTGGATCGTTAATGTTATTGCCACCGATGATTTGACACCAAAGACCTGAGGCTGTCTGTTGATAGGACGCATTCTGGCCGGCGCGATAGCCGTGTCCACGCTCAACGTCATCAAGGTTACCTTGTCGTCCATTCGCCGCGTAGCCATCCGCCGTGCGCGCCGTGGCAACATTGAGGGACGCCAGTCTACCGGCATCACCGATGTCGGGGTCGCTGTAAACCGAACGTGCTGACGCCAATCCAGCCATCACGAGTTGGGTGGTCGAAGAATCATTGCAGCTGCCATTGTTGTAGCACCAATAGCCTGCGTTGTTCTGATTGGCGATCACCTGGTCAAAGCTCCGGTCGAGTGCTTGACGACCGAGTAACTGTTGGGGACCACCCGTGCGGAGATAGACGCTGAGAGCCATCATGGCGCTGCCGTTTCGGTAGGCGTAGAAACCGTTGTTGGCCCGCTCAATGATGTACGACATGATCCGCTCAATTTTGAGCTGGGTTGCCTGGTCAGCGCCCTCGAATCCTTGGGCTCGTGCTCGTTGATCGGCTGAGTCTGGCTTTTCGAGTAGCGCCAGCGCCACGAGACCCGCCGCATCGCCCGCAGGGCTCGGATTTGCGAAGACATTTCGGGCATCGAGCCACTCTAAGCCATCTGCAATGGCGGCGTTCACATCTTCCCCAAAGCGTGTGATCTGCGCCTCCGCCGCGGTAGCGGTCAGAAGGCACACAACCAGTGTCCACATCGTCCGAAAAATCATGAGATACTCCGCAGTGTTTGCTCGTTCGCCCCGTACAGCACACTGAGTATAGCAAAGTGAGTTTTGATTGGGGAGGGGCGTTTTCGAAATAGCGCGGTCATAGCGCTGATATGCGGACCGTTCGAGTTTCCATCAACACAGTTCGCGCTTGCACTGTAACGGTGTTAAGCTCTAAACGACATCGGTTGATGGTCGGCTGAATCAAATCGGCTGCCGCTCAGTTCGCAATGGAGGATGCCGCGTCGTGGCGAATCCCTTAATCCATTCAGAAAACGGTTCTTACACGCTCACGCCAGGGGATGGATCGTTCGCAAATGGCCTTGAGAAGGGCTCGAGCCTAGGCCTCGTTACCAACGTGGCCGCTCAACTCGCCCACGATCTCTCGACGGCTATCGGGGCGCCTCAGGAGCGGTTCGCGGCTCTAGTTTGGAGTCGTGACGAGCGCCTCGCGTTGACAGCGGTTCTAAAGTCAATTCGCGATGTTTCAGACGCGCAAGTGCGCCTTCGTCAAAGTCGAGTCCTGGTGCCCGTAAGGCTTCATCTATTGCGGTTAGCGGAGTATCAGGAGAGTCAGAAAGACACTCAGGCCGTACTCGCTCGGGAGGTTGAACGCCAGTTGTTTCGCATATTGTTGCAACGAGTGGCGCATCGAGGGATCGATGAGGCGGCTTTCGAGGATGATTTTGAACAGCTGACGACAAGGGCTGGTGAGGCGGAGTTCCTCCAAGAGCTTGAGCGATGTGGTGTGCAGCATGGGGTTGATTGGGCCATTCTAGGCCAATTCGCGCGCCCGCTCTGGTTTGGAAAGTTGCTCAGCGAGAATCGTCTCAACCAAGACCCCAGTCAGTGGTTTGTTCACGAACTACAGCGGGAAACGACCCAGCTGAGAGCCGTACTCGAAACACATCAGGAACAGGCGCGTGGGCGCATCAAATCTCTCGAGAGTGTTCTCGATGGTGTCCTTGGCCTGACTGCTGGGCTGGTGGTAGGTGCTTCACTGTTGCCATTTGCGGGTGCAGCTGTAGCGGTTGGAGGAGGACTCTTGGCCGGCGGTGTCGTCGCATTGTTGCGCATGCGTGCGGATACGTCGTCCGAGGGGTTGAGCGCCGAGACGTCAACTGGCCTGGCGGTAAGGACGGCGACAACGCCACCTAAAGCGCCACCAGATATGCTGGACCTCGGTGGCCAATTCGAGCGTTATCTTCGGACTCTACGAGAGGTCGGAATTTGCCCCACGCTCGTCTACGAACAAGCCTCGGCCGTGGATTTCAGCTTTCAGCAAAAGGCGCAGTGGGTGCGGAGTGTGCTGGCTTTCGTGCCCGATGGAACGCCGCAGGTTTTCGTCTCAAACGACGTAGGGTTCTTCGAGAATACGCCTGAGGTTCATCGGCGGATCGCAGTGGAACCGAGTTATGATGAGTTACATGACTGGTTGGCGCAGCGGCTTGCTCACATGAGCACGTTTACAGCTCTGTCTCATTACCAGAAGCACGCCGAGTTACTGGCGACTCGTTATGCGCTTTTATCGGCATCGGCGAGTGATGTTAACGCACTCGAGTCAATGCTCGAAAAAGGGCGTATTCGCGGTCGGAGTATGCCGGCGACTTCTCTTCGTGATGGCCTCGTCTTAAGGATTCGTGCAACGTTTCAAATCGCGAGTGATGTTGTGTTGCAAAGGTATCAAGATAGCATCGCGAGCAGTCCAGAGGTCGGACACTTATTCCGACGCGTGCTGCTGGTCTTACCGACTCAATGGGAATCCGATGGGGAACCCAAGATCGATGAAGCGACCATCGCGCGGTTTGTGGATAAAGGGCGCAATCATCAGCCTTG
Organism: Bradymonadia bacterium; assembly: GCA_049889275.1. Classification (GTDB taxonomy): domain Bacteria; phylum Myxococcota_A; class Bradymonadia; order UBA7976; family UBA1532; genus UBA1532. The sequence goes on along the minus strand of JBMHDS010000047.1, from coordinate 22,521 downwards.
GCATCAGCAAGAGACGAGTCTTCAGCAGAAAGCGCTCAGCGCCTTGAGTGACCTTCTCGAGTTGTTGTCGAACCGCACCTGGTTGGTGAGCCGACTTGGGGGGAACGCCGCCGAGGTTGCGGGCCTGATACCCGAATGGTCCTTGGTCACAAAGGCCGGCGGTCGTTGGGTCTGGAGTTTTGCGAGCGATGGCACACCTTGCTTCGAGTTCGATGACGAGGAGTCAACTCAGCCACCAGCGAAAGCGCTGGCGCCTAAAACCAGTCGGGTCACGCCGCTTAAGGCTGTCAAAAGGCCATCTCTTGAAGAGGTCCTCGAGCAGTATCTTGGCGATTATACGCCGGCCCGTGACGCGGTATCCCCTCATGAGCAAACGGCTATCGATACCGCGCCGCCACGCCAACAGCCTGTGTCCGAAAAGGTGGATAAAGCCGAGATGCTCACCTCGATAGAGGTGTTCGAGTTCCTCGATGATATACTCGCTCAGCTCTCCGATGATACGCTGAACTTATCCGATTTAGTCCGCGTCGGTCTCTTGCCTAGCGTGCCCTCGCCAGAAGTGGTTCGGCAAGCTTTGGGTCATGAACCAGACAAGATCAGCCGCTACCTCATTTATGAGTCTGCGAGACGGGTGCAGGCGCGCTTCGGAATCATTGAGAAGTTCATGATGTGGGTTGTCGCCGCTCGTACATTGTGTCGAACTGAAATCAGACCGAGCTGGTTCACGGTAGCCGAGCAGGTCGTCAAGTCCCGTTTGCTGAGCGGGAAGTCGTCCGCGGAGCAGCACGCGATGTTGCCGATGCGCGAGCTTCGGACACAGCTCAGACTGCTCTGCCCGAGTACACGCGACCTGCCAGACCTGCTCGTCAAAGGTGCGACGCCACACCTTACCCACGCGTCAATTCAGGCCTGGGGTGAGAGCCTGGTCAAACGGTGTGAGACGCTCACCTGGGGGTTGAGGGAAGGGGTCTCTTCCACGACTTTGACATTGCGCGCATGCGAAGCGTTCGAGGCGCGTCTTGAAAAGTGGGTTTTGGAGGGAGAACTCAAGGGGACGAAACTCACAGAAACGATCGCATACATCGAGGGTGATGGCCCTGCCTATGAGTCGGGTTGGAGCCATGGGCAGCCGAGCATTGAGCAGCTGACCTATATGTATGCCCCCGGCGTGACAGCAAGCTCCGATACCACAGGCTGGGCGACACGTGCGCTCGCGGCGCTCGGTCTCGGATTGAACCAGAGTGGTTACGCGCTGCTCGGAGGTCCCGATGTGGGACAGCTTGGCAGTCAAATCGAGACGGCGATGGAAATGCACCCGCAGTTACGCCGCCCGTTGATTCTTGTGTCTGGAGATGATCTGGAAGAAGGACGTTTCTCTGAGCCGAGTCGTCTCGGCACTGTCCTCATCGGCGATGGTGAGTTGCCCGCAGCATTACGAACCTCGCTGCTGGATGCGCGCTTTGTTGAAGCGCATACCGAGGCGAGAGACGCTGGTGAGTATTCGCTGCCCCAAGTCTCCTCCGCCGAGGGCTTGATTCGTTGGCTGCTGCGTTATCGACCGAGCGCTTCGCTCGATTCTTTGAGTTGAACTAAAGGCGCATGCGCCGCTTGATGATGCTTGAGGGCGAGTTGGCCGCAAGCGGCATCGACGCTTCGACCCCGAGGCCATCTCACTGTGGCTGGCACATCGCGAACGCGTAGATAGTTGAGGGCACGGCGGCATTCATCGGCTGTTGGCGACCTGAATCCGCCGCCTTCAAAAGGATTAAATGGGACAAAATTGACCAAACATTTCAGTCCATGCGTCCATTTGGCCAGTGCAGATAACTCGTCAGGGTGATCATTTATCCCTGGCAGAAGAACATATTCGACCATGACGCGCCGCGAACCCGGGACCGGATATCGTTCCACGGCTCTCTTTAGATCGTCCATCGACACATGCTTCGCCAATGGGATCAGCCGTTGTCGCGTTTGGTCGGTCCCCGCGTGTAAACTGAGCGCCAATTGGATACGTCCATCAAAATCCTGTGCGAGGCGTGCGATACCTTCCTGTATGCCAACTGTCGATACGGTGATGCGCTGGGCTGCGAGCGATGGCCCACACGTGTCGGTGAGAATCTCGATGGTCTGCTTGACCGACTGATAGTTTTGCAGCGGTTCTCCCATGCCCATGAAGACCACATGAGAAATACGTTCACTTCTCTGTCTGAGGAGGTGTTTCGCCTCGTGAAATTGCCTGATTATCTCAGCGCTTGTCAGTTGTCTCTTGAGACCAAGAGTACCCGTGGCGCAGAACGAACAACTCATGCCACATCCAACTTGGCTCGAGATGCAGAGCGTAAAGCGCCCATTCTGCCTTGGAATCAGGACCGACTCAATCGCCAAGCCATCGTGAAGTGTGAATCGGATTTTCTGCGTACCGCTGTCACATTGACTGATGCTTGTACTTTGTGATTTTGGTCTCTCAATCGCATGCTGTAGTCGCAGATAGTTCGATGGGCCAAACTGCAGGTCGCTTTTTAAGCAGGGCGAAGAACCGTGTAGAAACTTAAAGACTCTCTTCGAATGATGAGCGCCAATATCGAGTGCGTCGAGGGCAATTCCAAGCTCGTTACGCGGTAGGCCCCATACATCCAATTGGTTTCCTTCTTGAGTCCGATACGTCATGCGTGCGCGCGGTGGCGGTCTAACATGTAAAAGGCTGAGATCACCAAAGTGTGCTTGATCTGACCGCTGAGGATGAGGTTTGGAATATCAGTGAGTGGGTAGCGTACAACGTCGATGACCTCATTGCTGTCGAGTTGTTGTGCGCACAATTGATGGACGCCCTCGGCGAGCACTAGGCCACAGTGATTGTTGAGAAAAGCTGGATTCGGATCGATCACACCCATCAGTTTGCCGCTGGCTGCAACATAACCTGTCTCTTCTTGCAGCTCCCTCAGGCCCGCTTCGACGTATGACTCTCCGGGATCTACGAGCCCCCCCGGGATTTCGAGGGTGATTTCCGCTGTGCCATGGCGATATTGTCGCACGAAAACAACCTCGTCATCGTCAGTAATCGGGATGATATTGACCCAGTTAGCGCTGTTCACGATGGAGAACTGACCAACGCGTCCTGATGGTTCATGAATCGACTGATTTCGATAAACCGAGAAGATTCTATAGTCTTGCTCGGCAGTACGCGATAGCTCTTTCCAACTCAGTTGGTCGTCATTCATCGTCAGTACACCCGCCCGAAGATTGCGTATGTGGCGAGCAGAGTCTCCAATAGATCTACATGGCTCTCCAACTCAAACTTAGCTTGGTAGTATAGTCGTCCAAATGCTGCTTCTTGGGCTGGGTCATCGTCATAGCGGTACCAGTTACTCAGTGCTTCGTTGTACCGCGCGGCCAACTCCAAGCCACGCTTGACGAGCCGGACAGCACCGGTATCCTCGGCCTGGCCATACAGGCATTCGGCGGTCGCACACCGTCCATCTATACAGGTTTCACCCGCCTCGCAGCTGCCGTACGGAAACCGATTACTACAGCGTCTTGGTTCAGCGCACACACCGTCCTCCGGTACACAATTACCGGATGCATCACACACTTCGCCCGCGCGACAGTTATCCGGGGCATCGGTGCAATCGATGAGGCAGTAAAAATTCACATCATTTGGGTTGAGTGGCTGACAGTACACGCCACCGAGCTCACCGGTATGGCCTACGCACTCGCGGTTATCTTCACAGGGACTACAAACGCCTTTGGCGCCTGCGATCACAAAGGTATCCACGTCGGGACAATTTGGCTGAACGGCGGCGTAGGAGACACCACTTGTGGGATCTGTGAAGGTGACGCGACTCGAGCGTTCATCGACCGTTTCAACCTGACCGTTTGTGCCCGGTCTAAAGACGTTGAGCTGGTCGTTAAAACGCGTGCTAAACGACGACGTCGTAAACAAAAAGCCATACCAAATAATGTCTGACGACAGCATGAACGTGGGTCTTGCCTTCATGAGCGCATTGACGGCAACCTGCTCACACCGGCCATCAACGCAGCGACCCTCGTCGCACCGTCCATAGGGCCAATCATCGCTGCAGTCTGCGATGGATGATGCGCAGTCGAGATTATCAGGGACGCAGGCAGAGCCGTTGCAGCGCGTCCCTTCAGGGCAACTCTCTGGACTGTTCGTGCAGTCTTTAAGGCAGTGATAAGCTTCATCTTCTTCGGCCACCGGTTCGCAGAAGACGCCGCCATATCGGCCTGTATACCCAAGGCATTCAGTGCTCTCTGTGCATGATTCGCACATGCTCGTGCGGCCCCCAACATCCGTGTGGAGGCGGCGACCTGTCTCCGGGTTGTAGCGGGCGCCCCGCGCCGAATCATAGATGACTGCGGGACTCTGATAGCGAATCTGCGCGATGGGCATGTCATTCTCATCAACCGCGCCAGGTACGAGCGCAGCGCTCGGCCCAAAGCCTTGATAATCTTCAACGAGGATGTTGTTCATCAGTTGTGTGAATTCATCGGTGAACCAATCGTAGAATGAGATCGCATAGGTGCCTGCATCGCCGTCGACGCCGAGAACGAAGGCTTCGGGGTCGGTCAACGCCCAAACGGCTGCGAGCGTTGCCCAATAGTGCCCGGCTTCCTGTGGTTTGTAAGGGAAATAATAACCCACGCTTGTATCAAAGATTGAAAAACGGCGTCGGCCTTGCCCAGGTGGCACATAGAAGCGCGCCCCGCCGTCGGCGCAGCCTGCGAGCGGCACGCCGTCACCCTGCAATACGGGTTCATCACTCACATGGGTCAATTCACCGGCTTCATTTTGACACCAAACGCCATATGCAGGCGTCGATAGGACCTCGGCGAGCAGGTTAAAGCCCGAGTTGATCGCGAGATCGTAGATTCGATCGAACAGTGGATCGTCGCCGTAAGGTGCTACGTACCAACTCTGAAATACATCTGAGAGTGGTAGAAAGATGCGCCAAAAATATGAGTCCAATGGATACCAGACCTCGAAGAATGGGTTATCCATACGGAAGTTTGTGAATGGATAGTACGCACGATACTGGTCTATCTTAGCGCGAACGATCTCAAACGGGTCAGCACCTTGGTCGAAGGCGTGGCAACTGACTAGGCCAGATTCCCATTCATCGGAACAGAATAAATAAGGCACCCGTATGACGCGGTTGTCCTCGGTGCGGTTCAGTTGATACTGACCATAATTCATCCACTCTCGTCCGGGGTCTAGCATGTCATCCAGACTTGGAAATGACTGTGCAACGGTCGTGTAATGAAATCGCTCGAGCACATTGATCGAGGGGAGCCCTGGGTCATCGTAGGTAAAACCGCTTTCCTCGGCGTTGAGTATCTCTCCAGCGGTGCCCAGTTCGATCCGGCGTTTTTTGAAGACTTCCACAAGGCCTGGTAATTGTGCTTGGCAACCGTCGTCTGTCTCTTCGCTCGGGAACACTTCGCACAATTCGGTTGTCGCAGCATAGCTGCCAGATGTGTATCCAAAGACCATCGCGGCCCGGTCGTATTTGCCGAGTCCCTCAAGGTCATTATGCCAGTTGTATCCGTAGTCCATAATCGAGCTATACTGTTTCTGGCGCATCCCGCTCGTTTTCTGAGCATCTGTGAGTTCGCTCAGACGATACGCATCACCCAAAGACTCGGCTGGAAACAGGTTTTCCTGACGCGCGTCCCAGTAGCCTTCGTGATAGTTAAGGCTATCATAGCTTCCTTGAAAGTTGTGCCGAAGACCGAGCGTATGCCCGAGCTCGTGTTCTGCGGTCGAGGCGAAGACCTCGGCCCTGATTTCACGCCAGATCTCGTCATAGTCGGTTCGCCCTGCATAGCGTTGTACGAGTCCTTCGATATCGGGGGCAACCATGTCGTGGAAGTCAACGGAGTGGGCCCGGGCATGACGACGGTGGTGTTCACGCTTCTTAAATGCGATTGGATTGAGCGCTAATGTGGGGTCATCACCTTCGCTGGGCGCTATGGTTTGACGGCTCTCAGCCAGATGTGACCGACGAGCGATCGCTTTTTGTACTTCCGGGTTGCCGGAGTGGGCTCTTGCTCCAGCCGAATGGGCGCGTTTCAAACGCGCTTCGACCGCGTGCCGGTCATAGGCCCTTAGACTCTCCCTGCGCACATTTGGCCGTCGTCGGGGCGTTTCACCGAGACCTCGCCTGAGTGGGCGAGAGTCGAGGTTGCTCGCGTGGCGTTCGACCGTATCGATGTCCGTCACTCGAGCCATTACATCTTGACTGAAGTGACGACCGTACACGAGTTCATTGAGCTCGAGTTCGCCATTAAAGAACCGAATGACGTCAACCGCGTAGGTTGCCCATGTATTGATCGCCCCCCCATAGACGTAGGCTTTGCCGGCGAGTATCTCGCCCGTGATCGGATCGGTCGCCGAAGGCCCATAACCGAGGAGGCCAGCCATCGTCTCGGTGTCAACCCAATGGAGAGTCGAATATCTAAGGTCGCCGAGACGGGGTGAAAAGCCCACCTCACCGCAGGCAACATCTTCCCCCGCTTCGACTGGGTTGCTGCATAGAACAAAGATCTTCTCGTCAGCGCCAAAACCGAGACTGGTCAACCCTGACAGCAGCGCATCATTCCACTGAGCTAAGGTCTGTGTTGCCGCTTCTCGAAGCTTCGGATCAGATGGGAAGTCAGCCGATAGATAATAGGGGATGGTTGCCAGCTCGCGTTCGGGGATAGGAATGATGGTCTCACCATCGCGTGTCCGCTTCCAGATATTGTGCCGGTTGATGAGATAGCGACGTCCCGATTCGGTCAGACCACGCTGCTGATCGTAGGTGAAGTACTCCGTCCTGAAAAAACCAAAACGACTGAGCAGCTGGTCGCTATAGTGGAATGCCTCATAATCATTGCTCTCATCGACTCGGCTGAAGGATGTTCGCATACCGATCTCAGCCGCTGTGCAGTCCTCCGCCGCAAAGCCCCACCACGTGTAGACGCACCCCCAAATGTCAGGCTCAACAAACATTTTACCGTTGACGTCGAAATACTGGGTTTTTCCGTCAGACGAGGTTTCACGGTAAAACGCATCTGCTCGATAAGCAGGGTCGAGCTCTCCTCGCTCTTCGGGTACAAAGTATGCCGCATTTGTTACGTTGAGTGTGGGCGCGATGAAGTCAAAATTGCTGACAACGCTTTGCGACCAATCTACGCGCACAAAATCGCGTTCATGCCAGAGCCTATCTGAGACGTTTTCAACGATGACATTACTCTGTTCCCCAGTTGCCGTGTTGTAATCTCGCATCACATCCACGTGTTGGATGATTCGATAGGCAGCCACTGGATTGTCTGAACCATCAAACCCGACCTCACCCGACGTCGAATCTGCACCACGTACCAGGGGGTAGCTGCGATATGCAACCAACAAGTCTCTCTGAATATCCCAACGGATTCGCTCGGTTCGCCCCGTTTCACCGATGAAGGTGAACCAGCTCGTTGGCGGCACCTCGGTAATGGTCTGCATCATGTACCATTCGCCACTCAGGTCGCTCTTTGCGATCAAATTGCCCTGCGTTCGGTCGATATCAGGCGCTGGCTGTGCGCACGATACAATGAGACTGAGCAGACAGAGTGAAAAGAGTCGGATCGACAATTGCATTACTACGTCCCCCTCGGCATGATTTTGCCATGCTGGCAAAACGACATGAGACTTGTGTACCATCGAATATGGTCTTCGGGGAAGGATACCAATCGCCTATGAGTAACCAAACTAAAGTAGTTTCGCTGCGTATCTATCTGGCCGTGTGTATGTGCCTGGCGAGCCTGGGGTGTACATCCACGGGTGAGGAAACTGGGACACAAGGTGGTGACAGTTCGGTCCCAGATACACAGTTCAGTCAGTGTAGTCCGGGTGACGAACGCTGCGAAGATGGCTTTTTAGTGATTTGCAGCGGAAACGGTTTGTGGATTGACACCAACGAAGCGGGTGGCTGTGGCGGCGTACAAAACTCCTGCGCGATCAACGCGCAGCAGCGCTCCTATATCGGTTGTGAATACTGGGCGGTTGATCTTGACAATGCCATTGAGGTCTACCCGCTACTGCCCGATGACGGCACGTGCCGCATTCCAGGTAATGACGATTGGATGTATGTCCCGGCGATCATGGCATGTCAGAATGGCAATCGCCTTGCTGGCTTGTGTTCACAAGCTGGCGAATGCCCAGATGGTCAGGTCTGTGTTCAGACGTCCGCCTGCCTACTCGATGCCCAGAACTCCAGTTTTAGTGTTGTGGTGGCTAACCCTTCGACGACGATGCCCACACAAGTCAGTTTAGAGACACCGAGTGGCCAGCAGCTCACTGAGATGGTTGCTCCGGGCGCAACCACGGTCCTGACCCCAGCGGCGGCGGGCGCACCGGATGCATCCATCGATGGTTCAGGGGTATTTCGGTCTGCTTATCAGCTCACAAGCACAAGTCCCATCGTAGCCTATCAGTTCAATCCGCTCGATAATGAGGGGGTGTTTTCGAACGATGGGTCGTTGCTGTTACCCAGTCACGCCGTTGGTTCAGTTTATTTTGTGATGTCGTTACCGACTATCGAGCGAAGACCATACGGGCATCCATACAGTGGCTATGTGACGGTGGTCGCGGTTGACGCGGGGCAGACTGTTGTTGAAGTCACGCCGAGTACAAACATTCGGGCTGGCAAGAATCAGATGGCCTATGAGGCGCGTAGGCCGATCACCTTTAATCTCCAACAAGGCGAGGTATTGAATTTGGAGGCTTCAGGTCGGGGTGACCTCACTGGCACCCGTGTTGCGAGTGTTGGCAGCAACCAGAAACTCGCCGTGTTCGTCGGTCATGAATCGGTACTACTGACAAATCGAGAGCCCAACGATGGCCAAGAGCGTGCGTGTTGTGCCGACCACGTCGAAGAGCAACTCTTTCCTGTATCGACTTGGGGAGACCGCTTTGCTGTGGCGCGAAGTGCGGAACGAACGGATGCACTCCAGAACGGCCGCGTAGTACCCGACCGAGTGCGCATCCTCGCATCAAAGAGTGATACGAGGGTTGAGTTTTCGCCTGCCCCTTTGATCGGTCAATGCGGCGCGCTTGTGGCGGGTGATTATTGCGATGTGTATATCGAGAACGACACAGAGATAAACGCCAATAACCCAATCTTGGTTGGCCAAATGCTTCTGTCCACAGACGGCGAGGTCGGAGACCCAGCGCTCGCTTTCGTGCCTCCAGTGGGCCAGTGGCGTGAAGATTATACCTTCCTCGTGCCGAGCGAATACTCGAGTCAATATATCAGTATCGTATCGACCAATAGCGGAGCAATTACGCTTAATGGCAATGACGTTACAGCTCAGCTCAGCGATTTTGGGGATGGGCTCCGCGGTGGTCGAATCGCGATAGAGCGCGTAGGGCAGCAGACGCTCACGTGTAACAGCGGATGTGGTCTGATGGTGATGGGATACGATGAGGCGGTCTCTTACATGTTCGCAGGCGGGCTTGATCTAGAGCCTATACAGCTCGATTGAGGGTCTGCGGCCAACGCCACCTTGGACTCGGTCTATGGACTGAATGAGTGGATAACCAGTGTGTCTGTCTTAAGGTTTGGCCAGTGTGATGCCGCCTGGGGGCCCCATGGGCATCAAGCCATTACGCTCAAAACGGGGGGCTGAAGTCGGTATTTAATCGGTTGGTGTTCTACTTAGCGGGCGTCTTTTTGGCCCGGATGACAACGGTACAGGTTTTCGGAGAACTTTTCTTGATGCTCACCTTAAGCGCCTTGCCCGTGGCAAGATTTGAGCGAAATCGTAGCTTGCCCGCCTCACCGTGGCTCGTAGACCACCTGACCATGGTGCCCTTCGGTAAGACGCGCTGCGTGCTATTGGTCATCACGATATGCTTCTTTGCCGTATCACACTTCAGCTCTGCAGCGTGACCCGTTGTGATGAACAGCGGCGCCGCGATAAGCAGCAGCAAAACTCTAAGTTGCCTTTTCATGGCCTGTGTATCCCTTGAACTCCACCATCTCGTACGTGCATAACATGGCCACGCCCTCCGCGCGACTATGTAACATCCGAGCAGCCAAAAGACTGTTTGGGTGCTCTTTTATTCAACTTTATTGGCTCGAAACACATTTTTTGGGTGATGAGGCCGAAGTGTCTGGATGAGCGATGACATTGGGAGCACGCTTCAAGGCTTAGGACACCCTATTCGGGTCCCAGATATCGATAGGGTCACTATCGACTTTCGAGATCATGACGTCGATGTTGCACTGGAGCGCATGATTGAGCTGGGTTCGATAGGTGGCGAGGTAGCCACGTTCGCAGTTGCTGTGCTCGGTCAGACAGACCGTAATCCCACGTTGACTCATGGCGAGCACATCATGATGACGCATCTCGCCCGTGACCACTAAGTCAATATCCGTGAGCGGCGCGAGTAAACTGCCACCCGCACCTGGGCACACCGCCACGCGTTCGACCTGCTGCTCATGGCTGGTTTGACTCCGAGCCACTCTGAGATAGTTCAGATCGAGCCGTTCTCGTAACTGTCCCAAGAGCGTATCCACCGATGTTGGAGTGACCAGACGAGCACGTCGACCCATCCCGATTTGAGGTGTATCAATTGTGGCAGGCTCGAGTGCATGGCGATCGTTTGTTTTGCCAACCGCATCGAGAAGCCAGTCATTTACGCCTCCCTCAACGGCATCGAGGGCAGTGTGTGGTGAATAGATGCTTATACCGGAACGAATGGCATCGAGGACAACCCGCTCAGTCGGCACCTCAGCTCGGAGGCGTTTGAGACCACCGAAGATAACGGGGTGATAGCAAACGATGACATCGCATCGATGCTCGAGCGCTTCTTTCATGACCGCGGGTGTGAGGTCAATCGTCAGCAGCAGGCGATTGATGTCGTCGGTTGGTGCATGATTCTCGACGAGGAGGCCCACATTATCCCATGGCGCCGCAAGTTCGGGCGGTGCGATGTCATTAAGTGCGTCGAGTACGTGCTTGAATGAAGTCGTCATGGATGTTCCGCTCCTGGTTTCTTGTATGATGTCCCGCAGGATTTCATATCGGGGAATAGATTTAAATCTGCGTCTGAGGTCAGATCAACGTTTTGTTGTTGGAGTACGCAATCGCGAGTCTGTAGACTGGTGCAGCGACGGATAGAGCAAGGAGCGTAAAGATGGATAGAGCGTTTTTGGATCACCTTGGCGAAGAGACTGAGGCGCTTAAGGCGCAGGGCCTTTTCAAGGCGGAGCGTGTCATCACGTCTCCCCAGAAAGCTGATATCGCGGTCGGGGACGGGCAAGTGCTCAACTTCTGTGCCAACAACTACTTGGGCTTGGCGAACCATCCGGTGCTGAGAGAAGCCGCTAAGGAGGCTATCGACCGGTACGGGTTTGGTATGGCTTCGGTGCGCTTTATCTGCGGCACGCAGGATATACATAAGACGCTCGAGGCGCGTTTATCTAGATTCTTGGGCACCGAAGATACCATTCTATATTCGTCTGCTTTCGACGCCAACGGCGGTCTCTTTGAGACGCTCTTAGGACCGGACGACGCGGTGATCAGTGACCAGTTAAACCATGCGAGCATTATCGATGGGATCCGGCTTTGTAAGGCCAAGCGTTATCGCTACAAGAATAATGACATGGCTGACCTTGAGGCCCAGTTAAAGCAGGCCGTCGCCGACGGGGCAAAGACTAAAATTATTGCGACCGATGGTGTCTTTTCCATGGACGGTTACATCGCGAACCTTGGCGCGATTTGCGACCTCGCTGAGCGATACGGTGCGTTGACTATGGTCGATGATTGCCACGCCACAGGTTTTGTCGGTCATGCCGGGCGAGGCTCAGCGGAGCACTGCGGTGTTCTCGGCCGTGTGGACATCATCACGGGTACACTCGGTAAAGCGCTCGGTGGCGCATCAGGTGGATTTACTGCCGCTCGAAAGGAGATCGTGGCTTGGCTCCGGCAGCGCTCTCGGCCTTATCTTTTTTCGAATACCTTGGCTCCAGTGATTGCATACACCTCGATCAAGGCGCTTGACCTTCTTGAGAATGGTGACGACCTGCGTGAGAAACTGCGGAATAACACGCAGTATTTTCGCACGGAGATGGCTGCGCTCGGGTTTGAGATTTTACCGGGTGAACATCCCATCATTCCCGTCATGCTTGGTGACGCTAAGCTCGCGTCTGAAATGGCTGATAGATTGCTCGCTGAGGGCATCTACGTCGTTGGATTTTCATTTCCGGTGGTCCCGAGGGGACAGGCGCGTATTCGCACGCAGATGTCGGCGGCTCACGATAAGGAGCATCTTGATGAAGCGATCGCTGCGTTTGCGAGAATTGGTCGGGAACTAGGGGTGATTCAGTGAAGGCATTGGTCAAGAGTCAGGCCCAAGTCGGGATCTGGATGGACGATGTGCCCGAGCCCGACTACGGACCGAATGACCTGCTCATTAAGATTCGGAAAACGGCCATCTGTGGGACAGATATCCACATCTATAAGTGGGATGACTGGGCACAACGCACCATTCCCGTGCCGATGGTGGTGGGCCATGAGTTTGTGGGTGAGGTTGCGGCCTTGGGCAGTCACGTGCGTGGTTTTGCGGTGGGCGATAGGGTGTCGGGCGAAGGTCACATCACATGTGGTTATTGTCGCAATTGCAGGGCAGGGCGTCGTCATCTGTGCCGAAACACAGAGGGAGTCGGGGTCAATCGTGCTGGCGCATTCGCCGAATACCTTGTGATCCCTGCATTCAATGCGTTCAAGATCCCGGCCGATATCCCCGATGAAATCGCCGCTTTCTTTGACCCGTTTGGTAACGCCGTGCACACGGCCCTATCTTTTGATCTCGTGGGCGAAGATGTTCTCATCACCGGCGCCGGACCCATCGGCTGTATGGCGGCTGCTGTTTGCCGACACGTGGGCGCGCGGCATGTGGTCGTGACGGACCTGAACCCGTACCGTCTCGAGCTCGCGCGAAAAATGGGCGCGAGCATCGCTATCGACCCGCGTAAGACCACACCGCGCGAAGCGATGAAGCAGGTGGGTATGGTGGAAGCTTATGATGTGGGTCTTGAGGTGTCTGGTGCGCCTGCAGCTTTTCAGCAAATGCTGAGGGTGATGAACCATGGTGGCCGCATCGCTTTGCTTGGTATACCGCCGAACGATACGGCGATAGATTGGGACTTGGTGATCTTCAAAGGGCTACAGATCAAAGGCGTCTACGGTCGCGAGATGTTCGAGACGTGGTACAAGATGGCGTCGCTCCTGCAGTCGGGGCTCGATTTGAGCCCAATTTTGACTCATCAAATGCATATCGACGATTACCAAGAAGGTTTCGATGTTATGCTCTCCGGTAAGTCTGGCAAGGTCGTGCTCGACTGGAGCTAGTCTGGTCTCAGAAGCTATTCGGTTACAGCTAAGTCCGTTGCGCCCCGCCAACGCGCGCTTGTAAACTTGACCAGATTTCGTCTTCAACGTCGCGAATCTCACCTTCGGTGAGCGTACGTTCGTCATGCCTGAGAGTCACTGACCAAGCGAGACATTTAGCGTTTGTGCCGAGGTCTTCGCTGCGAAAGATCGATTGGAACGCCACGTCACGAATCAACTCAGACTTTGCCTGCTTGATCGCCGCAGCTACGTCGCCGGCGGTCTTCGATTCATCAACCACGACGGCAAAGTCTCGATAGACCGCTGGAAACTTGGAGAGTGGTTGGTACGCTACAGTCTCTCGCGTCAGTGAACGCCACAAGTCCATATCGATCTCGATGAGGAGTGTTGCGTGGTCAAGGTCGAGCTGATTCAAGGTCTGAGGGTGAACTTCGGCGATGTAGCCGATGCATATGTCATTCACCACGATAGAAGCCTGGCGCACTGGGTGAGCCCAAACAAGCTCCACTGAGCCTTGCTTAAGCCGTGGTTGTTGCCTTTCCACCGCTCTCGCGAGCCCGAGGACAATGCCCTTCGCGCGTGCAAAGAGGTTCTCTTCTTGTGGTTTGCTCGCGAGAACAATACCCAGCGTAGTCGGCTGTTTAGGCAGCGCCTCTGGTTCTGTATCCGGGCGGAAAACGCGGCCAATCTCGAAGAGCTGGATCTGATCGTATCCGCGTTCGTTCTTGAGCACGGCGCCAAGGAGGTTTGGCCCGAGGTGCGTGCGCATGGCAGGCATCTCGGCGCTGATGGCGTTTGCAAGGAACAAACGGTCCGACGGGACTGCATCGATCTTTTCCAGCAGCGGGTCAAAGTCGAAGGAATAGGTGAGCACCTCGTCGATGCCCGCGGCTTGGCTTAGAAAGCGCCGCGCCGCTCGCTCAAAGTCTTTTTGCAGGTTCGGCGTGGGCTTCGATAATGTGACGCGAGGCGGGGTCGCCTCAATATTATCGTAGCCAAAACTACGGCCGATCTCCTCGACCAAGTCAGCAGCGATGGCGATATCTTTTGTTGCGCGCCACGTTGGAACGGTGACTCGGAGGCCACCATCTCTCTTCTCGAGTCCGAAGCCCAGTCGCTCGAGATAGTGGTCGATGACCGCTTCATCGAGCGTGGTACCCAGTCGCTTGTGCACCAATTCATAGTCGAGTTCGATGACGGGTTGAATTGGCGGTGACGGGTATACATCCATGAACTGCGAGGTCACCGTGAGCGTTGGGCAAAGTTCTTTTAATAGAACACAGAACGCGCGGGACGCGGTCTCGGCGAGATTTGGGTCCAAGGATTTTTCGAATCGGGCTGATGAATCGGTCCTCAGACCGAGTCGTGCGCTTGTCATGCGGACTGCAGACGCACTAAAAGTGGCCGCCTCTAGTATAATCTGCTGGGTATCGTCCTTTACCTCGGAGTTGAGTCCACCCATGATGCCTGCGAGCGCGACGCCGCGCTCACCATCTGTGATCAGCAAGTCCGAGGTGGTGAGCTCGCGTTCGTTCTCATCAAGGGTCGTAAAGGTCTCACCCGCTCGTGCATGCCGGACGGTAATTGAGCCCCCGAGTACATCTCTCGCGTCGAAGGCATGCAATGGGTTACCGGTGTCCAACATCACGAAGTTGGTCGCGTCGACGGCATTGTTGATAGAGCGCACGCCAACACGATGAAGCAGCAGCTTTAGCCAGAATGGAGACGGAGCGATGGTGACGTTATCGAGCCTGACGGCAGTGTATCGTGAACACACCTCTGGTGCATCCACTCGGATATCGAGTGGGCGCTCCTGTGTGTACTCAACGTCTAAGGCCATCTCGTTTAAAGGGCGGTCAACCAAGGCGGCGACCTCCCTCGCGATGCCGCGGTGGCCCCAGCAATCCGGACGATGCGTCAGCGACTTGTTGTCGATTTCAAATAGCACGTCTTCTACGTCGAGCAGATCACCGAGACGGGTCCCGGGCGTCGGGCTGCCGTCGAGAGACATAATGCCGTCGTTGTCTTCGCTCAGTCCGAGCTCTGCTTCACTCGCGATCATGCCCTGCGATAAGTGGCCGCGCACTTTGCGCTCGGCGATCGTCAGGTCACCGATGGTCATGCCGGGGAGCACGACAGGTACGCTCATTTCAGCCGCGATATTAGGCGCACCACAGATAATCTGTCGCTTGCCATGCTCGCCGGTGTCGACCTGGCATAGGTGCAAATGAGTGCCTTCTACGTGGGCGACTTCATTGACATAACCCACCACACATTGCGCAGCCTCGGCACCCACAGCGTGGACACCTTCTAGCTCTGCGACGTTGAGCGTGATGCGATTGGCCAACTCATCAATATCGACACCGGTCAAATCAACATGTCGGTTTAACCATTTGTACGAGATCAACATCGCTCAACCCCCTTTTCGAAATTGAGATAGGAAACGCAGATCGCCACCCATAATGTGCCGGATGTCTTCGACCTGGTACTTCATCATCATTAACCTGGAGAGACCCAGGCCAAAAGCCCACCCTGACCATTCATTTGGGTCGAGGCCACCATGTCGGAGTACTTCTGGGTGAACCAGACCGCAGGGCAAGAGTTCGAGCCAACCACTCTGTTTACATACCGAGCAGCCCTTGCCAGCGCAAACCTGGCATTGGATGTCTAGTTCGAACCCGGGCTCAACGAATGGGAAGTAGCCTGGTCGAAGCCGGATTGTGACTTCGCGTTCGAAGATTGCCTCGAGCAATGTTTTCATTGAGTAAATCAGATTGGCGACGCTGATCTCGCGTTCGATCATGAGCCCCTCTACCTGGTGAAAGGTGTGCTCATGGGACGCATCAATCCGCTCAAACCTGAAGACTTTCCCGGGGAAAATAGCGCGAAATGGTGGCTTGAGTGCATGCATCGCTCGAATCTGGCCGGGCGATGTATGGGTTCGCAGCAAATGTCCGTCTTTAAGCCAAAAGGTATCTTGCATGTCGCGGGCTGGGTGGTCTGCCGGGATATTGAGTGCCTCAAAGTTAAAGAACTCGGATTCGATCTCGGGATAATCGAGCACATGAAAACCCATGGCCCTAAACACATCTTCGATGTGATAGGTCACTGTCGTGAGTGGGTGTAGCGCACCCACATGCACGGGGCGACCCGGCAGTGAGGCGTCGAAGTGCGGGTCATTGCACAGCGCTTCGATGCGCGCACGCTCAAGGCTTTCTCTGCGATTTGCGATGGCGCCTTGAACCGCACTGCGTACTTCATTGACGCGCTGGCCAATGATGGGCCGCTGAGCCGGTTCAACGTTACGCATACCGCGCAGTATTGCTGTCAGTGCACCTTTCTTGCCTAAGAAATGCACTTCGTGCTCGCGAAGCGCGGCTTCGGCATCGGCCTGTCCGATGACATCTAATGCCTTAGATTCTAGAGCGTTGAGTTCGTCGATCATACTGTCTCCTGTGGAGGCTGCTGCATGTGCCAAATCATTGGCTTATCGGAGGCGCGCCACGTTACCCGTCTGAGTGGGCTGCGTCGAGTCCTAATCGCATAATTTGGCGGGTTTGGCGACAGCGATGACGTTACGCTGCCGTGAGTTGGCTCAGGAGGGGACGAACAGGAAATAGGAAAGGGGATTCGCGCGCTCATAGTTGGGGCGAATCCCCGTTGAAACGCCTACGGTTGGTAGTATTCGATCTCGACGTCAAAGGTGTTGAGTTCACCTTCGTTGCGGTTGACGAGGTCTTCGATCACAAGCTCCAGGGTGCCTGTCGCAGGCAGTCCGAGGAATTGCTCATAGACGCGATTGTCAAAGTTAATGTCCCCGCCTGTCAAAGGCAGGAAGTCATCGTCGAGTCCGCCATCACGGCCGTTGTCATCACCCTCTTGGTTCCAGATGGTCACGATGTCCTGCCCGTTCCAGAAGAGTCGCAGACGTAGGTTTCGCAGGTCTGTATGGTCCAGGTCGAGGTCACGGACCTTAACACTCTTGAGAACCGCGCCGGGTTCGTCGAATTCAAGCGGTACGCGAACTTCGCCTGGATCTGGTACTTCGACGCGCTCTTGGATCGATGCACGGGTACGCCCGATATCGCCCTGCGAGCGGAACAAGCGATACTCGTTCGAAGAGCCTCTGAAGCCGTAGACGCGAACGTAGTACTGACCGCGGTCAAGCTCCGTTGTGATGTCTTCGTTGTCGTCGGAGCTGACCGACGACTCGATTACGTTGCCGTCGGCATCCAGCAGGCTGATGTCAATATCAGCACCCGCTGCATGGGTGAAGAAGGCGTCGATTCGAACCGGCTCAGTCCGTGGAATTTCGAATGTGTACCAATCCTCATCGTAGTCGCAGATGGTTCGCTGTGTACCCGCTTCGGGAAATTCGACAGAGGCGCGCAACTCGTCATTCTGCTCGCCGAAGAAACCGCTTGCACGGTCGCTTACAGGGTCATCGGTACAGCCATTGAAGACGTTGACGGTCATGCCGTAAGACGCGGCCGAATCAGCGCGGAAGAACGTGTATACAACAGCGATGTATGTTGCAGCTGCAGGTGCACGGCGCAGGTAGACGGTCTCATCATCGTTAACGGATAAGCTTTCGGTCACAAAGGTCAATGTCTCGTCTTCGTTTAACCGGTACAGGGCGATATCGACATCTCCGTCGATGTGGCGGAAGCGTAGATCGATCTCGAGTCCGTCACCCCGCTCGACGTCGATGCGGTATGTGTCAACATCGTTCGGACAAAGGCGCAGCCCGCCGTACTGGATGCCAGTTGTGTTGCCGTCTTCCACAACGCTTGCGTTCAACGGGTCGGCATTGTCACCGGCGACATCAAACATGTCGTCATCACACATATCCATTGTGTCCGGGTTACAATCATCGTCGAGACCGTTGTTCGGAATCTCAACGGCTCCAGGAATCTCTGGGTTGTCCGGCTCGCAGTCGTCTTCGTCTGGCACACCGTCTTCATCGCGGTCCGAGACCATCTCCATTTGACAGGCAACATCGCGACCGTTGCAGTTGTTATCTACACCATCGTCACACAGGTTCATCGCGTCCTCGATAACACCGGGGTTGATGTCTGCGTTGTTGTCATCACAGTCATCCGCGCGGACAAATGTATCGCCGTCGAGGTCATCGTCTGGGGTCTCGGCATTACAGTCGTCATCAACACCGTTGTATTCGACCTCCATTGCGCCCGGATTCACAGCGGCAGACTCGTCATTGCAGTCATCGCCACGTGGACCGCCATTGAAACCGTCGCCATCGGCGTCGGCGTCGGCGGTCTCGTCATTACAGTCATCGTCGATGCTGTTGTAGTAGATCTCTTCGTTTGCAGGTGAACGGTCTGCGTTGTTGTCGTCGCAGTCCTCAGGTCGGTTAACGCCATCGCGGTCGAGGTCGTTATCCGGTGTGTTTGGGTCGCAATCATCATCGAGACCATTGTAAGCGACCTCGACGGCGTTCGGATTGACGGTCGGGTCTGTATCATCGCAGTCACCATCTGCTTCTGTTACCCCATCCATATCCATATCGGCGTTCGCGGGCATGCGGTCCATGCCGTCGCAATCCTCGTCGATGCCATTGTTAGGAATGTCGCGCGCCTCTGGATTGACGCTTGCGTTCATATCATCGCAGTCATCACCACCCACAGCCTTGGCGTCGTAGCCGTCGCGGTCGACGTCGGTATCAGAGGTTCGCTCATTGCAGTCGTCGTCGATGCGATTGTAGGGGATCTCGACCTGGTCAGGGTTCACATTGGCGCTCATGTCGTCGCAGTCACCGCGCTCGACCGTCCATCCGTCGTTATCCTGGTCCACGCCTGCGCACATCACGTCGATGCCATCGCAGTTGTTGTCGATGCCATCGCTACAGCGCTGTTGGCCGTCTTCGATCACATTTGGGTTAACGTTTGGATCGTTATCGTCGCAGTCCTCGAGGCCACAGTCGGCGCCCACACCAAAACCGTCTCCGTCGTTGTCTGTACAATCGCGAGGCCTTGGGACACATTCATTGTTGATGCAGTTGGTGCCTTCCTGGCAGTGCGTGTCATCGGCGCATTGAACATTTCGGCACATGCCGTCGATGCAAAAGCCCATTTCACAGTCTTCGTGACGCTCGCAGCCACCGGCCGGCGGATTATTGCACTGGCGCGTGGTGAGGTCACACATCATGCCCGCAGGACATGGCACGTCGGAGGCGCACACGCCAGGTTGGCAAGAGCCGCTCACACAGACGTTACCGGTCGCGCATTCTGCACTCGAGCCACACCCCGTCATGCTCGGGCCCATATCGACCATTGGAAATGTAACCGTCGGACGAGAAGTCTCTTCTTCTCCACACCCAATGGCGAATGCGCTTACTGCGCATAGGACAAAAAACTTTTGGTACAGTTTCATCGCGAACCTCCCGCTTGAAGAACCGTGTAAATTACGCTGTCAGACTGTCAAAATGTGGCGGATTCTACAGGATTTATCCGTTCAGATCGAGGAAATAAGGATTTATTTTGGCTGGGGGGATGCTCGGCCAAGGCTGCGCATCTTGGCTGCGATGTGTGGGGACCCAGGCTAAAGGTCAGAGCCGAACCCCGTTTCACGTGAGTTCAGCCCTGACTGAAACTGAAGGCCAGTGGCGTCTCTGAAACAATCATCGCGGTGCCCGCAAACCGCTCCATGGTTGACGGCCGGCGCAATTTCGAGCACAACAGAGCCGTTCAATGGACGTGTTTTTGGTGACGATAGATATTCGAGGGGTCTCATGCTTAAAACAGCGCATTTTGTTCTGGTCGCGATGACGGTGGTCGGTTTGGGGTGTTCGCAAAGCGACAAAACAAAACCACCATCAGAGACGGCCACAGCCAAACAACCAAAGGCTGAGTCGACCGCCGCGAAGTCGCCAGCTGAGTCCGCGAAAGGCAAAACGCCTGCGGTGGACACAGCAAAGACAAAAACGCTGGTGGTCTACTCAGGGCGCAGCGCCAAGCTCATCGAGCCCTTGATGAAGGTGTTTGAGGCCAAAACTGGCATTGAGGTGAAAATCCGATTCGATAAGAGCACCCAATCGCTTGCGAATCGTATCGCGATGGAGGGAAAGACGGGCGAGGCAGACTTATTTCTCGCTCAGGACTCGGGCTATGTGGGTGCACTCGCGCGCGCCGGCCACTTGAGTCTATTGCCGAAAGATGTTCTCGAACGCGTGCCGGCGACTTTTAGGGGCGCAAAAGGTCACTGGGTCGGCACAAGTGGGCGGGCACGGGTACTTGTCTACAGCCCCGAGCGTGTGAAGGTCGAGGATTTGCCGAAAAACATTGAAGCCCTCACCACGGGTCCTTGGAAAGGACGCATCGGCTGGGCGCCGAGCAATTCGAGTTTTCAAGCACATGTGAGTGCGTTGAGAACCCTTTGGGGCGAAGAGAAAACAAAGAATTGGCTCAAGGCCATGAAGGCTCTCGCGCCCAAGGTCTATCCAAAAAATTCGCCGCAGGTCAAAGCCGTCTCGGCGGGTGAAATCGATCTGGGTTGGGTGAATCACTACTATCTCCACCGCCTGAAGGCCGCGAACCCAGCGCTCAAAGCAGCCAACTATTCATTCGCGGTCGAGAACGATCCAGGCAACCTGCTGATGCTGAGTGGTGCCGCCATCACGGCGCACGCGAAAAACCGTGAGAGTGCGCTTCAGCTGATGCGCTTTCTCGTGTCCGATGAGGCGCAAAACTACTTCGCGCAAAAGGTATATGAGTACCCAACGGTCCCCGGTATCAAGACCCACCCCGACGTACCGCCGCGATCAGGTGGTTGGGCACAGGTCGAGCAGGAGGCGCTGTCTGATGTGGCTGGCACCGTGAAGCTGCTGCGTGAACTTGGCCTACAGTAGGCTTTGCATTGACGCGCATGGACCAGACGAGACCGTCCAGAGTATTGTGGCTCTTTGGTGGACTCGCGCTTTTTACGGTTCTCTTGCCCGTCGCAGGCCTTTGCTTAGCCTATCTCGAGCCGCCCGGTTTATTCGGGGCGCCGACCCTATCCTTCGAACGTGTCTGGCCATTGCTCGGGCGCAGCCTCGCTCTCAGTACATCTGTCAGCATTCTAAGCCTCGTGGCGGGGACGACACTCGCGTGGGCTGAAGTCCGAACAGCGTATGCCGGTCGCCGCATCCTGTCGTTGTTGTCAACGCTCGCGCTCGCCACTCCGAGCTATCTCATCGCGACGATCTTACGGGAACAGATGGCGCCCGCGGGTGGCCTTGGGCACTTGATGGGAACCACCGAGGCATTCACGGGCTTTTGGCCAGCTGTACTCGTGCTGACAGTCGCTTGCACGCCTTATGTTCATCTGCTCACTGCTGCGGCACTCAGACGATGTCCTCCTGCAGAAGAAGAAGCTGCTCGGAGTCTAGGCGCGGGTCAGTGGCGTGTCTTATCAACGATTATTGCGCCGAGATTGCGCTCCACATGGGCATTCGCCTTAGCTCTGGTCGGACTCTATGTCATCAGCGACTTCGGCGCCGTGGCGATTCTCGACTGCGAGGTCTTGACTTGGGAGCTGTACAAAGCTCGGGACGGGCACGAAGCTGTGACCCTCGGCTTTGGGCTGATGTTTGTGGTTTTTCCACTGCTCGTTGGCGTTCGTCTATTATCGAGACAAACCTTTGATGAGCGCTCGGTGACGCAAAGGCAGGTGGAGCGGCGCGCCCTTAAGGGCAGCGGCTTGTGCGTTGTGCTGCTGTTACACGTGCTCGTGATCGGGTTGGGGGTCGCCTTACCGATAGGCTCGCTCACGAACTGGGTGTGGCAAGGGCTCTCCCACCATGTCCAATTTGCACCGGTAACAGGCCCCGCCATCACCACTTTGGTGCTGGCAGGTTTTTGTACCACCGTTGTGGTGATCGTGTCGGGGGTGGTTGCCTATTTGGCGGTCCAGACCAGACCGAAGACCGCCGGATTGATCGAAAATATGGTTTATCTGACGAGTAGCTTACCGGGTGTGTTGGTTGCTGTGGGCATCTTGAAACTGATCATCGGGATTAAGCGCGAGGCACCCTGGACCGGTTGGGTGTGGTTTGAGACCTTGGGACTGTTCTTGCTGGTCGGCTACTGCATGCGTTTCTTGTCTCAGGGCTTTGCAGCGATG
>JBMHDS010000046.1:0-36914 GCA_049889275.1 Bradymonadia bacterium | reverse complement strand
GGTCTCACCTTCGTCCACGCTGTCATCGCAGTCATCGTCGATGGCGTTACAGCGCTCGGGCGCGCCCACGTTGATCTGCGCGTCGCCATCGTTGCAATCGCCCGCCTCAGCGACAAAGCCCTCCGGCGCCAAACATGTGTCAACAGACCTGTCCTCATCGCCTCGACCTTCCTCGTCGACGTCTCGGTACCAAGTGGGCACATCGCCTACGGTCTCACCTTCGTCCACACTGTCATCGCAATCATCGTCGATGGCATTACAGCGCTCGGGCGCGCCTGGAAAACGCGTCGCGTCGTTGTCATCACAATCCACGTTTTCCGGGTGACCGTCGTTGTCATTATCGACCGCAACAGGCCCATCGGTGGGTCGAGTCGCGTCTGCTTGGGCGTCCAAGACACTCGCATCAGAGGCCATGGCATCGAAGGTGGCGACGTCCGGTGACGTTGGCGTGGAGTCAGGCGATGGTATGGAGTTGGCGTCCTCAATCTCACCATCTCGACCACCTGTGTCCGCCTCGACTTGCCCATCGGACACAGTCTGCTGCGCGGGCGAACTTGTGCTCGAATCACACGCCATAGTGAGCAGGAGCAAGCAAAGCCCTGGGATCTTTGTCAGATGTGGAAGCGGTCTCATATTCACTGTGCATCCTATTCGAGCTTGACTTAAGCGACACGTCACCGAAAGAACGTGCCGGACAAAAGTATACCAGGGTGTGCCCTTTGTGAGTCAAGAATGCCGCGACACCACCAGGCAACGTCTCTACTGAGTTCGGTGATAAGGCCCCCTGGTGCCCCGACTCGGGTACAGAAAGACGGTGGGCCTGACTGCGGAGGACCTATGGAAAGTCGTTAACCGATGTGCGCGTCACAATGCTACGAATCCATTCGGTGCCGGGCCGAATTGGGCCTCTTTGGGTGGGCCTCCTTAAGTGGACTCGACCTGAGCATCATCACCGAGAAAACGGTAGACGGCACCACCGATGATCGCACCGACCATCGGTGCGACCCAAAAAAGCCAGAGCTGAGAGACGGCCCAACCACCGACGAAGAGCGCAGGCCCTGTGCTTCGAGCAGGATTAACGGACGTGTTTGTCACAGGAATACTGATCAGGTGAATGAGTGTCAGGCCGAGCCCGATGGCGATGGGGGCAAAACCTGCTGGCGCCCGTTTGTCTGTCGAGCCTAGGATAATCAACAGAAAGAACATGGTGAGCAGGATCTCAGCGACCAAGGCTGCCGTCATACTATATTGGTCCGGAGAATGTGCGCCATACCCGTTAGACGCAAAACCACCTGCTAAATCAAAGCCCGCTTTACCGCTCGCGATGACATACAGAGCACCCGCTGCGGCGATCGCACCAATGGTTTGCGCGATCCAATACGGGAAGATGTCTTTTGCTTCAAATCGACCACCCGCCCACAGGCCGAGAGTCACGGCTGGATTAAAATGCCCACCCGAGATATGCCCTACGGCGTAGGCCATGGTCATCACGGTCAGACCAAACGCCAGTGAGACCCCCACAAATCCAATGCCCAGGTTCGGATAGCCACACGCCAAGACAGCGCTTCCACAACCACCAAAAACCAACCAAAATGTACCAAAAAATTCGGCGCCTAACCGCTTAATCATCATATCCTCCCTCGATTGACCAGCCGGAGGTTTCAGATTGCCGGGTATTGAGACGGACCGCAACTATGAGAGCACTCTGCGGATACAGTCGGTGTACGCTTGTTCGGTCATCACCGCGGTGGGTGGTCGGGTCTTAGCCGTACAGCCTCACGGGCTGCGCCACTAGGGACACGTAGGCGTTCTCGGCACCGTTGCCATCCGTAACCGGGTCTCCATTGTGTTGGCGTTATCTTCAGGCCAAACAAAAACGGGCCGGCCCGTCGCGCTCGGGACAGTCAATCTCGGAAAGGCGATAATGCCGGATAAAACTTGAACGGAAGGACTTGTGAGTGCGCCATCAAAAGAGAGGCTCGCGTATTTCACTTGCGAGACCTCATCGACACCCGGCGTGACTAAGATATTGACGAGCAGCCCTCGAGAGGTACCCGCAAGCTCGTGATGTGAAACGTATTCACCACTCGGCGCTCGAAATATTTCTATGGGCTCTCCGAGCACAACGCCGTTCAGATCGACCACCATGGAGAACAGCGAGGACCGTCTCGATGAGCGAGCGCTGTAGACAACAAGGTAACGGTCGTTCGCATAGATAACCGCTGGGCTCTCACCAAAGATGGGCGCATTTGACACCGGATTCAGCAACTGCGCATCACCGCGCGCGCGCAGTGGCGCTAGGCTTGCTCTGGCCATTTTTAAGACCGTGCCACCCTCGAAATTACCCTCATTGGATGCGTAGAACACGCTCAGACCCATCCGATCGAGCGCACCTGTCATTTGGAGGACATCCCCATCCCCACTAAAGAGAAGCGGCTGTGGCCTCGCCTGCGCCTCCGGTATCGCCTGCACGTAGAGCCCGTCCAAGGTTCTGTAGAGCAGATACATGGTTGTCCCATCGATGAGCCCTTGGAAATCTGGACTCAAACCTGCGACGCGGTCCAAGGATTCAAACCGACGTGCCCCTTGGCTACTCATCAACTCCAACGCCATACGATTCTGCTGATCGTAACCGTATCCAAGGACGTTGATGTCGCCCGCGTGAAGGCCGATTAGAGTCCTCAATTCTGACGTATGTCGACGATCGAACTGGAAGCTGTCACCGCTGACTCGATATTGAAGGTAGTGTGAGATACGTCGACCATCTGTCTGACCATAGTATCCCATCCAAACCTGCGCGCCCCTGTCCACGATATTCGTACTCTGATAGCGGCTATCCAGTTCCACGATATCTGCAGGCGACGACAAAAAAGCCACCAGACAATCACCACAACCTTCATCCACTTGGTCATCGCAATCCTCGTCGAGCCCATTACCGCAGAGCTCGGCTGAGGGCGCGGGTCCCATACAGTCCGACCACTGACCAGCAACACACTCACGCTCGCCCATCCCGCACGCCGCTTCACAAGCCTCTCGGGCACCCGCCATGCACTCGCATAGGCGGCCATCAACCATGCATCCACCAAAAGTACCACCCTCACAAACTTGCTGCCCAAGTCCGCAGGGTGACTCGCAAGCCTGCACAGCGTCGTCGATGCAGGGGCATACACCGGTGGCATCCGGCGGCGGTTGAGAGCAGCCTGTCCATTGACCTGCTTCACACACCTGCTCACCTTGCCCACACTCATTATCACAGGGCCGGCGCGCATCGGGTTGGCAGGCCGGACAGCCCTCATCGGTCTCACCATCGCAATCTCCATCGATGCCATCGCCACAGAAGTCACGCTCCGTTGGAACACCGGATGAACAAATAGACCAGGTAAAGCCATTGCAGCGCTCAACCCCTTCACCACAAGCGGTCTCACATGCCCTCACAGCCCCGTTCTCACATTCCATGGTCTCTGAGCAGAGGTTGTCATCGCACGCGCCTGATGGGCATGGTGTGTCACCATCGCAGCTGCGAATACAACGCCCTTCGTAGCAGATCTGATCTAAGGCACAATCGCGCCTATCCGAACACAAGACCGGCTGGCACACACCCTCTAGACAGACCAGCGAGGGGCCGCATTCTGGTGTACAAAGGAATGTGGCGTCTGATTCGGTCGAGCGGCAACCGCTGACCAGCATGAATAGAAGACCGACCCATGGCCAAAGGCGTAGATACATCATTGCAGGGGCTCTCCACAGGGCTCTATTAGGCACTGAGCCGCTGGCAGATTAGACTCGGGAAAGGGCGGACATTCTTCACTGAGCGCTAAATCCGGCGCCCAAGTCCATTCATTGAACTGAATCTCTCCCATGAGGCTCGAGACACCGCATAGATCAAAGGTTCGAATATACATGGTGCGAACGAGACGCACGCTTTGGCGATAGAAGATGCCATATTTGGTCCTCGGCACAACACCGTCGTAGCTCGTGAGCGTTGTATTGGTGGTCGATTCCGTAAATGTCTTTTGGTAAGCCTCGCTTTCACCTTCGGTGATGGTGACCGACTGACCCTCTGTCGCACCCACCTCCAGGGTGCGTGCCTCCGACACCGTAACCACCCTGCCCTCGCTGTCGGTTGTGGTCTGGGCACGATTGAGGGCAAAGGCGCCGCTCATGCTGCTTGTCTGACCATCTGTTGTGGTGGACCCAAAGGTGGTCTGCTGGCTCCGACTCGATTGAGATGAGTAACCTGAATTGGTGCTCGCTGTGTTCGTCCGCGTGACGGAGTCACGCTCGCGGGTGCCGCGTTGAGTGGATCGGTCATACCCACCGGAACCACCCACACTAAACAGCTGTACGGGGAACGACGCTTCAACACCCACGTTCCAGCCCGAGCTTGTGAGCTCGGAGGTCTCGACCTCTTCGGTGTCACTTCTGGCATACGAATCGCCGATATTGAGAGAATAGGTCCATGTCTCACCGTCGGTCGTCGACGTCTGAAAGCTGTTGGTCTCGGCCCGATTATACGATACGCCATAGGTCTGAGTTGTCGTCTCGCCTTCTGAGAGCGACACTTGGCGCGTTTGGCTGCGTGCATCCGAACTCGAAACGGAGACAGAGTCTCGCCAGTTATTGCTTCGCGTCTGCCCACGGGCGTTCATCCAGTTCTTACTGACAGTGATGCTCGCGGCATTTTGTCGCGTCTCGCTCACCGTTTCAGAATAGACGACGTCTGTGCCCAGCGAGCCTTTAAAACAGGAGCTTACCGGGACGGGCTCGAAGAACTCCGCCTCACGCAGTTTACCGTCGGTGTAATGGTCGATGGGCCGATGCACGCTGAAGGGAAGAATGTTCTCGTAGACATTGCCTTCTGCATCCTCCGCCTCAACACTCCACGATGTCGCATAGGTGCTCACCCCCTCAGCAACCTCGTTTAATATCAGAAGCTTGTCTGGTGTACCCACCGTGTCAACCCGGCCGTTGGCGACATGTTCGATCAATGTAAACTCGTCGCCATTGGTCTGCCCGAGAATGTAACGAAACAAAACAGGCTCGAATCCGATGGCGCGCACCTTCATCACGTAAGCTAAGCCACCGAGGCCGCGCAGCGCCGGCGCGCCACAATCGGCGACATATGGCTCCCAAGTCTCGATCGCGATGGAGGGCTTAATCTCAAGCCGGAAGGGCGTCGGCTCTCCCACGGACGCAGTCCCTTCATCGGGAACACTGACCGCATAGATCTGGCCTTCGAAATAGCCTGGTTCGGAGGCAGCGCTGTCCGAAAATGGGTGTACATAGGGGCCCACTCTAGACCAGCGAAGCACATGCAGGCCATCCTCTTCGACGCCATCATGGTGCGGTGTAATAGTCAGATCGACCTGCTTGCGAGTGCCCGACTGATTGACGAACTGGCCAACAAAGTTGAGGCGCGTGACCCCCTCATCTGGTGGTAGCAGGTCACGCCCTGTGAAGAAGAGCGTCTCACCGAGCACAACGGCAGCTCGATCCGATCCGATCAACCGAGGACCATTGGGTTCTGGCTCACTCGTATCGGAACCAGCACAGCCGATGAACAAAGCACACACAATGAGCTGAATCCGGTATTGATTCACGTTATGACCCCATAATGCCCCTGGATGGGCAAATAATATCACGAAGGCGGTCTTGAGTGGTAAAAGCTTTGTGCGCGGTCGATGGTTCAAGCACGGGGCTTGAAGTTCACAACACCTGCGTTATGCTCTGACGTCGTTCGAAGGGAATACATCAATTGAAACATCTGCAATATTTGCTCGCACTTTGCATCAGCGTCACCGTTTGGGGCTGCGATGTCGCCCAAGAGTTTTTAGACATTATCGGTGCCGAGAACGGTCCAAATCAACTCTCGGACCAGAACGCGTTTCGATACATCAAGAAGAATCGCACCGAAGCGCCGGAGACTGATTTGCAGGCGGTCTTCAAGGTCATGGATCATGAAATGGCACGCGCAAATGGCACAGAGGTCCCACTGATGAACGATCCGGACGTTGTTCAGTTAATGCGGGAGACCATTCGGGCTCGGCAAACCATCGATGAGCTGCAATTTGCCCGAGACGACTTTTTTCAGTTCGCGAGCGGCGAGGATTGGGCCACAAATCCAACGGCTTTCAAGCAGAGTTGTGGGTGGGACTTAGCGCTTGTCAGTCAACCCCTGCGCGGTGATTACGTGATTCCTGGGGTGGAAAAGATCCCTGTACGCGACCAGGGACGTCGTGGGACGTGCGCTGCGTTTACTGGAATCGGCATGGTGGAGTATGCCGCCCTCAACGATGCCAACGGGGGCAATTCGGACCTCAAGAGTATCGACCTCTCAGAGCAAAAATTCTACTACGACTCGAAACCCGACTGCCAAGACGGGTCTTGCAGCACCAGTGAGCAAGGCAGCTGGTATGGAAAAGGCATGGAGGCTTCCGTCGCTGCCGCCGACCTTAACATTCCGCTTGAAGCAAACTGTCCTTACAATAACAAGCCCGTGGACAACGATGTACAAGCGCCGATGAGAGATTCATGCGATGCCGGTGCGCTCAAGCTCGAAGAGATGACGACATGGTGCGGTATCGATGAGCTCATCGGTCTTCTGCACGATGGCTACGCTGTTCCCTTTGCGAGCCCATTATCGAGCAACTGGGAGAGCAATGACGGACTCATCACCAAAAAGGATTTTGGCGCAGATGGCTCCACCGTACATGCTGGCGGACACGCATATCTCATCGTGGGCTATCGCGAATTGCCGCAGATGCCTGAGGAAGGCGGCATCTGCTTTGTGGTGAAGAACTCTTGGGGTAAGGGTTGGGGCGTCAATGGGTATAGCTGTATGACCCTCGCCTGGATGAACGCCGTCACCTTCGACGGTTTCTTGTCACAATCTCAGCCTGTGGCGCTCAAAGTGCGACTTCGAGAAGACCTCGCTGCCGATGAAATACCCGAGGATGAAGAGGACGACTTGATCGACACAAACGAGGACATCCCACCCGATGACGACCGAGATATTGACGAAGACGATAAAGGTACGCCCGATGAGTTAGACCTTGACCCCGATGAGGAGACCGCGCCTGATCCAACCCCACCTGAGCCACCTGCGACCGAGTGGTATGCACACAAGCTGCTCGGTCCGGGGGATTCCTACTACAAAGTCGAGTGCGCAGCATCAGAGACCGAGGTCCAAGTGCGCGGGTTGATGACCGGTGAGCGTGGAACAAGCGCCCCCCTCAAGGTGAAGCGGGATGGGAGTCGACTCTATTTCAATGGTGATGAGGTCGGTCGATTTCAGAACGACGAGATGCGTCTTTGTACGGGAGAATTCGAGGCGCTGTGCAGCGTGAGATACCGTGAATCAGATGGACAACTCTACATCCAATTCCGCGACGATGACTTACGACGTGTCAAAGAGGAAGAGCATAGCAGTGAGCGTGGTGAATGGTATGAGATCGATTTTGGCGGACAACCATTTGGCCTTTTTGTCCCGAACGCGGACGAGGCGGGTGCGCTGCTCTTCGCGCCGAAGACTTTTGTGCGCTTCGGTAATAGCGCGCCCGTGAGACTGTCACTGAGAACCGGCAACTCGGCGGGCTTATTCGATATTCGTATCGGTGGTAGTTCTGTGGGTGAGTTAAGTCTGACCAACCCGCTTAACGGCTCGGCGTTGTGCTCGGGCCGATTTAAGAACAGCTGTAACCTGTTGGCCGCGGAACAACTTCATCTGATCCCCCGCAACAGCGGACGGCGTTCGAGGGCAGCGAACCGACGGTAGAGTCGGTGACCGCCGGACGGGTGCGATGTCATCTGCTTGCTCTAGGCGGCGCCAAAACGACGGGGTTTGCTCTGGCCTGTTCTTCGCCGAACACCCATCGGACCACAGAAGAGCAAGATCCCGAGCCAAAACCATGGTGCCTGCGACGAAGAATCACCGGCAGCCATACAACCACCCCCCGCCGAACTCGAGCCATTTGAGTCGCCTGCGTCAGACCGAGGAGCTTGGCCATCCGCCGTATCTTGAATGCCTGCGTCTTCGCTCACAGGGCGACTATCCGAAGCGCTGGCCGCATCAATTGCAGCGTCGCTCATCTGGTCAGTACCACTTGCGTCAACCGAGGCGGTGCTATCGGACAGCTCACCTGCGTCGGCCACCATGCCCGCGTCGCCCAGTCCATCATCAAACCCACCCATATCCGCGCTGGGCTCTGGCATGCCGCCATCAGCGGGTTCTTCGATCTGGTCGGCGCTCGTGCTCGTAATCGAGACCGATGGATCGCCCCATAGATTGAACGTGAGATAGTTCTTCCAATACCACCAGCGGTTGGCGACATCGACATCGCGCCGGAGATCTGCAAGGGCCTCGCCCGCAGTCATCTCTTCCACAAGTAGGCGCGATGCGAAGTTATATGCCATGCCTGCGTTACCCGCGTCGTTGCGTAAGCTGGGCATCGGTGAGCCTGGTCCATGGGAGATGGTGGTGGCACCGATGGTCCCGATGGCACCATTTTTGAGCAGTTCGTACGCAAGATTCTGGGTGGTGGTTGGCTGCGCATTAAAGCAAGATGCCTGAAAGGTGAAAAATGGCTGGTCGTCCGCTAATGCCATCACGTTGTTGAGGTTCATCACCGCGGCTGCACCACGACCTGAACCATGGGTCAGCCAGGTCACAAAACCAGGTGTTTGTGTAGCAATGCCTGACTGGACAGCAGCAGGTGTACAGTGCAACTCGTCGGGCACATCGTCGATGGGGCTGCGGCACTCGACATCCTCGTTCAAATCATAATCCCAGCACGCATGAACGTCGTATACTCGATACGCACTGTATCCATTTGGCAACAGCAGCTCACTTCGAATGAGCTCTCCGAAAAAGGCTCGATGCTCACCTTCTGCCGCCAATAACGCTGACCGACGCCAACCGATACTATCCGGTGACGCATTCTCGTAATCCATGGTCTTCTGCAGGATAGAATCGAGGGCGTCCACATCGCCATAGAATGGGATTCGGCCCACAGCCACCTCGGCCACGCGGTTTGCCCCGCCCGCGCCCACGTCATCGCCCAAGCTGTCTGAGTGCATGGATGCGGGCGACCCGGGCTCAATGCGCGGCTCATTCACCGTGAATTCAGCAAGCAAACCATCGCCGTCGAGATCCCAATTGCCGTCGAGGTCGGCAAAATAATAGTCGGTCAAGACCGCTGGATTATCGGCCCATTCTTGATGTGCATTATTTGCAGGGCGGGTGCCTCGCATCGGGACGTCACCGGTTGGTCTCGGGTCACCGATTAAAAGCACATACCGTAAATTGAGTGCTTCATAGTTCTGCTGCAACCACGCGCGGATGTTATCGGCTGCCTGGTCGCCTTCACCACCACCCCAAGTGGTTTCATCGATGAGGTGGACAGAAAAACCACGCCGCCGCTTGTGCTCGATAAAGGCATCGACATTGACGGGCGCACGTTGCCGAACGCACACGGCGTCCGCACCGCAATCGAGGGCCGCCTCGCACAAACGCCAGTCATCCGGCGGGTCTTGGCCATCTCGTATCGCATGACAGATCTGACCGACATTTGGGATCATCACGCAACTTTGGTTGCTCGCACAGCCTGAGTCATCGACACACCCCACACGACAATCATGGCGCCCAAGCAGCGTATCGCGACTTGAAATGATGACAAAGCCATCATTATCGACTGGCTGACCATACGATGGTCCACTGAGCAGGCTCGCGGCGGCCACCCAAAATATGGCGAGAGAACAGTTTCTTGTGGTCGTGCGCATACCCACCCCTCCTCATCAAGACAGCCAGCATAGCGGAGGCTGCGCATTCACGCGAGAGTTGCACCAAACAAATCGCACGGACAGTCCGATTGATTGATGTCTCCGACCACGGCATCGTCGAGGGCCAGTTAATGCGCCGCGCTCGTCTGTTAGAAAGGCGCGTTTAGATAGGCTTCACCGAGTGGGGTAAGCACACCATCTTCGGCCAGAAGATTGATGCGTGGGAAATCGGGACGCCGCCCGGTAAACCAGGCATAACGATAGACCATGGGGTGCGCTTCCAAGAAAGCGACCACCTCGAGCAACCAGTCACGCTCAAATTCGGGTGTGTTCCAATCCTCGCCTCGCCAGAGCGCAAACTCTGTCACCCAGACGGGCTTCCCATAGCGTTCAACCATGCGCTCAACCTGGTCTTGCAGACCAAAGTCGTACCAATGGAGCGCTGTGTAATCCATGCGAGGCTGACGGCCGAACTGCATTCGATACGATTCGATGAACGCATCGAGCCAGACAACATAATCATTCGCGATAGGCGCGCCATCGACCACCACACAGCCCCCGCAAAAATTCATGGCTGGGCCAACCAACTCAACGTCGTATTCTTCAGCAATGGCCTCGAATTCTGGCCAGATCGAAGCGGCGTAGGCAGGCGTCATATTGGCCTGGTCTTGAAAATTGGGCTCATTGTAGGTGAGTAGGTAGCGGACCTCAGGGTGCTGTGCGAGAAACGATCGGATCTGGTCGGGGTTGTTCCCATTCCAGGTCATCGGCACCCAATCCACCTGCAGTTCACGGTAGATGTCGGCGACAGCATCGCCATAACTCGGCGACCAATTGTACCACCAGGCGACACCACGGGAGAGCGCCGCCAGATCACGCTCGCTGCCAAAGCCGTAAGCGATGCCCCTTTTGAAGCTCTTGCGGGCGGGGGGCTCAACGCTCGCATCAGTGGTGTCAACCTCTCCGTCGGTTTGCACGCCTACATCGGGAACCCCGACACGAGATGCATCGGTGAGGCCGCCGCGAGATGCATCGGATGTATACACCATATCAATCTCAGCGAACGCTGCATCGAGCAGGTCTCCGCCTCCGTCCTGGGACGTGGCAGGCGTACCTAAATCCCCACCTTGGTCCACCTTGCGTTCAACGGAGCAGCTGACCGCACACAAACTGAGTAGTGTGATGGTTAAATGTTTTGGCGTCATGGCTCTCTCTCTGAGACGGATGAGCATAAACAATATCAGCCGATAACAAAACGAAAGAAGCGCAGAGTTGGTCACCCAATTTAAATGGCAGGCTGCAGCCCCCTGGGGCGGCAAGTCTGTGACAGGCGAGTACAGAGGCTAGCCTAGCGCGTTACGTCCGACCCTACTTGAGCCTCGAACGGCTCAGTCGACGCCGTATCGAGATGACGCAGATCAAGAGTAAACAAGCCACTGGGTTCGTATGAGCACCACGCATAGAATTCGAGCAACCGGAAGACCGCGCGGCGGCCGGACTGCCCACGGAAGGAGATTGTGAGGTCCCGTCAGCTCGCGTTGTCGCGCCGATGTCAACAAGAACTGTGCCTGCATCAGGCTCAGGCGGGTTCTGAGCGTCTGCATCGGCGATCATTTCGTCGTCGGTCAGCACATCCATCATTCGGGTCATCATGTCATCGGCGTCCAAGCCACCATCGCGAGCGTTTCCCGGTGCATCACAGTCAGGCTCTTCGACTTGTATCCAGCGACCATCGGTGCAGCGCTCAAGGACGTCACAACGCCCCATCCGCCCGACGTCGCGCTCGAGGCCATGCCTGACATATTGACCCGTCACGTCTACACAGGCACGTGCGTTGGCTCGGAGCTCTGTATTCGAGTGTTCATCGGGTATGAGAGCCAATCGATCGGAAAAATCCGCCCCGCTCGAGCTATGGTATGAGTTGCCCACAATCTCCGTTCTGTCGACGGGTTGACCGGCCAGGCGGGCACGAAATGGTGCGCCGACAAAGACGTAATCAAAATCTCCAATAAAGAGATTATCTGCAACGCGAGTGCCGTCGTCTTCGACTCGAATACCGCCGCGCCCAATCGAGTCGAAGGTGTTGCCGATGATCTCGTTATCCTCAGCAAAGTCGGGCCACACCGAGGCAAAGTTGAGCGATAAGAGATAGAGTTCGATGGCTGCAGATGAATAGTCACCATACGTCGGATGAAAGACGTCCATGACCGCGATCGGGTTTCGGTATGGGGTTGGGTCCCCACAGCCCATAAGCGTTAGATCTCTGGACTGACGCGCAGCGATCCAAATGCCGAATGGCTGTTCACGAAAACGATTGTTTTCTATGAGGTTGGCTCGGGCATGGTCTGTGCGCGGTCGGCTGTTGGGCTCTTCTGCCGCATGCTCCCAACAATTCTTATAGAGCAGGATGCCGCCAAACGCGTTGGCGCTAATATCGTTGCCGGCGATGTAATGCTCAGAAGAGCCATCGATCGCGATCCCTTCTCTGCGATACCAACCGATCCGAGGGGTTCCATCGGGCTTAATGTGACCATTATTGTCGATCTGATTGTTGATGATTCGATGATGGCGTCCATATGGCGACATATAGACGCCCGAGCTGCTGTTATTCGAAAGCACGGAGTTTCTGACGGTTACGCCAACCGTGTGCGGCAAGAGATGAACGCCCACACTCTCAGTGGACACAATGTCTACATTTTCGATGACCACGTCTTGCGGGGCGAGCGCGCGCACATCGTCATCGGATTCACCATCCCTGACCTTGCGTACGCGCACCGCAATACCCTTCACACCGCGCACATAGCAATTCCGCACAAGCGCTCGGTCTGCATTGCGCTTGATGTTAACTGCAAAGCCATCTTCAGGTCGCAGTTCAGCACCATTACAATCCAGCGTGGTATCAGGCTCATCGATCTCAAAGGACTGCTCATAAAAACACCCAGCCTCTAGGACCACCTGGCCCGAAAGACGCTCATCCGCGTGCTCGCAGCGACGCAGGGGCTGCGCCCGTTCGATCAGTGGACCCCGAGGTTGTGCCTGTAGAAAAGACACACCGCTGAGTTGTGCAACCACGAGATAAAAAACAACACGAAATCGATCACGAATGACGAAACAATACATCACAGGGCCCTTGGAAACGCATTCAAGAAGAGGCTGAGGACTCAATCGAGACAGCCATAAACCTACCGAACGGAAGCTTTACATGCAAACGGATTGTGAGTTGACCCGGCTTGCGGGCATGGTGGTGTCGCGCCGCAACGCTTCTTGTCGTTCACGACAGCTTAGATTATGTCGAGGCGCCGACCTGGTCATGCCGTGGCTCCGCCGACGCCACGGCAAAACCGCAGTCGAGTGTCTTCGCAGCGCGCATAGTGACCGCGGCCTGTTCGATGAGTTCACGACAATCAAAAGGTAGCGGCTCGCTCGCACGACGAGCGCTCATTCCGATTGTCAGGCAACCGATCGAAACGGAGAGCAGCTCTCCCCTGCGTCCACCGGGAAAAGCGATACGGCAACGCTCGATGGTTTCTTGAATCAGACCGGCCAGTGTTTCTGGGTTTGGTGGAGTGGTCTTGAAGAGGGCGACGAATTGGTCCCCGACAAAGCGTGCGAGTGTACCGCCATGGGTACAGACGAGAGTCTCAAGTGCAGTTGCCACCCGTTTGATCGCGACATCGCCGTCCAGATAACCGAGGCGCCGATTATAATTCGTAAAGTCATCGATATCGATGAAGAGCACCAATCCAGCTGCGGCTTTATCTTGGACCTCGTCTAACCATGCTTGCATGCCGTCCTCAAACGCACGCCGAGTCGTGATGCCCGTGAGCGAGTCAATGCGTTGCAATTTAGACTCGCGTTCGACAAGCAGATAATTCTTGAGTATGCGCGAGAGGCGTTCACGGGACGCTTCGGGTGTAGCGAGCGTCGTCAAAAACTCTGAAGCCCCCTGACGCAGGGCGTTGAGTTCGAGTCTAGGATCACCATCTGACTCGGCGACGAGTATCCATGGTAGGTGACGTGCACAAGCGAGCTCGGTCACCGCAAAGAACTCCCCGTCAGCCAAGTGTTCGTGTTGGATTAAGAGTATGTCAGGGCCACCCATACCCACGATGAGTTCACTGACTTCGGTCAACGTCGATGCGTGGAGGATATCTGTCGCCTGCCGAATGCCTTCGAGGACCGGCCACATGAACTGCAATGCGCCACAGACGAGCACCACAGGCCGGCGTTGATAGTAACAGACCGCGCTGTCGACCGTTCGCACGGACATGCCGAGCAGAAACTCTAACAGGCGTTGCTCTGTCCCCAACCCAATATAATGCGCGCTTCTCTCCTCATCTACCAAGACAGGAATCGACCGATCGAAATCATCGTGTTCCCACTCGCTCTGCCACTGTCGAATGACGCCCAGGCGTTCATGGGATTGTGGCAGCAAGGATGAATCAAGTTCGATTTCAGCAAGAAACTCGAGCAACACGGCGCCATCTGAGATATCGAGATTGTCTTGCCAGAGCGCTCGAAAGCAGCGAGTCCGCAGTGCCTGGGATTTCTCCGGATATCTCTGTTCGACAACAGCGAGCATGTTCATCGCCCATTGAGAGCGAAAGCGTTTAAACGGTAGCAGGAGCTTCACATCCGGCGCCCGATGATGCACGGAGAACACCTCATCGGCGAGTATCCGCTCTTGGCCTGCATCGAAAGGACCTTCGAGTGCGTGGCTTGCATGCTCGACCAGACACCACTCAACTCGGTCATCTACGCCCCATCTTAAGAGACGCTCATGGAGCACAAAACAGAACGGGCAGCTGAGATCGACGTAGGCCTTGAATCGACCTTTGGGGACCGCATCGAGTAACAAAAGATCCATGCGTTCGTGGAGCGTAACCTCAGCGATTGATGGTAGTTCGTGCGTGGTACAAAAAGCGTTTTCCCGATGTCCGTCTTGCACTTGCGACGTTTGTATGGATTCAACCGCTGGGAGTGCTGGCGATGTGGTCAATAGAGAGATGGTCGTGGATGAAAGAGATGCATCCATATTACCCTCGGGACATGTCAGTATGGCAGCGATTACAGCCTGGACGTCTTTAAAGCGATCATCGGGATTTCGCTGCGTCATCCGCGCGATGATGGCGCTCAACTCATCTGAGATCACGTTGGCACCAACTACATGCGTCAGACTTGGTACGGGACGTCGAACGCGCTCCATCAAAAGCCCTAATGCATTGGTCGCATTAAACGGTGTTTCACCCGTCATCAAATACCAAGCGATGAGTCCGAGTGAATATTGATCGGACCGGGGATCGATGGTTCTTTGTTCCGCCTGTTCGGGCGACATGAACATCGGCGAGCCGACAAGAAAACCAGAACCCGTCAGCTGCGTGTCGATACCGAGCTCTTTGACCAAACCAAAATCAAGCACCTTGACGAGCTCGGGTTGACCGTCCCGACCCACCAAGAAGATGTTCGAGGGCTTGAGATCTCGGTGCACAAGGTCTGCGGTGTGCGCTTCGTGCAGCGCTGCTAGAATCTGTAGCAAGATCCAGCAAGTGTAGTGTGGATCTAATCGAATGTGGCGCTTTAAGAACGTATCCAGCGCTTCACCTTCAAGCAGCTCCATCGCGATGAAGAACACTTCTCCATCGTGAAGTCCGTAGTCAAAGATGCTGATAATATTCGGGTGCGACAAACGTGCGCTATGACAGGCTTCTTGAAAAAATTGGTGGCGGTATTGCTTCAGCTCACGTCGATGCCGTGACAACACTTTAACGGCAACGCGCCGTCCGAGCGGATGCTGGATGGCCTCGTAGATTTCGCCCATACCACCCACAGCGATCAGCCGTACGACTTCAAAGCGACCAGCGAGGCGCTGTCCAATGAGATCATTGTCCTTCGTGGGCTTCATGGTGCTCCAAGAAAACAGCCTGAATGAGCTAAGTGATGTCTCATCTAACCTAACATAGAGCCTATATTTGATGGGGGTTAACGTCCATTTATAGCGGTAACTCCCTTATGAATTAAGTTACCGCGTTGCCAAGACGGCAACAAGCACTTCGTCGTGCTTCAGATGTGGTTGGCCCTGGACGCCTCAGACCGCGTGCTCACAAGACGGGGGTGGGCTCATGGAGGAGTGGAACCGGTTCAAACTCAAAAGCCGCTCTGTCTAGGCACAGGGCCAAAAACCCAGCGCCCGCGGTTGTCGATATAGCCCACATGCGGCAGATCGACCGTTTGACCTTGATTCCATAATTCTGTGGACGGCCCTCGAATCACCACCTCTACACGCGCCAAACCATCCATGAAGACAGGCGGCTCGCGATTCGTGTAGGCGGGCTTGATTTTAACCGCTCCGCTTTGATCCACAAAACCCCAGCGTGTTCCGGCTTGCGTCTTCAGTTTAACGGCGCTTAGACCGTCTGAGAAATCGCCTACATCCACAATGGGCTCCAACGGTGTGTCTTTAAGAACCGGTCTCTCTTGCCCGGCCGGGTCGACGAATGCCCAACGTCCATTAGTTTTCACAACAACCGCGTATCCTTCCTTGAAGGGAAAACAATGCTTAAATCGAGGTGGGATGGCCTCATCGGACTGCAGATTGAGATAGCCACAGCGTTTCCCACGTTCAACGGCCGCAAGACCATTTGAGTAGGGAGATGCCCAATCAAATCTGGGCTTGACTAACCACGCGCCGGTGCGATCGATGAAACCCCATTTTAAGGTTTTTCCATCCTGCACGGCCGCGCGCCCCTCAGAGAAGTCCGTCACTTTTTTAAAGCGCGCATCGATGACAACTTTACCCGTCTTATCGATGTACCCATATGGGGTGTTCGCGGTACGCACTTGCTCAGGCACAGCTGTCGTTCCATAGAATGCCTTTAAGGTCTTGATGTCATCATCGTTCATGTATCGTTGAGCGACCTCCATCGATAGCATTGGATGCACCCAGGCAAGCCCGCCAGAAAAATCACCGGCCTCTTGTAACGTCTGACCGAGTTCAATCGCGATCACGAATTGACCTGTCATGTCCACGTAGCCTTCGTACACCGTCTTGTCATGGGCAGGTCGAAACATAGGACGCGGTAATCGCGCCTTTGCAAGACCCTCTGATGGGTCGGAGATGACGTCAAATTTAGGCTGAACAACCCAATTCCCGGTCCGATTAATAATGCCAGAGGGCGTGGTGACGACGACCCGGGTTTGTGTCTCCACACGCTCGATTTTCTGTGCGACCGCGTACTGACCCCGAAACGGTCTCGCTCGGGCAAATCGTGGCGCGATGGCAGTCTTTCCCGACGGCGTGAGATAGCCCCAGCGATGACGCTCAACCTCCGTATATCCCATCGTGCGACTCATCGCCGAATTCAGTTTGGGCAAGGGCGACACGATCTTGGCGCGATAGGGAAACACAGACCCGTCAACGGGCTCAGACGCATTCTCTAAGCTTGGTTCAAATTGAAACGGTTTATCCGGTGAAACGCCTAAATTTGGGGCGAGAAAAAGGATGATGAGAAAACTATGCATGAAGGGTACCTGCGCCACTGAAACGATGACGGTTCCAGCATTGTTTGTCTGGCACGTCTTTGCAAGCGCGTGCATTCAGTTCAAGCGACAGCATTCTTTAGGGGATGGGCTCCGCGCAGTTTGACCCGATGATCACGACCCCAAACGATGACGTCGAAGCTGGCTCTGCCTCGATACCAATCGCACGGATAAGAGTGGCTTTGCGAAGGTTGATCGCCTTGCGGCACGTCACAGTGGATGGACGAAACGGCGAATATAGGTCAGGCAATTCAGTCGCAGTCCGCGCGACAATCAAGACGTAGCAGGTAATCGATTTCGGCCTCGAGTATCGGCTCAAGCATCACCAAGTAGTGGCCCGTAAATGGCGCTACAAAATCAACGTGGCTCCCTTCGACCTTCGCATCGATGGGCGATGACTGCATCGTAGAGACGATGGTCTCCCAAGATTCAGAGCCATCCCGCACACCGAAGATATGAACGGTGGACCAGCCGCCACTGAAATTGCGTAAGGTGACGTCTTGGCCTGCAACAAGTTTGGCATCAAATGCCACCAAACCTTTTGCTCGACCCATCTGAGTCTTGCCGCCAGTTTCGAGACGACCAACATGTTCCCAATTAGAGCCGGTCACGACGGTCTCAGGCGTCGGTGCTCTATATGATTTAGGCATCGCTCGCGTATTGATACCCTGGCCCGGTGTTTCGAGCACCTCCGCGCAGCCGGTGGCGATGACTAGACAACTGACAATAGCTAAGAATTTCATGCTGGATGCTCCTAGATCAAACCGGGTCCGCGCGAATTGGTCACCACAAGCGGTGCTTCGCGGACATCATCGTTAAACATGCACAGATTGGCGGCCTCCCGGCCCGTAGAGACAGCTTTCTCCATCAGGGCTGCTGGATAATTAGTCTTCACCCAATCCCCCGCTAATGAGAGCCGGTCACCCCCGAGCTCGAATATGAAGCTGCTACGCGGTCGTAGAAGCCCCTGTCCGGTTTCATAAGATGTGAAGTCTTCGTACGTGCCGACTGTTTGCCCCAGCACCCGAGCGTCGCCAAGTCCGGGCAGTAACTCATCGACAGTGCTCCTGAGCAAAGGCCAGAGCGAGTCTTCATCCATAGCCGTGATCTCTGGATTCGCATAGAGGTGCAGCTCGATGATCGAACCGCCCGTTCGCTCCGCCCATTGAGCGGATTCCTCTTCGAGCAAGTGGTATTGAACGGCGAGATTGATCGGCGGGTGCTGCGGTGACTCGATGACATCGGGTACATCCACAGACGGCTTGCGATCGAGCCAGTAGCGGACGATTCTATAAGGTGGCGCAATCTTAAGTTGGTCCGCGCGCTCTCTCAAGCCGGTCAACACAGTTTCACTATGCGCATCGTTTGCGACCGACCCCGCCATAATCGCCTTGACGCCCGGTACAGCCGTTGCCAATACCACCCAATCGTAGCGTGCGTCATCGTCCACTTCACCCACGGGACAGCCGTTCTCAAAAACCAGTCCCGAGACGGGCGTATCCGGCATAATTTTCACGCCCATCTCACTCAGGTAGCGGACCCATGGATCAATGATTGCCGTGCCATGGTCAACGGTGGTGATCTCGCGATTCATCGCTCGGGGATCTGACATAAAGAACAAGTGCATCATCTGCAGCATCTCAGCGGCGCTCACAAGCTCCGTGTTGTTCAGCGTCACCGAAGCTGCTGGCTGCATAATGAGCTCGTAAAAGGTCTTTGAGACCCTTGTGCTCGCCCAACTCTCAAAGGTCTCTAAGTCGAGCTTGTCGAACACCGTGTCGTGATTGTAGCCGATGACATCTGTGAGCAGGCCCAACTGCCTGAAAGCTGAAAACAGGCTCAAATTGGGCGAACGTCTGAGTAGTTGAATCAGATTCAACGGGTAGATCGGCGGTTCGCTCTTAAGTGTTTCAGGCTCATAGTCTCGAAACACAAAGTGCACTTCGTTGTAGGGCACGAACGACTCATTCAAGCCAAGTCGATCTCGGATATCCTTAAAGTTGTGGTAATTGTGAAACCACATGTGGATGCCATGCTCCACATTGAAGGTCCCGGCCCCAGTCTCCAGTTTCCTCGTCGCCAATCGACCGCCGAACACCGATGAGGCCTCCTTCAGCGTGACTTTATAACCACGCTCGACGAGCTCGAGCGCAGCCGATAATCCAGCGAGCCCACCACCGATCACCAGAACGTGTCGTGACACATCATCGGGCAGTGTTGGACTGCCTGTGGGATTAAGCGGTTCGAGCACGACCGGTGGCTTCGGGCGAGCGGCAGCATTGGTGGGTCGCTGTACGGCCGCTGCGGCACCAGCCGCTGCACCCAACTTCAAGAAATTTCTTCGGTCCATGGCAAAGGCCCTCCTAAATCTTGAAGCGAATCACAGCAAAGGCTGTGCCAAAATTAACCAATCGGTAGATTTGTCTAGATTTATGCAGAAATCGGCTAAGTTTGGCTATGTGCAAGATTGTGGAGTGTCACACTTTGCTGGTGTCGGCAAAACCCACTGAATGGCAAACGTCGACAATATGCCCCAATTTGAATTGATACAGGCAAACATCGCAGACACATAAGCGGTGGTCTGGGCAAGATAGGCGTATTGTTCGTGTGTCTCAATAATCTGAGCCGCAAACGCTGCGGACTCAGCGGTAGAAGCTGCGGTCGGCAACACATCCAATGACAAGACAGCGAATCACCTCAATCAGGGGCCATACGCCATGAACTGAATCGAGCATCGAGTATTGCAAGATAAGGCTCGGGCTCAAGCCAAGGGTTCAAACATCTTAGACTGTATGCTGAGCGCGTGTGGTCAACGACAAAGAAGCAGCTGTTTCTCGGTCATCGCGATAGGCGTGGTTTAAGGCGCTGTAAATAGGCAACGTTCGAGTACGAAGCCCACATCCTTTAGGACGTATAGGTAGTACTCACGCCCAGATTCTAAGGCCGACGGCATAGCGCCATCCCGTGGGTAGGATTGGCTTGCGCCTTCGGGCACAGCACCATAACGCACGCTACCAGACGGCATCGGCGCGTCGGTAGAGGCAACATCAATCCGCCAAACCGTGCCATCGGGCAGGTCGAAATTAGGCGGTATGCCCGGGTTTGATGCACCTGCCTCAAGCACATAGATATATCGTGCGCTGTCCTCTGTCTTCGTCCATTTTAAAAGGCCGTCTTGGTCGATCCCTGCACCATCTTCGCAGGCCTCTGGCTCATAGTGGCGCTGCTCCACTAATGGGCCACCGATTGGCCGAATCATCTCAGCAAAGGCGACATCGATTTCCCGACGCTCGAATTCCCCTTGAAAAAAGGCCAGCATGCGAGCCACATCGGTGGACGGAAGTGCGCTGTTTATGCGGTCGAAGCCATTATTATCGGCTGGGTCAAACGCGCCGAGCGCGCTCGAATCTACATAGCCGGCAAACAGGGAGATCGCAGTGTCGCTCATCGTGTCGACCCAAAGTGGTCCAGCGTCTGTCGACCACTTGGCTGGACCCATGGGGGACCGCTCTGTGTGGCAACAGATACATGCACACGCTTCCACCTGACTTTTGACCCAGGCAGACTCCTCTAAATAGGTTGAATCGGCGCGCCGTGGATCATCATCGCCCGCAACCGCGCGCCCGGGTACAGGGTAGTAGGGCCGATTTGTCCACACTGTCTCACACGAGCCATACTCGAAGAACTGTCGCCCCTCCTCGGT
Source organism: Bradymonadia bacterium (assembly GCA_049889275.1). GTDB lineage: Bacteria > Myxococcota_A > Bradymonadia > UBA7976 > UBA1532 > UBA1532. The sequence continues at coordinate 15,898 of JBMHDS010000046.1, read as the reverse complement.
GCAACCGCTGATGAGATTCCAAGTACAGACCTCACCGTTCTCGCTTTGGCCTTCGGGCTCACCGTCAAGCGGCGGCACACAGCTCTGCGTAGGCCACTCAAAGACAAGGGCCTCCCCATCGATGGGCGGAGTATCGACATACTGACCCGCACAGACGGGACCAATTTCGAAGGAGCCGCCAATGAAATTGACGCAGGCACGCGCCGTCGTTGAGCAGAAGTCTGGATTGTTTCCGCCGAGGGAGAGCGTAAAGGCGAGCGTGGGATCTGACTCGACTCGACACGTACCCAGAATTGAATCGATTGCACAGGTGCCTTCGGTGAAGGTACCGGGCTCTTCATACTGTCCAATGTCGCAGTCGGCCTGCGCGCTCTCTTGTGTCCAGAAGGTGCCGGTATATTGTTTACACTCGGCCTCTTGCGAGAACGGGTTGCGAAATTCACATTTGAACGCCGTCGCAACTTCGGCCTGCATCACATTCGACTTTGAGTCCGTCTCACAGCCAAGCGCGGTCAGGAGCACGATGCCGTATAGAAACAGCGGACAATCATTAAGCGCTTTCTCAGACAACACGGTGTGCACCTCCCTCAAGGCTCGCGTGAAGCGTATCCTACCATAGCTAACGTGACGAGTGATGAAGATTCAGCAGCGACTTGATGAGCTGTGAGTACTTCGCCGCTCGACTCACTCAGTCACAAGCAGAAACGACAGGTGCAAAGTCGACGGCTTCTGCCGGAGGACCACACCAGGTCGCCAATGGCGATTCGCAGCCACCGATGACATTGCAGGTCCAGTCCTCGTACGGGCAGTCAGCTGTGGTTGTGCACGGCGTCGAACAATAGCCTTCGGCCTGCCCTGGCTGCTTTGAACATAATGACACCGGGGCTTCGCAATCGGTGTTCTCCGCACACGTGGCGTTCCAACCCGGCTCGTCGCCCGTCAAGATTGGAGCAGGTTCGCCTGCATCACCGCCCATCATCGCCATGCCGCCGTCGGCGTCGCCACCCATCATGGCCGGCCCGCCGTCGGTGTCGCCCCCCATCATAACCGCAGCGTCATCCGCGCCAGTCATTTGGTTGTCGGTACTTTCGCTGTCTCCATCTTCACCACAGGCGATTAAGAACACAGCACAAAGGCATTGTACGAGAAACTTTTTCATTGGAACCCCTCCTGGCCGAACACGTCGGTCTGTTTGTGTTCGCCCGTGCGCCGCTTGCACGCGCCGGTACGAACATGAATTGTCGGGTGCGGTGATACCGGAAGCGCCACATGGGTTACAATATTTTTAAAATTAATCATCCAAAAGGTAGATTTCGGTCTTTCTGTTTGATGGAGCCGAACGATAAGAATGGAAAAGATTTAGCCACGCAGAGAGATGACGAGGACAAAGAAGCTCATCAATATCGCCAACAAAGCAGCCGAGTTGATCGGCAAACCGTTTGGCGATGTAGGGGCTTCTGCACCACCATCACAACGCGCATATAGCCGATTGAGTAAGGGGCTCAAGACCAGCTCCGACAACATGACAGCGTATAAAATCGACAATAATAGGACAGCCATTGCCGGACCGATGGCTGTTGGGTCGTCCATCTGGGCTAGCATATTCACCATGCCAATCAGACCGCCAAGCGCACCACTACCGCTCGCTATTCGGCGTGCAGTCGACAACGTGTGGATATAGTCTTTGGCATCCACCGCCGATAAAGGTCCTGTACCGATAGCAGCCTCTATTGCGCTCATCAGACCACCAAAGGAATGGTAGCCGCTCGTGAGACACACTGTGGGACCCAAAACAATGATCACGCTCGGCAAGTCGATAAAGTGGTTCAGGGGTCCGCCCATCGCCATTCCAGCCACAAATAGACCAAAGCCGATCAACGTGAATACAATATTCATGAGCGTTACCCCCTTTTTGGCCAACCTGAGTTTGGCTCTCCTCACGTAGGCTGACGCTTAACGATTGATACATCTAACAGCATGAGGACTTACTTCAGCGAATACGTTTACAGTGACCGATGAAAAAAATCGGTCTGCTCGATCCATGGCGGCTGTTTCCAGAGAGCCACCAACATGCTAACTCCGATACATGGATTCAACTGACCCAGACGCACTGCGCACGTACCTAGAAGGACGTCTACCGGAGGGCATCGTTCAAGAGCTCATGGAGCAGTTGGCGACCCATGGCGTTAAGACAAACTCGGGACTAGATGAGCGGCTCGAATCGAGTGAATCGACTTCGCTCGGCGCGCCATCAGGCACCACGCAAGACCACGCACCAACGTTTGACGATCGCAAACAGATCGCGCGCTTACCCACGCTGTCCCGGCGAATTGGCTCTCCTCTCGATATCGCGTTGCCCGTGTCTCAAGGTGAGGCGGCTCGAGACGCCCTCCTGCGCCCGGGCACGCGGGTGAAACACTTTGAGGTCAATCGATTGATCGGGCGCGGCGGCATGGGTGAGGTCTATCTTGCACGGGACATGCAACTCGGACGTAAAGTTGCTCTGAAAGTCATCAGGCCTGACTTTGTCAAAGACACAGCGGCGCTCGAACGCTTCGTTCAAGAGGCGCGCGTGACAGCTCGATTTAATCACCCCCATATCATCACCATCTACGCAGTCGGAGACTACCAGGGACTTCCGTATCTCGCGCTCGAGTATTTGGAGGGCCACGACCTAAGCGCTCGAATCAAGAACGATGCACCTGGGCTGCAAGAGGCCTTAAGGATTTCTTTGGCCATCGCAGAAGCAGTCCGTGAGGCCCATCAACACGGCGTCCTACATCGGGATCTAAAACCAGCGAATGTGCTCATACCCTTGGACGGTCGTGTGCGCGTGGTGGACTTCGGGCTTGCATTGGAACTCGACTCACCGATTGATTCGGCGACAACAACACACAGTGACGCCGAAGCACGGCCAATTAAGCGACCACGCGTGGCTGGAACACCCGCCTATATGGCGCCCGAACAATGGCGCGGCGAAGCCTGCGAGGCGGCGACGGACGTGTGGGCGATCGGCCTGATTCTGCACGAATTGGTCAGCGGCGAGCGTCCATACGCTGAGACATCAAACCTAAGAATCGGTATGCAGGTTCTGTCGGAAGAGCCCGTCCCAATGAACCCCGCGATCGAGGGCTTACCGGTCAGCGTCGCGGAGATCATCAGACGCTGCCTGAAGAAGGATATCGATGCGAGACCATCCATCGCCGCGCTCTCCGATGTGCTACGGCAAGCACTCGATGAGGGACGCCGAGGCACAGACCTCGAAGAAAGCCCTTTTCGTGGGCTCTTGCCTTTCACTGAACGTCACACGAGCGTTTTTTTTGGCCGCGAGCGGGAACTCAACGCGTGCATTGAACGACTCCGATACGAGTCATTTCTCATGGTCGTCGGTGCATCGGGAAGCGGTAAGACCTCACTCGTCCAAGCGGGTGTAATCCCGCGGCTGAGAGAAAATGAAGAGTGGCGAGTTCTTCGGTTAAGGCCAGGTGGCAGCCCGCTCACCCGGCTTGCTGGACGTATCTTAAATGCCCACCATGAGGAGACCGGCAGTCAATCCATCAACGACACGCTACAGGACGAGAGCCTCTTAGACAGGTCCGAGCTCACCGATGTGGATTCACAACAAATCGAGATCGAAAATCTCACCGAGCGATTACGGGAAAGCCCAAAAACGCTCGGATTACGACTATCGAATCTGGCTAGACAGACCCAAAAGCGGGTCCTCTTAGTCGTCGATCAACTCGAGGAACTGTTTACTCTCTGCCAGGACCCAGGCGAACGTGCCGACTTTATCGAAGCCATCAGCCATGGGGCTGATGAGCCGGCCGAGCCGGTTCGTGTGATCTGCACGGTGCGCGACGACTTTCTCGGGCATTTGGCGCGCGCAGGTGAGGGCTCACGGAGACTGCTCGAACATATCACCTTACTCGAAGCGCCAACGAAAGGCGCGCTCAAGGACATCCTCACGTTACCCTTGCTTCGGGTCGGTTACAGGTTTGATGATGATAGGCTCGCCGATGACATGATCGAATCGGTGGACAACGCCGCGAGCCTTCCGCTGTTACAATTCGTCGCGCGATCTCTGTGGGAGACTCGGGATCAGGAACAGCAAACTCTGCGACGCGCAGACTACGATGCGATGGGTGGCGTTGAAGGCGCCCTCGCTAAACACGCGGACGAGGTGCTCCAAGGTCTCGCTGAAGATCAGTTTCAACTCGCGCGTTCCATCCTGCTGAGACTCGTAACGCCTGAAGGCACACGACGGGTTTGTTCGGAGGGTCAGGTTCTCGAGGGGCTTCCGCTGGGTGCCGATGTCGTCTACGAACGCCTGACAAAATCGAGACTGCTTTCGGTCCGCCGCGTCGGCGGCACCACCGCATCGACAGCGCGCCTAGAGCTGGCCCATGAATCTCTCATTCATACCTGGACCCAGCTCGCCCGCTGGATCGATGAAAGCAGAGAAGAGCTGATCATCCTCAACGAGGTGAATCAGGCAGCCGAGCTCTGGGAACGTCGCGGTCGGCGGGTTGAAGAGCTATGGGTGGGCGCCAGTCTCGAAGAAGCTCGACGCATCTTAGGGCGAGGGCAGAATGAACTGACAGCGCTCAGCACCGCCTTCTTGGCAGCCGGTGAGCAGGTCCATGCAAATCGCAAACGCCGGAGGCAGTTCTGGAGCGTTGTTATCCCAATCGCGCTCTTGATCGTTGCCACCGTATTCGGTTTGCAAAAGCTCGCCGCAGAAGACGCCCAAGAACGCTCTGAGCGCGGTCGAGATCAAGCCATCCACCAACGGCGATCGGCCGAGCGGCAAAGAATTGAAGCGCAGAGAAAACGAGTGGACGCGATCCGAGAGAGCGCCCAGGCTGCGACGGAGCGTGGCTCTTTTCTCGAAGCCCGCGCGAAACTCCGCGAGGGTGTTGAGCTCGCAGACGATGAGACCTACGGCGGCTTTCTTGGTCTATGGTGGCGATTAAAGGATGTCGCCGAGCGTTGGCGCCTGAGCACGGGACAATTCCACTATCACGCAACCTTCTCGCCAGATGGGCAGCAGCTCGCGGTTTCATCCATCAATGGTACGGTCGAACTCATCGATGTGAGGACGGCCAAGCGGCGCATCTTGCGTGGTCACACCGACCAAACCTTGCGTGCAGCTTTCCATCCACAAGGGATGTACTTAGCCTCGGCAGGGCTGGGCCCGTCCGTACGCATTTGGGATGTAAAGACGGCCTCAGAGCTTGGGGTCTTAGATGCCCCTCCGGGCATCGTTAGAACGATAAAATATACCGATGATGGAGCGCATCTCATCGCCTGTGGTGGACGGGACTCTGTCCGTATTTGGAACACTCAGACGCTTAAATCTACCGATCATAAACTGCCAAAAGGTATGGAGCTCTTCGATATCGCGGGCTCTGTGGGTGAGGGGCTCACGATCATTGGGCGGCATGCAGGCCAACTTGCGCTCACAACACTCGCGGCACCGAGCCGAGTTAAACATTTCGGTGCCGCCTCACATCCACTTGATATCATTCGTTTCAGTCGGGATGGCCGCTTCGCCGTGCATCGACAACAGGATGATACCATCGTGGTCTGGCGCGTGGACACCATCAAACCCGTTCAACGCTTCCAAGCTCACCCTGGACGCTCCCACGGCTTCAGTATCGATGATGAAGGCAGGCGCTTTGCATTGCGACAGCCGGACGGACGTATCCATAGCTATGATTTACGTGCGAAGCGCTATCTCGGCAGTATCGATGCACCGCCGGGCACGCTGAGCTACCTGACCTTCACAGCCAAGGGTGAGCAACTCGCCGATGTAGGTGATCGATACATACGGATCACCAATGCGCCCAAAGACGCACAGGTGCGTTCATCAGCGCCCTCTAGCGTGCCAGTCTATGGGCTGGCGGTCAGCCATTCGGGGCAACACATCGCGGTTGCACGAGAAAATCGTCAGCTCGAGCTATGGGATGGACGGTCTGGGCAGATGACCACAGCACTCAAGGACAGCCTAGGCGGCAAAACAGATGCCTTAGATTTTAGTCCAGATGACCAATTCGTCGCCTGGCTAAGCGAGTCAGGTGAGGCACACATTTGGAACATGAGCCAGGGCCGAGAGGCCGCTCGCATACCCGGTATCGAGGGTGAGCCAATGGGCTTACGCTATACCGCGCGGGGGCAAAGATTGATCGCCACAACATCTAAAGGGCTCTGGGTCCTCGAACCTCAAACCGGTAAAATCCGCCTGTCCAAGAGATGGGCGAGCTCGCGCCAGGTGAGCTTGGCTGTGCTGGGGGACAACCCAACCGCCGTTATCGGCGTGGGCACAGCGGACAGCAACACCGGCGCTGTGGAGCTGTGGGACCTGCAACGCGGCCGTCTGAGTAAAACCATCGATACGACGGAATCGATGGTCGGCGGCGTCGCAGCAGATCCGTATGGGCGCTGGGTCGCGAGCGGCACTTTCGCTGGTCAATTTTCACTCTGGCGACTCGATGGCAGCGCTGAGCCAGAGCACCAGCAAATGAAGACACGTATAAACGCAATCGCAGCCCACCCGTCAGGTGACCGCGTCGCTCTCGCTGGCGCTGATGGTACGGTAACGATTCGGTGGATAGACGAAGCGCGGGCGCATTCGATTCCAGCCCATTCGAAAGAAGTGAACAGAGTCTCGTTTAGTCAGGACGGTAAACGCCTCGTGAGCGCGGGCGATGACGGTACCGTCCGAGTCTGGCAGGCCGACACTGGCCGACCCATTTGGCGGACGACCGCAATCCTCACGACGCCGCCTCGCATACTCAATCACAATGGGTGGCAGCGACTGCGTCCGAACCGCCAGCACACGCCCCTAAAGGTCACCGATGCCCTGAGTCATCGCCTCGAGCTCGCAAGCCTCATGTCCGATACCTCGCCCGATGGCCTCACGGTCTGCCTCGTCACTCGCAGCGGTCACATCGAGCGCTGGACACACAATGCCACCCATCCGGTGTTCTCCCATCCAGCGCCAACGCCGATAGCCATCGTCGCAGATACACGAGGCTGCTTGGTCTTAACGCAAGACGGTAAGCTGCACTCGCAAAGAGGGGCTGAGGAGCCAATGAAACTGGATGGATTCGATGATGTGGTGTCACTCTCCGCGATAACGGGCGGACTCGTCGTCACTCAGCCAACCAAAATCAGTCTGCTCGATGACAATTATGAGGTGATCCGTTCGGTCCCCTCGAGCCGCGGTGTGGCGACCGCGACGGTCACGCCAAACCACCAGCGCATGATCGCCGGTTACACGGATGGTAGCCTGGAGATCTTCGACGGCGCACGTTCTATCGACGATACTCAGGTCTACTCAATTGCCCAAGCGACAGCGGCAGTCAGTCGACTCATCGCGCTCAACGACAAGATTATTTTGGTAGGATATGCCGATGGGCTTGTCACTTTGTGGGACCTATCCACCGAGACAGTCATTGGTCAAGCACACCTGCACGGCGGTATTCGGCGCGCGACGGCCTTTGGAAATACGGTCATCGTCGCAAGCGACCTTGGGGCGTCAACGGTTTTCGATATCAGCGCGCTGACCTATTCTCGATGCGAACTCACTCGAGCCGTCTGGTCAGATGTAAATGTTGTCTGGCGGCGCGGCCAAGGTGCCGCGGAGCAACCTCGATTGAATCACGATTGTCGAGCGCCTATGGAACCGAGTCAAACGTTCTGAGCTGCCAGGCACATCGACGCAAGGCATCAAATCGGCCGCGTGTGATGAACCCGCATCGACGTAACGATGCGTTAGGGGTCGTACTCATAAGGGCAGACGATCACCGGCGAGCGGAGCGAGGGCGGCATGCGCATCATGACAATTCTATTCTGTGCAGCGGCCGTGTTGATGGCTGCTTGGGTCGCTTACGGCGCGTTAGCGGTCAGCCGGGTGGAAGAGCCACCTTACCAAGTGTTGAAGTCGGAACAGGGTATCGAAATCCGCCTATATGAGCCCTATCGTGTCGCCGAAGTGCGGGTAGCGGGGGGGTACGAAATCGCTTCCAGTCAGGGTTTTCGGCTGCTCGCTCGCTATATCTTCGGCCACAATGTAAGGCAACAGAAGATGGCGATGACAAAGCCAGTGATTCAAAACCCCGCCGCGGGAAACGAGAACCGCATTGGTTCCAGCCAGGGAGACCATCGAGTACGTTTTGTCATGTCACCGAGCCTAAAACTCAATGACCTGCCTAAGCCAATCGACGGGCAAGTCACGCTCATCGACGTGCCCGCTCATCGCGTTGCGGTGAGGCGTTTCAGCGGTACATTTACAGAGGAGAAAGCGTATCAACAGGCCGACGCGCTCCGTAAAACGCTCAAGTCGCTGAGCATGCCCCATGATGGTGCTTTAAGCATTTCACGATACAACCCGCCCGGCACACCACCGTTTATGATGCGCCACGAGGTATGGATTGCGCTGCCAGACCGCTGAGGTCTCAAGGGAGCAGTGACCACCCCAGCCACGCCCTCAACTTCTTCGTTGCGCGAGCCAGTGGTGACGGCGAGTGCGATGCTGCTGAGTTAAAGGAGAGCGCATCGAATGAGACCAGACCAGGTCACTTGCGGCGGGTACCCCGTGGTTTACGCGAACCGCGTTTATTATCCTCGCGTCGCTTAGGCCGCTGATAGTCTCGTCTCTTCTTTGTCCCTCGATGTCTCCCCGGTTCAGGGCTCGCTTCGTTGCTGATATTTGACATCTTGAGCTCTTGGTCGAGAACACGAACCTGTTTTAGATGTTTCAGGATCTGCGCAGGCATCTTAGACGGCAGCTCCAATGTCGTATGCGCCGTACCAATTCTGATGGTGCCGACACATTGTCTCGGCAACCCACCTGCATGATGGAGCGCATCGACGAGTGTGCGCGGTTCTAAACCGTGCTGGCTGCCCACCTCAATCCGGTAGACCCCCTTACGTTGGCCAAGCCAGTCCGTATCGCGCGACTCGCGAGTTGAGCGCTCTTTGTTTTTACGCTGGCGTTGGTTGCGATCGAGATCCTCGATGGCGCGGTCGGGCACATTGAGTGGACGATCCTGCTGCGCGAGGTAAGTCAACACAGACGCCGCGTCCATCGCCGACCAATCATTTGGCTCGCAGATCTGCTCGACCACATCGCGATAGAAGCCAATGTCCTTTCTCTCCAGTGCCTTCTTCATGCTGTCTGCGAGCGCGTTGATCCGATGGAGCGAGACAGCCGCGGCATCGGGCAGCGACATTTTCTCGATCTGTTGCTGCGTGTGACGTTCGATGTTTGACAGAAAGCGTTTTTGGCGCCGACTGACAAAGAGGATCGCCTTACCCGTACGTCCGGCCCGACCCGTACGCCCAATTCGGTGTACGTACGACTCGTTGTCGAAGGGCATGTCGTAATTGATCACATGGCTCACACGGGGCACGTCGAGTCCGCGCGCTGCCACATCAGTGCTCACGAGGCAATCGAACTCACCTTGCTTAAAGCGGTCCACCGTTCGCTGCCGCAGCTGTTGGTTCATGTCGCCGTTTAAGGCAAAGGCCGCGTGACCCCCAGCCTCCAGTTTTTGCGCGATCTCAACGGTCTCGACCTTGGTGCGTACAAAAACGATCACACCGTCGGTCGGCTCAACTTCGAGCAGACGCGCCAGCGCTTCTAACTTATTGCCTTCACCGGACACCAAAACATATCGCTGCTCGATCGCGGCGGCCGTGAGGGCTTTCTCTTTGCTGCTCACGCGCACAGGCTCATTTAGAAATCGCTTGGCGGTCTGAGCGATGCGCGCGGGCATGGTGGCAGAGAAGAGCGCCGTTTGCCTCTCACCGGGCACATTCTCCAAGATCGACTCCACGTCTTCGAGAAACCCCATGCGGAGCATCTCATCAGCTTCGTCGAGTACAAGGGCACGAATCTGATCGAGCACCAAGGTCTCCCGCCTGATGTGGTCGAGCAGCCGACCCGGTGTGCCGACCACCACGTGAGCGCCTCGCCGCAGCGCGCGTAGTTGAGGGCTCATCTCTTGGCCACCGTAGACCGAAACCACCCGGAGCGCCTTTTGGTTTTGCGCATATCCGCGCATCGCCTCACATACCTGTAGCGCTAATTCGCGTGTCGGCGTGAGCACCAGCACCTGCGGTTTCTTGCTGGCGAGGTCGATCTGTTCGAGCAATGGCAGAGCGAACGCTGCGGTTTTGCCCGTGCCGGTCTGCGCCTGAGCGATCACATCTTTGCCTGCACACAAATGGGGGATCGCGAGGGCCTGGATAGGTGTGGGCGTCTTGTAGCCGAGTGTCGCCAGGGTCGCCTGGGTCGCGTCGTTCAAACCGATGTCGGCGAATGAGGCTGCGTTCTCGATTTGGTCACGGTCGGTCTTGTTTGCCATGGAAGCGGCCCCTCTGTGGTTTGCAGGGTCACTACAGGTAAAACGCTCAGAGTGCACTTAGTTTAAGCATAAAGGTGCGAAAACCGGATATTTTCTGTTCCGGACAGCGTCCCTGCAGCGTGTGGGCGGTCCGTTGTGTATCGGCCGAGGTCGCCCTGCGGGTGTCCCCCGGTAGGGCTCGTCTTGAGTGTTTACGCCACCGCCGGGGGTCATCTTGGTGCCACTCGCCTTGAGAGACCTCAGTCTCGAATATCCACATTCGACGTCACTACTGATGTGGTGCCAAAGTGATTCTTCATGATGATTTTGAACTTGTAGCGTTTACCACCCCTGAGTCCATCCGCACGATAGCTTGTCCTATTTCCGCTTAAGCCTTCTCGAAGCACGCTCCAAGATGTCCACTCACCATTGCCCCGTTTCCTCTTCTTCTGGATGTTGATCTCCCTGAGATGCGGCGCACCATTTCGATGCCCCCACTCGATGAGAGCAGCATCGTCGGCTGGACTTCGTGCCCTGAGGTGCGCGAGTGGTCGAGGCTTTCTCGCGTCGATCTGACCCCGTGGTGTCGCCCGGTCGCGGTTTGCCATCGGATGGTGCGCCACCACACGGACTCGAATCTTAGCGTCATCGCGTATCGTCATATCGTGTCGACGGGCGGCAGGATCCCGGACTTGAATCGTCCTCAGCTCTCGCCATTGGCCATCGACTTTTTTCTGTAGCTCGATATTAAATCGCTCGACTGCCGGTCCCGCGTATCGCCATCGGACCCGCACAACCTTATCTTGATGTGCACTCAATCGCAGATCGTTGGGCGCTTCGAGATTGACCGGCATTGGCCTCGGGTCAGGGTCTGGACCTGGACCTGGGTCTGGACCTGGGTCAAGCTCGAGGTCATTAATCGCCACCATGACATCATCGAGAAAGCCCCTGAGTTCGGTCACGTTTTCATTGACATCTGCTTCGATCATAGCAGGGTCACCAAGGGTATCAGCGGCGTCCAAGACGGGCTCCACCACAGCCCGGACATCGTCTAAACTGACGCCGTCAAGCGTTGCTCTGACAGCCCGGAGACGGTCTGTCAGGTGCTCTTCTTCTAACTGCGTGAGCGCCCCTGTGTTCAATGCGTCGCTGATCGCGTCTTCTATGTCGAAGGCACGACCATCCACAGCGTCTCTGCGACCTTCCACAACATCGAGCAAGCCAGCGAGTGACTGAGCATCTTGCAGCACCGTTGCGGCCGCCGCGGCGTTGTTCTTAAGTGCATTCCCCATGCCTTCAAACTGCCCAACCTGACCAGAGAGAGCGGCGTGGCGCGTTCGAAATCCTTGAATGGAAGCGGCTGAGACGTTGAGGATATTGAACACATCCTCGTCCAGTGTCGAAATCGCTTCGTCTAGACGTTGATACTCATTGTCGAAGTCGGCCATCGAATTGTTTAATCCCACGACCGCAGCGCCACGGTTAGACACATCGCCTGCATCCCGCTGAACCTGATTAAATTGGCCTTCAAGGCCGCCGCTCTGCCGTTCAAGCTCTCTGAGCGCATCATCGATCGCGTCAAAGTTGCTCTCTACGCCACCACCAAAACCACCAGCACCGCCGAAACCACCAGCACCGCCGAAGCCACCAGCACCGCCGGCACCTCCAGCACCGCCTTCGCCGCCTCCACCACCGGAGCCGCCCGCGCCGCCTTGAAAATCGCCGACCACATCGGAGACAGCCCAGTTAGATGTATCATCGGGACCGTTCAGCCAGCGCACTCGATAACGCAACGTGCCAAACACGGGTCCATCCACATACGAGTTCACACGACCCGACAGCTCCTCAAGAAATTCCCAGCCCAGCCATTGGCCACGGTCAAGTTCCTGATACTCAATCTCGATGGTCTTGGATTCAAAATGGGGCTTACTCCAGGTCAGACTGACCTCTTGGTTAGCCGTAAGACGGGCTCTGACCGTCGGTACATTCTGATGAGCGAGCGGACCATCGTTGACGGCCAGGCTCTCAATACAACCGGTGAGCGCTCCCAAAAAGAAGCATGAGGCGAGTAGGCCTGCGCGTTGAATGGTGTGCATTGCGTTTTCTCCAACGTTGCTGTGTGCCGCGCTAGGTAGCAAAAGAAATGCCAAAACGAGTATCAGCCTTGAATTCGGGTAATCCGGACACATCGCCGGTGGATTCATCCCAATCAACCACTTGAATCTGTGTCATCAACGCTACAGACACGATCCCCCATACGGTCGGTAGATATTTTACATCGTATGCAATTGTAGCTGAGTCTTGGTTCCCGCCGAGACGAGATCGCGGCCTAGAAGCGAGCACTGATGCGACCCCAGCAGCAAGCGGCCCCAGCAGCAAGCGACCGCTATGACAAAATGACAGAGCGTCTTGACCGATACACCGATGATGTGGGTCGAGATGGATACCTTGCCTTACTCGGCATCCTCTGTTGTGGTAGGCGTGTGGAGAGACAGCTCGGGGATGCAGTCGCGATGACCTATTTATTCAAGCCATGTGATTATAGTCAGAACACATCTGAGCAGATTTTTGATTTGGTCAGTGCCATTTTTCCGCTTTTTACCGCCGTCGCGCCCGAACATGCCATCGCCGAGTTAAAGCGACTGACTCAAGGCTACGAAGCGCATACATGTACCGTATGGCACAACCACCGGTTGGTGGCTTTTGGCGCTTTGAGCGACGGACCAAACGAATCCATCGCGACCTTGGTGGGTTGCGTGGCCAAAGCGCACCGAAGACAGGGCATCGGACGGCATCTGCTCACTGAACTCATGGCGGCCTGTAAAGGGTTTCCAGCAAAGCAAATCGTCCGCGCGCAAGGGTTTAGACGAGACCAAAGCGGGCCCAAGTTCTTGGAGCGGTATCAGTTCGAATTATCAGACCAGCTGCATTGGAGTCAGAGAGCCGTCAGTGAACCGCTACCAGAGTGGGCACTCGCAAAGCTGGCGTCTATCCGGGCTACCGGCATCCGGTTTATAACGGGCCAAGCCTACGCAGAGCGCCATCCAAATTGGGAGGCGGCGCTCTGGCGATTACATGCAGCATCGGCCAGGGACATTCCGAGTGCCCTCGCTAAACACGAGCTCACACTTGAGCAATGGCGAACATTTTGGCAGTCACCGGAAAACGATCGGGCGAGGGCGATCATCGCCATCCATGACGATCAACCCATCGCGCTGCTCTGCATGGGCCAGCCGAAGAACGAGACAAGCAATATCAACTATACAGGCGTTGCGACCGCCTATCGCCGGCGGGGTTTGTCCACTGCGCTGAAGTGCCAGTTATTCGAGATGCTAGAGAGCAGCGATGTGCGCTACATCTCCACACAGAATCATCAAAACAACCCGATGCTCGTCCTCAATGAAAAGCTTGGCTTCAAACGCGTGGACAGCATCCTCGAATACGCGCGGTCTATAGACGGATTTGCTTGATGTCTCAGGTTGCGGATAGAGCTTAAAGCCGATTCTTCTTCAGGTCGCTGGAATTGAGGTTTGCACGTTCTCGCCCGGCCAGTGCGATAGGGACTTGCCATTGAGGGAGGTGCTTTGGGCGCCCTGTTGCAGGCGCCCAGAACAAGATAATCTTAAGCGCCTTCGCTAAAGAAGCCGCAGAGGAGGTCGATGCCGCCGCGCTCAGGGTCGGCGCAACCGCTCTCTTCGCTACACAGCTGACTCTCACATTGTGAACCGTCGACGCACATTTCACCGGCACCAAGCTGTGCCGCACATTGACCTTCAGCGGCGCTAAAGTCGCAGTAATTTGAGCTACAGTCTTCGCTGTTGTTGCAAGCCTCGCCATCGGCGAGCTTAGGCATACAGGTCGCATCGGCATCATCGCAACGAAGCCCATCGGCGCAACCACCGCCCCCTGCCCCAGCGCAAGATTCCCCCTCTGCGATCAGCGGCTGGCATGTGGCACCAGGGCCGCAGAAGAGACCATCATTTTTCCAGCACTGGTATTCATTGCCATCGTCGTCTGCCCCGCTACCAACACAGCTGGTGCTGATGCCATCGCGCTCGCAGGTCGTGGTACACGCGTCACCTTCACTCGCGACAAATGCGGCCTCACAGGTGTCGAATCCACATGATACATCAGCACCTTCAACGGGCGCACAATCACGGTCTTCCTCGCAGGCACCACCGACCTCAGCCGTACCGACAATTGTGATCGCCGCGAGTACATCGGCACACGGCCCAGCCTGATTCACCGGATTAGAACCGGAGTCTTCGTCTGGTACAAGGTCTGCGCACGTAACGCCGTCTAAAATCGGCTGTAATGCTTGCAAGCACTGTCCACCGAGCGCTTCGTCATAATTCGTGCTGTCGTATTGTTGGGCGACATCATAACCAAGCACACTTTCGCATCGTGCGACCGCGGCCTCATCTAAATCGCAGCAGTCTGCAAACCCTTGGCATTGAGCTGCCGCAAGCGCCGCCATGAAGTCGTCGAACGAGACAGGCATCGCCGCACCGCCGCCTGCACCGCCTGCACCGCCTGCGCCGCCTGCACCACCTGCACCGCCTGCACCGCCTGCACCGCCTGCGCCGCCTGCACCGCCTGCGCCGCCTGCACCACCTGCGCCGCCTGCACCACCTGCGCCGCCTGCACCGCCTGCACCGCCTGCACCGCCTGCACCGCCTGCACCGCCTGCACCGCCACTGCTTGAGTCATCATCACAACCAAACAGTGCCATGGCACAAATCAACATACAGACCATGCTGCGCATCTTAAGTGTTTCGTTCAGCTTCATCGAAGCGCCTCCCATCTCGTTTGAAGTCTAGATACACGACCACCCTTTTTGGCCGATGCTGCGAGTCTCAGCCAATTCCATGTGGTTGTCAAAAAAGGC
Source organism: Bradymonadia bacterium (assembly GCA_049889275.1). Lineage (GTDB taxonomy): Bacteria > Myxococcota_A > Bradymonadia > UBA7976 > UBA1532 > UBA1532. Next base: position 658 of record JBMHDS010000046.1, on the reverse strand, counting down.
GATTACACGGGGTCTGAGCGGCTATTCTTGCCCACTTAAGTTTCAGCTAACGGACCTCGAAGGGCGCAGGTGACTTTGGTGGGCGGCGCACTCATTTGAAATTGAGTTCAGGCCCGACGCGGTCGAGCCAAGCGAACGCGCCGACTCACATGAGCACAGAGATGCCTTGGTGCTTCGTGGCTTGCTCACCCGGTGGCAACTCAGTCTCGCCGAGCGCTTGGCGGATATTGCGTTCTATAGTCAGGCTCATCGCCGACAAGGGCAGCGCTGGCCAGAATTGTGTAAACGGATTTTCAAGTGCACGACCAACTTCATTGATCAATTGAAACGCCATACAAATTGCGAGGTTGGTTGGAATCACCCACCAGCCGATTTGGTGGACGATGCAGAGCGGAAGCAGCAACGCATAAATCTGCGTCAGCTTGGTGGCGAGAAAGCCGTAGGTCGGTGGAAAAGGCGTCTTCTTAATGCGCTCGGCACCACCCTGAATGTCTAAGAGATGCCGCACCGACTCATCGAGGTCACTTAAGTAAAATTCAGTGATGTCATCGGATTTTCTAAGCGTCATAAACTGCTTCATCTGTTCGTTGAGCAGCGCGTGATTTAAATTGGTCGATCCCCGTAGGCGCTCAAGCTCTTCTGACGCGATGCACCTTTG
>JBMHDS010000045.1:0-66548 GCA_049889275.1 Bradymonadia bacterium | reverse complement strand
GTGTGCGCTGCGCATCACCTCACCGATCGGGGCCATATAATAGTCAGCAAGAAAGCTGACAAACGACATCATGGCTGGACCAAAGGTGGGTTCGTCTTCGTCGATGATGCGAATCAGCTCTTTTGCATCGACGCCCTGCGGTGCTTCGTCAGTGATCCCAACGCAGTAGCCGACCATCTTTCGCGACCCAAACGGCACCAAGACGCGTTGACCTGGACTGATATTCTGTGAGCAACGTGGCGGCACCCGGTAGTGAAAGGTCGTTCGAAGCGGTACAGGTATAGCGATTTCGGCAAATCGACTCACTCAAGTTCCCCTCAAATTGACCTGGGTCGTCTGTAGGATTCGATGGGGGCGGCCATCCCTCAGAATGATGATCTCGCTCGGGAAAACGCCTTTGGTGGATGGTCGATTCCAGAGATTTAATCGGATGTCGTATCGGTGCATTACGTCGTTGAGTCGAAAGCGCCGAATGTTGAGTGATTCCTTGTCGACCCAGACTGTCGAGGCACGCGTGTGGCGGTCGGCAGCCCCAATGACAAACATGGGTCGGTCTTGTAGTAAGTCGAGGTGATGCTCTCTCATGGAGATCTTAAGCGCTCTTAGACAGCTTGCGATATCGCCCATGGAGAAGATGCCTGCGAATGTCTTCTGCAGGACCGGCGTGAGCGCGAGGTGTGCTGATGAACTATCGGTACGCGGTGGAGCTGGATCGTTGGTCGCGGTCATCTCAATTGTGAACTCTGGGTCTGGCCCGAAATGCCAGACTTCGCTGACTGAGACCATGGTGTTTGACGGTTGATTGAGTGCGCGACCTGTCAACGTCGCGGTCAAGCCCCGCGCCGGCTTGAGGATACGGTCGGCCTGCTCAAGTACCCCTCTGGGCGGGATGATATAGCTACACACAGGCCAGGGAAGGCTGCTCACCAAACCCATGCACATGATTTGCCTGCGATCGAACACACGTTTTCTCCCGTTACATGAGGACGCAATACCGACTGCCCCAGTATGGACCACTCATTGGTATTGAGCTAGATGTCGAGCTCGTTTGCTTCGTGCGCACTGTTCATTACAAAATGAAAGCGAGCAGCAGGATCTTTACCCATCAGCTCGGTGATGGTCGTCTCTGTAATGAGACGATCTTCATCGGTGATTTGAACCTGCAGTAGTCGGCGGTGTAGTGGGTCGAGCGTGGTCTTATACAATGTTGAGGGCATCATCTCACCGAGACCCTTGAAGCGTTGTATCTCAACCTTGCCGCGTCCTGAGTGGCTGTTGATGATCTTTTCCCGTTGCTGGTCATCGGCTGCCCAAAACGTCTGCTTACCGATATCCACTCGGTAGAGGGGTGGTTGGGCGATGTATACGTAACCACCGTCGATGAGTGGACGAAGATAACGATAAAAGAACGTCAACAGCAGCGTCGCGATGTGGTGACCATCACTGTCCGCATCCATGAGTAGGATGATCTTATGGTATCTTAATTTCTCTTCATCGAGGTCGGCACCAATCCCGCAGCCGATCGCCTTCACGATGTCGGCGAGTTCTTGGTTACCCATGACTTTGCGATCGTTGGCTTGTTCTGCGTTCAAGACTTTGCCGCGAAGGGGTAATATCGCCTGAGTCTGCCGATCCCGACCTTGCTTCGCTGAACCGCCGGCGCTGTCGCCCTCGACGAGGAACAGCTCAGATTCACCTGGATCTGTGCTCGAACAGTCGGCCAGTTTACCCGGTAGGTTCAGTCTATGGCTCACCGGGGATTTGCGGCGAACAGCGGCCGCGGCAGACCGACTCGCCTGTCGAGCACGAGCGGCCTGAATGATTCGAGTGACGATCGCGCCCGAGGTGGTCTGATTTTGATGTAACCATTGCTCGAGCACAGGACGAATCGCCGATGTGACGAAGCCCCTGACCTCTGGATTATTGAGCCGGTCTTTTGTCTGGCCTTGAAATTGGGGCTCGCTGATAAATAGATTCACCGATGCGGTCAGTCCCTCCCGAATGTCCTCAGCAGAGATCGTCACCCCACGGGGCGTCAATTCATGAACGTCGATGTAGTCCCGAACCGCTTTATTGATGGCGTCTCGTAATCCACTCTCGTGAGTCCCACCGTCTTGGGTTGGGATCCCGTTTACGAAACTGTGCACGACAATATCTGTCGCTTCTGTCCAGGTGAGTGCGATCTCAAGACGTCCGTCGTCGTCATCACGTTCAGCACTGAAGACGGTATCGATGACTTTGCGTCGACTTCTCGCGCTGATCAGGTCGTCGAGGTATTCGACAATCCCACCCTCGTGCTTAAACTCTCGTACGCGCTGATCACGGTCCTTGGTGGTCTCATCGCGAAAGACAATCCGCAGGCCCTTGTGTAGGTAAGTTTTGACCTCGAGACGGCTCGCAATCAATTTTGGATCGAAGTTGACGGTCTCAAAAATCGTTGCGTCAGGCACAAAGTGGACGAATGTCCCCGTACCGCGTCCGGGTCCAACTTCCTGGACAGAGCCGAGGCTGTGCCCGCGTGAAAACCGTTGTTCATAGGTCAGGCCATTACGCTTCACGCGCACCAAGAGTTTGTCCGACAGAGCGTTCACGACGCTCGCGCCAACACCGTGTAGGCCGCCCGCCGTACGATAAGCACCCTGTTCGAACTTGCCGCCTGCATGGAGCTCGGTGAAGATCACCTCGAGCGTGCTGCGTTTCTGAGAATCCGTAGGATGCGTTTCCACTGGGATGCCTCGACCGTTGTCTTCGACCGATACACCTCGACCGTCGGCATCTAGAGTGACATTGATGACGCTCGCGTGCCCATTGATCGCTTCGTCAACGGCGTTGTCGAGCACTTCCCAGATCAGGTGATGGAGGCCCTCTTTGCCGACGCCACCGATATACATGCCTGGGCGCTTACGCACCGGGTCGAGGCCTTCGAGGATCGTGATATCACTCGCGGTATAATTGGTGCTCATGATGTACCTTCCTCCAGCTCGGCATCCACTTCGTCCTCCTCGACATGAGGTTGCAACAGGACCAAGGGCCAGTCGCAACGCGACAGTGAACCAACCTGGATCACAACAGAACCTTTGCTGCCCCGCTTGACCGGTCGGTAGCTGGTCTCTCGAACGATCAGTTCACGGCCCCGACTGGTCCACACGGTCAGTCCCTGACGTTTCTTGATGGTGAGAACAAACCCGAGAATCGCGTCGCCCGACGCAAGCTTGATGGCATTGACCCCGCGAATCGCGGCTGCTTTTGGTGGAATCTCTCCGACATGGAAGAGCATCGCACGGCCTTTCTCTGTGGCCAAAGCGACATGCTCGTCCCCACTGCTCAAGAATACCGCGACCACCTCGTCCGATTGCGCGAGGCCCATAAAGCGTCGACCATTCTTGGTGCTCACATCGCAGTGACTCGAGATGGCGAATCGGGTCGCCTTGCCGGTCTTCGACAACGCGACGGCAAACGGCGGCTTCGGATCGTCTTCAGACAGGGCTTCAATCGCCTCCGGTACCACGCGGACCACTTTAGGATCACTTGTTGTCACACCGACGATACGTTCCCCGTCTTTGAAGTTAAACGCGCTCTGCACGGGCTCTCCATAGCCGGTAGTCGCGCCGATGTCGTCCACGCGCAAGGTGTACGCTGAGCCAAACTGGCTATAGAAGGTGACCGTATGCGTTGTGTCGGTTCGGATGACCCAGCCGACCTCGTCTCCATCTGGAACGCGAATGGCGCTGACATCACTGAAGCCTTTCTGACGCTTAATGCGCCCAAGACGGGAGACGATCACCCACGTACGTTCCCGAACGATGTAAGCCTCTGGGTCAAAGTTCGTATCCTCGACTGGGCCGGTGATGCGAGTCCGACGGGCATCCCCATACGCCTCCCGGACTTCGAGGAGCTCAGAACGAACCAGCCCCCATCGAGCGAACTCACTGGCCAATAGCCCACGAATACGCTCCGCATCTCTGCGCTTCTCATCGAGTTCGCGCTGAATCAGCAAGATCTCTAATTTGGCGAGTCGGTAGAGTTTGAGCTCAAGAATTGCATCTGTCTGCTCTTCGTCGAGGTCGAAGCGCGCCATGATTTTGTGGGCTGCATCCGCCTTACCTTCACTGGCTCTGATCAGTGCGATCAGTTCATCGAGAGCGTCGAAGATAATCTCAAAACCTTCGAGTCGATGAATGGCCTTCTCCAGCTTCCCGAGTTGGAAACGCAGACGCCTTGTGACCACTTCCATTCTGAAATCGAGAAAGTGCCTCAAAACCTCGAGAAGGCTTAGCCTGGCCGGCGCAGACACTTCCGGGCTATCCGTTGGCACTAAGCAAGTTAGGTTGACGTGAAAGTTTTGTTGCAAGGGCGTGTGCTTGTACAGATACGCCATCGCCACCGTGGGTTCTGCACCGCGCTTGAGCTCGAGAACGATCCTTATATCGTCGGTACTCTCGTCTCGTACATCCACAATCTGCGGCACTTTACGGGTCACGATATGACCGGCGATTTTTTCGATGAGCGCGCTCTTATTGACGCCATACGGTATGCTATTGATGATCACGCACTTCTTGCGATTAATGACCTCAATTTCGTAGGTGCCCCGAAGCTTCACTGGGCCTTGACCGGTCTTGTAGATCTGCTCTAACTCATCTTTTGACGACAAGATCTCGCCACCGGTGGGAAAGTCTGGCCCTTTGACATGGCGACACACGGTCTCCGCATCGACCAGCGGATCATCGATCATGGACACGAGGGCGTCGATAATCTCCGTCAGATTGTGCGGTGGAATGTTTGTCGCCATACCAACGGCAATTCCGGATGCACCGTTGACCAGTAAGTTTGGGATCTGTGCAGGCAATGTGATGGGCTCTGACAGCTGGCCATCATACGTTGTTCTGAACAGCGTTGTGCCCTCGCCAATCTCGGCGAGCAGCTCTTCTGCGAGTCTCTGCAGACGCGCTTCGGTGTACCGCATGGCCGCAGCACCATCGCCGTCGATGGAGCCAAAATTACCTTGTCCATCAACGAGTGGATAACGAAGGCTAAAGCTTTGGGCCATTCGAACCATGGCGTCGTATATGGATTGGTCGCCATGGGGGTGATATTTACCCATGACCTCACCCACAACGCGAGCGCTCTTCAAAAATCGCGTATCCGCCCTGAGCTTCAAATCCTTATACATGCCGTACAAGATGCGTCGTTGCACAGGCTTTAGCCCATCCCGCACGTCTGGCAATGCCCGTGATGTAATCACGCTCAGCGCATAGTTTAGATAGCGATGTCGGGTTGCTTGGTAGAGGTCTGTCGGTTCGATTAAACCGCCAGCGCCTTCTCCGTCACTCGAAAAAAGATCCATGTCCATTAGCTGCATTTCCTCAGAGTCAGAACATACAGGTAGCACTTAAGCATACACCGTTCAAGTGTTCAGTGGTGGGGTGTTTGGTTCTGCTGCGAGCGCAACAAGATCTTGGGCGATTTTTACTGAACTTGGATATACTGCCACCATGAAACGATTAAACCGCTGGGATTGTGTGGGCATCGGGGCTTTGGGCGTGTTTGTCGCATGCCTCTACCTTTTGACCGAGAATCCAGCCGTCTCCGACGACAGCCTCGCACGTGCACTCAGCCCGAATTCGACCCAGCCGCAAGTGGGTCACGAGTGGCTTGGTATCTATCTGAACGAGCGTAAGGTCGGCTTCTTTCATCTCGAAAAGACCCTGAACGAGATTGGGCTCGCGTATGCTGTCGAGGGTCGGATCGAGCAGAAAGGCATTCTGGGCGAGCCGCTCACATTGGAGCTTGATGTCCGAGCACAGCTCGATGGAGAGATGGCGCTCAACAGAGTTACCTTCAAGATCGAAGCGGGACCAGCGCAGTTCTTGGGTCGTGCTGTGGTGGTGGGCAGGACGCTTAAGTTGGCCATTGATACCGGTGGCGAGACCCGAGAGGAAAGCATTCCACTCGAGGGCCCGCTGGTCTTACGTGAGACGCTTGGACCGCGATTGGCCCTGCTGGATCTGAGTCCAGGGGCAACGCGCGAGGTGCGTCTTTTTGATCCGATTACGCAAAGACAGCAAACGGCGCGCATCGAGGTGATCGGTCACGAACAAGTGGTTGTGGTCGACCGCCTCGTCGACGCCATCAGGATCGTCCAAGATGTGAATGGTATGCGACTCAATGCCTGGTTGAATCGGCGTGGGGAGGTGATGAGACAAGAGCTCGGGTTCGGGCTCGTTGCGGTCCGCGAGACAGAACTGCAAGCCCGGCGTCAAAGCGAGCCGGTCAGCCTCGTCGAACGTACGATGATCGATGTACCCGATCTCAAGAAAACCCAAATTGAAGGCCCCCGTATTGCATTTGACTTGGGTGGGGCTGATCTCACTGGTTTTGAACTGAATGTGGGCAGGCAAAACTTTGCGGATGGCAGACTGACGGTCACTAAAGAGACGGCGTTCACAGGAAAACCGTTAAGCACCAAACATGCCGACGATGAATTCCTACAACCTAGCCTGCTGATTCAGAGCGACGCCCAGCCGATCATCGATGCTGCGCGTCAAGCGATTGGAGGGGCCACGGATACGTTGACTGCGGCGAAGCGCCTCATGCATTGGGTGAGTGACACCGTGGCGGATGTTGCCGTTATCGGCGTACCCAGCGCACTCGAGACGCTGAAGGCGAAACAGGGTGACTGCAATGAGCACACCACGCTCTTTGTAGCGATGGCCAGGGCCATTGGCATTCCAACGCGTTTCGTCACCGGGCTCGCCTACCTGAAAGGTCGATTCGCGTATCATGCATGGGCTGAGGTGCAAGTTGAGTCGGGCTGGCTCTCGGTCGATCCCACGTGGGCCCAGTTACCTGCGGATGTCGGACATCTCGCGTTTGTTCGCGGCGGGCTTGGGCAGCAGGCGGGTCTACTCCGTTTGATGGGCAACCTGACCATCGAACATGTGAGTCGTCCCTGAGACCTTCATGCTGGTTGCGGCTCGGCTTTGATTAGAGAACGCGACGAGCTCTAAAAAGGTGCTTTCTCAGTGGATGGGATTGATCAAATGGAATGGTCAGCGTAGTTTTCAAAACGCATCTCGTATGACCCATTGAATAAGGGAGTATTTGTATGGCAACCCAGGATCCATTCGGCGCAGCGAAGATGGTTGAGACGGCACTCGGTCGACTCAGAGTCTACGATTTGAACGTCCTTGCCGAGAGCGGGGTTGGACACGTCGACCGATTACCCTATTCGATTAAAGTCTTGCTCGAAGCGGTGCTGCGTAACCTAGACGGCTTCGCGATCACAGAGGAGCATGTCGAGGCCTTGGCGAACTACAATGCCAAAGATGTGGGCGAACAGGAGGTGCCGTTCAAGCCAGGTCGGGTCGTCCTGCAAGACTTCACCGGTGTCCCCGCCGTGGTCGATCTGGCCGCGCTTCGAAGTGCGATGCAACGCTTGGGCGGTGATGTCCAAAAGGTCAACCCGCTCGTCCCATGTGACCTTGTCATCGATCACTCGGTTCAGGTTGACAACTTTGGCAGTCATGATGCGCTCGACCTCAACGCCGCGGTTGAGTTTGAAAGAAATCGAGAGCGCTACGAGTTCTTGAAGTGGGGTCAGAATAGTTTTGAAAACTTCAGGGTGATCCCACCGGCGACGGGTATCGTCCACCAAGTGAACTTAGAGTATCTCGCCGATGCGGTGCTCACCCGTACGGTCGACGGTGTCACCGAGGTTTATCCGGACAGCCTCGTCGGTACGGACTCTCATACCACGATGATCAACGGCCTCGGGGTTCTCGGATGGGGTGTTGGCGGTATCGAGGCCGAAGCTGTGATGCTCGGCCAGCCCATCTACATGCTGATTCCTGAGGTGATCGGCTTTAGATTGACCGGTACCCTGGCTGAGGGCGCCACCGCAACGGACATGGTCTTGACCATTACACAGATGCTGCGTGAACGGGGTGTCGTCGGGAAGTTTGTGGAATTCTATGGTCCAGGACTCGATGCGATGTCATTGCCTGACCGGGCCACCATCGCAAATATGGCACCGGAGTATGGTGCGACGATGGGTTTCTTTCCCATCGATGACCAGACGATCCATTACATGAGACGCTCTGGGCGTTCAGATGCGCTGTGCGAGACAGTAGAGCAGTATTGTAGGCTACAGGGCCTGTGGCGTAACGACTCGGCTGAAGTTGAATACACGGATGTATTGGAGCTCGACATCAGCACCGTCCAGCCTTGTTTGGCTGGTCCCAAGAGACCACAAGACAAAGTGCTCCTCAGTGACATGAAGCGACAGTTTCACCATGACTTGGCGGACACCTACGGTGCTGAGGGTGGACCTCAATCCGTCGAGTTTGAGATGGCCGGTGACACCCACACTCTCGGTGATGGGTCAGTGGTCATCGCGGCGATTACGAGTTGTACAAACACGAGTAACCCCTCGGTGCTCATCGCGGCGGGTCTCGTCGCCCGCAAGGCGCGCGCGCTCGGCTTGAAGCGCAAACCGTGGGTCAAGACCTCTCTGGCGCCCGGTTCCCGAGTTGTCACAGACTATCTCGACCGCGCTGAGTTAAGCGCCGACTTGGAGGCGATCGGCTTTCATACGGTGGGCTACGGCTGTACGACCTGTATCGGAAACTCCGGTCCCCTCATTCCGGAGGTGGCCGAGACCATACGTGAGAACGATCTGAAAGCGGCGGCCGTCTTGTCGGGCAATCGGAATTTTGAAGGGCGCGTCAACCCATTGGTGCAACCGAGCTATCTCGCCTCGCCGCCATTGGTGGTTGCCTATGCCCTCGCAGGCACCGTGGATATTGATCTGGCGTCGGATCCGATTGGCCAGACCGCCGATGGGGATGACGTATTTCTCAAAGACATCTGGCCATCTAACCAAGAGATCCAAAAGCTTATGGAGCGCTGTGTGACTCGTGAACAGTTCGAGCGCCGCTATGCAAATGCCGATCGCGGACCTGAAATGTGGCAAGCCGTCGCTGTTGAAGAGAGCGAAGTCTATGGATGGAGCCCAGACTCAACCTACGTACAGGAGCCACCCTTCTTCGTCGGTTTATCACGGGAGACAAAGCCGATCGCATCGATCGATGGCGCGCGTGTGCTCGTCAAAGTCGAAAACTCTGTGACCACAGACCATATCAGTCCCGCCGGCGCGATCGCCAAGGACGGGCCCGCGGCGCGTTATCTGGCTGACAACGGTGTGGCACCAGGCGACTTTAACAGCTTTGGTTCACGACGAGGAAACGACCGCGTGATGACCCGTGGAACCTTTGCCAACATTCGATTGAGAAATCAGCTCGCACCGGGTACCGAAGGCGGCTGGACCACCTTTTTGGGTGCCGACGACGATGAACTCAATCAGGGTGATGTGGCAACCATTTACGATGCCGCTGTCGCCTACAAGAATCAGGAGACGCCACTACTGGTTCTCGCGGGCACCGATTATGGCATGGGATCGAGTCGCGACTGGGCAGCCAAGGGCACCTTCCTCCTCGGTGTCAGAGCGGTCATCGCTGAGAGCTACGAGCGTATCCATCGCTCAAATTTGGTGGGCATGGGTGTGTTGCCGCTGCAATTCCAGGCCGGCGAGACAGCTCAGAGCTTAGGGCTTGATGGAACCGAGACCTTCACCATTCACATCGATGATAATCTTCAGGCCCGACAGGAGATTCAGGTGACAGCGCAGACAGTGGATGGTGATGCCGTCGACTTTACCGTGGACTGTCGCGTCGATACACCGGTCGAAGTGGATTACTATCGAAATGGCGGTATCTTGCACACCGTTCTCAGGAGAATGGCGAACGACGCCTAGGCCTCACAGAGCCTCTCGCGTCGTTCGGTAGAGTGGCTTATCTGGATGCGCTCTCTGATAAACCTGCATTTGCACCTTTGCGTAGAGCGGATATCGCTTGAGTATAGTTCTCTTGTCCAAAGACCGCGGAGCCCGCGACGAATACATTCGCGCCCGCCGCCGCGACCTCTGTGATGTTGCTGGTCTTGATGCCCCCATCCACTTGGATATCCACATCAAGGCCACGGGCGTCGACCATGCCACGCAATGCTCTTATTTTTGGTATGACGCTCTCGATGAAGCGTTGACCGCCAAAACCCGGATTCACTGTCATCAAAAGCACCAGATCGATTTCGTCGAGAATATACTCGAGACAGTGCAGCGACGTATGTGGATTCAGGCTCACACCAACGCGAGCGCCCGTGCCGCGAACCACCTGAACAGAACGATGCAAATGTCGACTTGCTTCAGCGTGAACTGTGATTGAGTCTGCACCCGCTTTTCGATACGCCTCAACCCATCGGTCAGGGTTTTCGATCATCAGGTGTGCGTCGAAGCGTTTATCGGTAGCGCTGCGAATCGATTGAATGATCGGCGGCCCGAACGTGAGGTTGGGGACATAATGACCGTCCATGACATCGAGGTGAATCCAGTCAGCACCTGCAGCGTCGATCGCTTCCACTTCCGCATACAGATGTCCAAAGTCCGCGGCGAGAATCGAAGGGGTAATGGTGGCTTTCGTGGTCACGTTGAGCTCTCCCTGCATACCATTGTTCGGATCACGTACATCAGTCTCGTCTTCGGCGCAATCGAGTGGCGAAGAAAGCATCGCAATCGAGTTTGAGCGGGTCTAATTCCAGACGGCCCGCGCGATACAATGGCGCGACCGGTGACTCAGCTGGCGGCGCGTCAAATTGAAATTCAGGGTGCCTCGATAAAAATGCTTCGATGACGCCCGTACCCTCTTCGTTCATGTCGCTACAAACACTGTAGACTAAGATGCCACCCTCGTTGACGCTCAGGGCTGCAGCGGAGAGAATCTCTAATTGTAACTGAGCACGTTCCTTTATGTCTCTCGGCCGGCGTCTCCAACGGATCTCAGGGTGCCTACGCACGAGTCCCAATGCTGTACAGGGCGCATCGATGAGCACACGGTCGAAGGTCTCAGCGAGTCGCTGCCGGCTATCGTGCACACGTGTCTCAATTAGGTTTGATGGCAACGCGTCATCGAGTCTCTCGACCTTGGTCGGGTCGATATCAGTGGACAGGAGCCTGCCCGACCCCTTCATTCTGTCGGCGATATAGCGCGACTTTCCACCTGGTGCGGCGCACACATCCCAAACCGTCTCACCGGACTGCGGATCGAGAAGGTCAACCACAAGCTGCGATGCCTCGTCTTGGACCCACCAAATGCGCTCGGAGAACGATGGGCTGCCAAACGGATTGGGGTGGTCGATGATCTTAAGGCCGTTCGGTGCGTAATCGCATACCGCCACCGCGCCACTCTCGCTGGTGATGGTTTGAGCAATCTTATCTCGCTCACCAAGCGCTGCTCGTATGGTGAGAGGGGCGTCTTGGTTGTTCAACGCGCAGCGAGCGTGCGCAGCCTCGAAACCATAGGCCTTTATATACCGCTCAACCAGCCACTGGGGGTGACCATACTGCGCAGCGAGCCCACACGCGTCCTTGCTGAACTGGGGGGCCTGCGGGGCTCTCAACATTTGCCGGAGGACGCCGTTTACAAAACCCGTAGCGCGCGGACCAACGTTGGCCTTGGTGAGCTCCACCGCTGAGTGAACCGCAGCGTGTGCCGGTATACGGTCGAGAAAATGCAGTTGGTAGACCGCAAGCCTTAAGATCATGAGCACATCGGGTTCGATCTTCTTCATCCCGTTGCGCTTTACAAAGAGCTTGATGTGCGCATCGAGATGGCTGAGCCACCGAGATGTACCGAGCACCAGGCGCCAAGCGAATCGGCGGTCTGCCTGTGAGAGCTTCGCCTTTGCCACCTCTGCATCGAGTTTGAATTGGAGAAAGTGACTTTCATCTCTCAGTGAGCGCAGTACGGAGAAGGCGACAGCACGCGCATCAGCAGCGCGCTTCACGACTCTTGTACCAGAGGCTGGCCCACATTCAACTCGTATGCCCGCACATATTCGTCACCGCGGACCCGCTTCTTACCCGGGCGTTGCAGTCCTGTCAGGACCACGCCGCCCGACTCACAGGCGATCACCGGCCCGTCGGATTCGATGGCGATGATGTGCCCTGGTTGACCTTGGCCTGGAACGGGGCGGGAGCCGTGAATCTTGAGAGGACCCGCAGGTGTGGTCACGTATGCGCCCGGCCAGGGAGACATACCTCGGATATGGTTGTGCACAGCCAGTGCTGGCTGGTGCCAATCAACCAAGCCATCGCTCTTTGCCAGTCGACGTGCGTGCGTCGCACGCTCATGTTCTTGCTGCGTAAATTCTGCACGGCCATCAACGAGCTGTTCGATCACGTTCGAGAGCGCCTCAGCGCCGATGAGCGCGAGGCGATCGTGCAGCTCTCCCGCGGTTTCATCCGCGCCGATCTCTGTACGCTGTTGCAGCGCGACATCACCGGTGTCCATACCCGCATCAAGCCTCATGATCGAGACACCTGTCTCTCTGTCGCCATTGATAACGGCCCATTGAATCGGCGCGGCACCTCGCCAAGCCGGCAATAGACTAGAATGGACATTCAAACACCCAAGTCGAGGAAGATCGAGGTACCGTTGCGGCAAGATTTTGCCGTAGGCAACCACAATTGCGAGGTCGCACTCGAGGGCGCTCAACGCGTCATAACTTTCCTGGTTCAATTTTTCCCACTGAAACAGTTTGAGCTGATTTTTCGATGCCAAGGCAGCAATGGGCGGCGGGGTCATTTTCCGTCCCCGGCCGACGGGTCGGTCAGGTTGGCTGACCACAGCAACGATCTCGTGTGGCGAATCAATCACAGCTTGTAGGCATGGCGTTGCGAACTCTGGGGTACCCATGAATATGATTTTGAGCGCTGTCATGGAGCGGCCTCCTCGTCACTCTCTAAGTAGTCGCGGTATGCATTGAGAACCGCCCTGCGTTCGAACTGACCGAGGTGATCGAAATACATCTTCCCCTCCAAGTGATCCATCTCATGTTGAATGCACACGGCGAGGAGACCCGTAGCCGTGAGATGTCGGTTTTCTCCGTACTGGTCGCTGAACACGACCTCAATCGTGCCATAGCGCGTCACATCGGCACGGACCCCCGGTATCGAGAGACAGCCCTCCGGCCAAATGATTTCGCCCTCGGTTCGGTTGATTTCAGGGTTGATTAAGACGAGTGGGTCCCGTTCGTCTTGGCCGCAATCGACGACGATGACTTGTTTCAATACACCGACCTGTGTGCCCGCAAGGCCGACGCCACACAGGTCATACATCGTCTCAAACATATCGTCGACGAGTTGGTGTAATTGTGCGTCGAACTCAGTCACCCGAGTTGCGGTGGCTCTCAATCCTTGATCGGGCCACTTAAGGACATCTAATTTGGCCATTGAGTCGACCCTCGTTCTAGCTGATCGCGTTTAAATAACGGGTTCGTAGTCGGCGATTCGACAACAGCCGATAGGCCTCATCGAGCACGACAGAAATATCTTTAACTTGGTGAAACAAAGGGCTATCTCGACCGACACGATGTGGATTAAATCGTTGGGCCAGGTCTTCGTATGCGGCCCGTACCTCGGCTTGATTCGCCTCTCGGTGAATGCCCAATATCTGAAAATAATCGGTGGACAGGATCGCGTGGTACATTTGTCTAACGAGGTCGCTATAGCCCGGCAATTGGTCTGCGGTACGGGGCGCGAGGGCACGTGTTGTGTTCACCTCGGACAGGGCGAGTTCATTGGTGCCCGACCGCGCCGGTTCTTGGATCAGGCCGAGCACGCAGAGACCGTATAGTATCGCGAGCGCATCAGTATCGGGTATTCGTGTTTGTCGTGCGATCTCATTGACCGTCTGCCGGCCATCTGCGGCATTGAGAACAAGGCGTTCCTCAGGTCGCAATAAGTCGGCCACGTTTTGCGCAGCACCATCCACTTTCATCGGCATCAATCGTGAAGTGCCAAATATGCGATAGAGGCGCAGCCGTCCGAATTTACGCGTGATCCCATCTAAGATCAGACGGGCGACGGGCACGTTTAACTCCACAAGCTCGAGTGGTCTAGGCCCTTCTTGAATGATGGCGGCCTCACCATCTTCAATGGTAAAAAACGCGATCAAGCGTTCCAGCAAATACCCCTTGAGTTGGCTGTGCAGTTCATCCGCCGTCAGCGCGCCTGCCTCGATGAGTAACTCTTCCACGTTCGTGTCCAGCAGCGCTGCACGCTCACGGACCCCTTTGAGCACCTGTGGGTCGATTCGCCCTTGGCGACATAAGTATTCGGCGAGGTCCTCATTCGCCAAGCTGCTATCACAGAATTTTGGTCGGCCATCTTCGACGAAAATTCGTCTGAGCGCCCCACTCGCAGCCACCTCGATACGACATGTCAAGCGGTTGCTCGCAACGGACCAGAGGATGTGCTCGATGCCGCGTTGGCTCAACGCGATCGGTCGGCCAAAGAAAGTGTTCGGAAGATTCTGTAGAACTCGAGGTGTCGAGCGGCTCTGAGCTGGTCTTGGCACCGATTTCACATCTGCGGCGCGCATCTCAAATGCAGCATCGTGATCTCTTTGTCCGTCGCTCTCTATTCCAGCGACACCGTCGAATGATTCATTGAGCTTAAGACGCTCCATGGTGACTTGAGTGTCTATTGGCTCTTGGTCCAGGGTGCCCCGACTCCTATCCTCGCGGACTGAGTCCTCCGATGGAGCCGCAGCACCCATTTGTTGTTTTGGTCGTGGCCTAGCCCCCCAGTCCCCCTGAGCGCCATGGATAGACGCGTCCACGGTCTGTGAGGATGGCGGCATCGTGATCGCATCAAGAATCGACGGCGGTGGCCTCTCGTCGAAGAACGGTTCATCCATCGTGAGCGTTGTTGCAGGGTCCGGTCGGAGCAGGGCTTCTAGATCACGCCATTCGTCCGAGGCCCACTGGCCAGAGTCCATGGACTGCGAGTCATCAAAATCCGTCGTACTAGATGCGAGCGCTTCGGGTTCGCCGACGTAGTTTTTCACCTTTCGGATCAAGGCGTCGAATTCCATTGGTTTGCGGAAATAGTGGTCTGCACCGAGGGCGATGGCCTGCTGGGCTGATTCAATGCCCTCCTGTCCCGTCCCCAGAAGTATGATCGGCACGAGCGCCCCGAGTGGACGCGCTCGGATCATGCGACAGAGGGCGACACCATCGGCCCCATTTAAGGTGAGGCTAATGATCACCAATTCTGGTTTTTCCGTTTGGAAGAGCTCAGCGAACTTGTCTGGATCTCGAGTAATTCGCAGGTCGTGACCAATACCCGTCAGACGCGCCTCAAGGGTTCCAACGGTTGTTGGGTCGTCCTCTGCGATGAGAATCTTGTTTGCCAATCGTCTGCTCACACCTCGGTCTGTCCACCATCTATCACTGTCCTGTCATATGCTCAAGCGAATGCCAAGGGCGGTAACCCTTACTCGAACGCTGCTAGCCGTGTTATTTAGCGCTCAACGGATGAGGAGGCTGAGAAGATGTACTGTCGCGGTGTGTTCGGGCTGCTGTTATGCCTCGGTTGTCACGGGGCAAAATCACCTGCGCCCACCCAGACCCCGGCGGCCGCTGATTTGAGCGATGAGCGTGCGGTGACAGCCAAGCCCATTCCCAAACCCCAGGTTCAAGAGCAGCCCGTCATGGATCGGACCGATCTCATACGCGCGGCGAAGAATGAGAGCAAGAAGCGGCGTCAATACGCTCTACAGAAACCATTGCGGAACACGCTCACCCTGCGCAAGCGCTTGTCGTCGCTGATGCCGGCGGATGTTGAGTACAAAATTGTCGGGGTCGAGTTACATCGAAACATGCAGCTCACGCGCCTTGCGCCAGGCCTGCGGCGTGATGTCGCTCGTGTTCTGACACTTGAATCGGGCGCTCGATTGATGCAGGCGATCGGCAAGAGTCTACGGCAAGCGAATTGGACATTGCGAGCTGCAGAGGGTCAGCTCGAGGCCGAGCATGCCGAGCAGGGCCGACTCAAGCTCAGTATCGAGGCACGCGCCGATGAGCCCGTCGTACTCTCTGTTGAATTCATCCGTACGGATCATTCATCACTCGAGCCCATTTGGGATGTGTTTGGCCAACATCCCAAATGGATGCCGGTTCTGGCGGCGCTTACATACGTCGGGTTTGAGTATTCGCGATTCCACGGTCTACACTTCGGCGCCGGCTTCACAGACATCGAACGCGTTGCGCTCATATATCGCGGTGAGTTTCCCGAGATGGATCTGCGCAATGCCCTACTGGAGGTTGGCTACCAGGCCACCGACAGTGGCGCGCTCCGGCGTGCAGAGCAAGATCATCGATGGTCAGTAAAGGTGGAGCGGGCAAACCCATCTCTCGCGACAGTACATATTCAACACCGGTGGGGTGACTCTAAGGCGGCGTACCGCCGCCGGCTAAAGCAGCATCGAGCACAACGACCCAAAGGCATGTCGACGTCGCGGGATAAGAACGATGCTGATTCAGCACGCGCTAAAGCGAGTCCTAGCGTTTCACCGCCAAACTGACGAACGGCCCATCGAGCGGGTCATGCTCAAACGTGGGTAGGCCATAGCTTGTCCACAAACGCTCTGCCTCTTGCTCATCAAAGTCATTCATTTGCTGACCACGCTCGGCCTCTACTGGAAACCCATCTTCCACAAGCTCATCGTCTTCGAGGGTCAGTAGTCGTTTTATCTGTCCGTTCGTGTAGACAGAAAAGTGGGCAAATTCGAACCCGGTGTCGATGCCTGCGGACACCAACTCACCGACCGATTCGCTCAACTTTTGGAGCGCTGATTGAGATTCGCAAAACTGCATGCTGATATCACCCGCTACAGCCCAGTCACCGACTTGCCACAGGTACCAGCCTTCATGCCCTTCTTCGCCATTGAACTCTTCGCTATTGTCGCGACAAAAGCTCATCGCATCATAGAAATCTTCATGCGTTTCTGATTTCACCTTTGTTGACGCAAACGCCTCCAAAAGCGAGGCTTCTAATGCGTCTACACTCGTGCGAGCCGCAATTGCGGAGCGCGCTCGACCCATTTCACTGCTCCTTAAGCTTATCTTTAAAAGTTGGATACACCCGACGTTCCCTTACTTAAGTTTACCGCTACGAGACATTTTCGCAAGTTGCTTAACGCTGTTGTAGAGCGGCAAGCGTTTAAATCGATTGGGTGGTGCTATCGAGCTTGTGGGTTTGCAACGCAGTATCTGCCGGGCTCGTTGGGGATTTGCATGCATTCGTAGTTGGCAGGACAGTCGTTCTGATTCGTGCACGGCGCTGTACAACGGCTGATGAGTTCGGCCTCCAATTGGCCCACACAGGCGAGCGATAGGCAGCTGTCGTTACCGAGCGGGCAGGTGTAGCCGCTAATCGGTAGGCAAATACCTGGTCGCGCTGGGTCCTGGGTATCGATCACGTTGCGTGAGCAAGCATACCCGGCAGGACATTGAGCGGCCGAGTTGCAGGAACACGAACAATACCCGGGCTGATTCGGTGCCAACACAATGCAATGACTGACGTTTACTTCATCTTCCCCCGGGCCAACTCGGCATACGCCCCCGCACGAGCCGTTGCTGCCATCGGGGCATATGAAAACCTGTGCCTCTGGCGCACAGACATTCACGACTTGACCCGCATCCGTTTGGATGCCTTGGCAGGTAAAGCCGACGGGACACTCGGCGTCGCGTGCACACGGCGCTGCGCAGGCAGCTTGAACGTCCACCTGGCCTGGAATCGGATTTGGTGGTGGGTAGCAGGTACCACCGATCGTACAGTTCTCACCCGCGTTACACGGAATGCCCGTTTCGTTGACCGCGCATACGGAGATGATGTCGCCTTCATCAAAAGGCAACCCGGCTGGAGGGCAATTCTGTGAGGGACCCGGTACGGATACTTGTATACAGCTGTCCACGCCTGGACAATCCGCATTTGGGCCGCAGACTTGCGAACACTCACCGGCAAATTGATCGTATGGATTGGGAACACAGAGCCCGCTGGCGCAATCAGCACCACATCGGCAGCGATCTCCGTATTGTCCGTTGCCCCGGTTGACAACACCCATATCAACTGGCGGCGGCGGCGTGCTGTCGGCCATCGGCGGACGCATATCGCGAGGCGGTGGCCGCATATCGGCTCGGGGCGCCATCGCATCGTTCATGACCACTCTCGCGTCGCGAACCGGTGTGACTTGTGCATCGCGACGGGCTGGTACCTCCGCATCTTGCCTCGGACCATCGTCAAACGGAATACATTGGTTGGCTGAGCAGCGTGTCCCTTCGGGACAAATACCATTGGGCGCGCAAGGAGACACGCAACGTCGTGTGCCTGGATCACAGCTTTGACCGAACGGCACGCATTCAGAGTTGGTGCGACAAGCCCGACCAGGTTGACCACAAACCGAGTCGATGCAGAGCCCATCTTGGCAGTCACTGTCGACGCGACATTCTTGAATACAGCGTCCATTGCGGCCGGGTTCGGTCGGTGTTGATTCAACGGCGCCATAGCAGACGAGTGGGAGCGGGCAGTCTGCCGATACTCGACAGCTTTGCTCCGTGGTACTGTCATCGCACGCCGCAAGCGCGCACATGAGTGCGACGACGCCGCAATAATAAAACCTGCTTTCCACCATGGTTTGCCCTCGAGTTCCGACGCGCTGGCTTCATTTTACCCGCACAGCCTGTCCATACATACGTTAAATCACCATTTGTTTCCAATTGGCGACATCGCTCTTAGATCCGGTGGCCAGGGGGCTTCGCAGCGGATGGTCTCATCTTTGAATGGGTGTCGAAAAGCGAGCCGACCTGCATGAAGTGCGTGCCGACTGGCATCTGTGTTCCTTGCGTACACCTTTTCGCCCGCGAGTGGGCAGCCAAGTTCAGCCATGTGAATGCGGATTTGGTGTGTCCGACCGGTCTCAAGTTCCACCTCGAGCGCACTGTGCGAATCTGAGTGCGCAACCACAGCGTAGTGTGTGATCGCCAGTTTACCGTACTCCGGTTGTGGCGGCCGCGCATTTGAATCGCTTCGAGTTACATTAAAACTACCCCGCTGCGAGCCTCGACGGCCACCACCCGCGTCGCGAAGTAGCGCGCTCGATATCGTACCCTTTGCCATCTTCGGGCGGCCGGCGACGACGGCGAAGTACGTTCGGGTGACATCGCCCGCGTCGATCAGCATCCGCATGTGTCGTGCACAGCGGCTCCCCCGCGCAAAAATCATCAGCCCAGACGTATCCTTATCCAATCGGTGGACAACATGAGGTGGTTTACCGCCACGACACAGTGTGCGTGCGATGTGCAGCGCCGTACCCTTCTCTTGTGCGCCGGTTGTTGTGGCGAGTACGCCCGCCGGTTTGTTAATGACCAGCAGCGATGAATCTCGGTAGATCAAGTAGTCGGGCTCCACATCACCCCGACTCTGCCGTGGTCGGTTCCAGTCGACTTCAACAACCGCGCCCTCCTCCACTTGCTCTCCAGGGTTTAGGCACATTCTGTTATCTACGTTGACTTTTCCTGTGATGATCGCCTGCTTCGCACGCCCATTGCTGATGTCGAGTTCCATCTTTAGCAGCGCGGCGAGTCGACTGGAGCGCTTGACATGAATCGTCTGTCTAGTCATCGGAATTACCCTTATAGTGGCGTAAAATATTACCCATGTTCATGCTGGCTGTCACGGCATTGCCAATTCAATCGATGTAGCCTATCTTGCCGTCGGTTTACTCTGATAATCCACCGAAAACACCAAAGGAGAGCCCTATGGCGAACTTGTTTACACCACCCGCTATCGACGTCGAAGGTGATGGCAACCTGCATGTCGAGATCACAACTCGACTCGGGACGATTAAGGCCCGTCTGTTTGACGATGCAGCGCCGATCACGGTCGCTAATTTTGTCGGTCTCGCGACCGGCGCTATCACCGGTAAGCCCTTTTATGACGGCATTATTTTTCATCGCGTGATTCCGGATTTCATGATCCAGGCGGGCTGCCCCGATGGCATGGGCACAGGCGGTCCCGGCTATTGCATCGCCGACGAGTTCTCACCGTCACTTCGCCACGACCGCCCCGGTTTGCTCAGCATGGCCAACCGCGGTCCAAACACCGGTGGCAGTCAGTTCTTCATCACAGAGGTCGCGACACCTTGGCTCGATGACCGACACGCAATTTTCGGTGAGGTGATCGAGGGCGTTGACTTGATCAGCACCATCACAAATCAACCCCGCGATGGCCGTGATCAGCCACATGAGACGATCGCCATGGATTCGGTGCGTATCTACCGGGCTTGATTCCAAGTGAATACCACTGGGCATAGGCCCAGTGGTCTCGTCCTGCGCTAAGCGAGGGCGGCGACCATGCGCTTGGTTACTTCGTCCGGGCTACCAAGTCCGTCTACACGCCTCAACAAGCCCCTCTCCTCATAGAATGGGATGATGGGTGCTGTGTCCGAATGATATTTCTCAAGTCGGGCTTTGCATGCTTCTTCGGTGTCATCTTTACGATGGACGAGTCGATCAACCACGTCAGCCGGTGGTGGGTTGAAGGTCAGATGGTAGATAGTGCCACTCTCTGGGTCGGTTCGTCGACCGGTGATACGCTCAATGATGAGGCTATCGTCGACCTCGATGAGCACAACCGCATCAAGGGCAATACCGGCATCTACAAGCGCAGCCTCTAAAGCCTCGGCTTGTGGCCGCGTCCGCGGAAAGCCGTCGAGCATGAAGCCCTTTTGGGCATCGGGCTGCCTAATCCGCTCAATGGCCATACCGATGACGACATCGTCGGGCACGAGCTCACCACGATTCATAAAGCCTGCAGCTTCTAATCCCAATTTTGTCTCAGCTTTCACTGCAGCGCGGAGCATATCGCCCGTCGAGATGTGTGGAATCTCGTAGGTACTGATCAACCGTGCCGCCTGAGTTCCTTTTCCAGCGCCCGGTGGGCCTACTAAAATCATGCGCATATCGGCACGTCTCCTCTCGCGTTGTTTCACGGCTCAGAGACTCACCCAGGTTCCCATCCTACGTCAAGGCTCCAAAAAATCTTGTTCCGCGGGCGGATCGACCGAGACCTCGTTTTCATCCCCTTCGGAGGATGTATCATCGTCTGCCTGCGACTGGTCGCCTGGCGTTTGTATGCGGCCTGCTTGTTCGAGTAATGGCCCGGCGACTTTGGCCGCATAGTCGATCCACTGATCGACGGGGACGTTAAGCCTATCACCGATTTCTTGCGCCATGGTCTTTGGATTGATCTTCGTGACGTGTTGACCCAAAAAGTCTGTCCAGTTCTGAACGATCTTTTGAGTCAGCGGCGAGGACTGTTTGAGGCCATTCTTCAGCCAGGCCTTGACCTCTTCAGCGCTCGTCTCCTTACTCACGCGAGCACCTCTCGAGCTTCCTGATCGTGTCTGAACTCAATGAACAATCGGTGAGTTTTCGACTAAACTTACCGACACAAGCATCAAGGAAGTCGAATCTTTCTGACTCCAATTTATCGGCTTGCACGCGCTGAACAATTTCAGGCTCTCCTGCCGTCTTTAACGCGATGATGTGGGAGTAGACCTTGTCGCAAGTGGATTCATCTGCTCGGCTGTTACAGCCCACCAAGAAACCACAGACCAGGAGGCCCCAAATGAGTTTACCGCAGGTATCCAAAACCAAAGTCTGCACCTTGTCATGTGAGTCTGCACGAATGCGTTTAGCAGGACTACATAGTGCGCTACCTAGAGTTCAGGATCCAGCCCCGAAAATTTGTTCCATCACAAAAGTGGCAACTTTGGCGGTTTCGAGGGACACTTGGCTGATAGTGGCGGCGGTAGATTGTCGTCATTCGCAAACGCCGAGGTAGTGGACGTGAAACAGACAATCCCGGTTGTGGACCTCAATGATTTTCGGCGTGGGTCGGAATCAGACAGAGCGGCATTCATCAAATGCCTCGGGGAGGCTTTTGTTGAGTACGGATTTGTCGCGATAGAAAATCACGGCGTCGATCGCCAGGCGCTCGTAAACGCATACCAGTCGATGCGGGCGCTCTTCGACCTCTCAGAGGTTCAAAAATCAAAGTATGAATCCCGTCGTACTGGGCGTCAGCGTGGATACACGCCGTTTGGCAAAGAACGCGCTAAAGATGCCAGTGCAGGTGACCTTAAAGAGTTTTGGCACGTCGGGCCTGAATTACCGCCGGGCGATGTGTTGAGGCATCGGATTCCCGACAACATTTGGCCGCTAGAGCTCCCTGAATTTCGTGAACACAGTGTGGCGCTCTGGCAGTCACTACACGATTGCGGTTTCTCCTTGCTTGAAGCGCTCGCTCTCTTTCTCGACGCGCCCGCCGATACCTTTACGAGGATGCTGGAAGGCGGCAACACGGTTCTGCGCATGATCCGGTATCCGGAGCCAAAGGCAGGCGAAGACGGTATTTGGGCTGCCGCCCACGAAGACATTAATCTCATCACCTTACTCGTAGAAGCGACAGAACCCGGCCTTGAGTTGCAGACGAGAGATGGACGTTGGCTGCCCATTACGCCGGTTCCGGGCCAACTCATTGCCGATACTGGTGACATGATGCAACGGCTCACGAATGGCTTCATCCCAGCGACCACTCATCGCGTCTGCGCACCGCCGGCAGCCACGGGGCCTCGATACTCAATTCCCTTCTTCATGCATCCCCACCCGGATGCGTTGTTGAAGCCCTTGGCATCTTGTCTCATCGATGGCACCGCCTGTCGCTATCCGCTGCAAACAGCGGAGGAATACCTCGGTAAGCGTCTACGGGATAATGGTGTGCTGACCATGGATGCAGACGCCGATTGGGTCGTTGGTGGCACGATCGATGAGGAAATCGGTTGAGCGGCGAGCATACTTGTACGTCACGATATCTCGCTCCTAACGGGCGATGAGCGATGCAGATGAGGTCGCTATGACGGACTGGTTTTCTCAACTTGCAGACGTGGTCACCACGCACGCTGACCAGGCACCTTTCTTGCTTTTCTGCTTGATGAGCATCTCGGGTTTTAACCTGCCGATTCCGGAAGACCTCATGATTTTTGCGGCTGCTGGTCTCGGTCGTGCACAGCCCGAGCTGATATGGCCACTCTACACAGGCCTCTTCTTTGGCGTGCTATGCGGGGATATAATTTGCTACAGCCTCGGGCGCTGGCTCGGTCCCAGACTCGCCCAGATTTCATGGTTTGCCTCCATGCTCTCACCTGAGCGCATCGACCAGATCAGCGCATTCTACAGACGTTTCGGTATATTTACTCTCATCGTCGGACGCTTTATCCCCTTTGGGGTGCGCAATGCGTTGTTACTCGCTGCGGGTCTCGGCAAAATGCACTTTGCGCGACTATTTATTGCCGATGTCATCGCCGTCGGAGCCAGCACCGGCGGCTATTTTTGGCTTTACCTGAGTTACGGGGATGATGCGCTTCGATTTGTACAAGAGAACCAATGGATATTTGTACCTCTTGTACTTTTCGGTGTTGTTGTCGCTCTCCTACGGCGGCGAAGACGCACGTAGATCAGCTTCCGCATTGTGCGTTTCCTCTCTCCACCGAACCAAGACGATTGATCTTGCCTGTTGGGTGGCTGTACAGATAGGCGCGTTTCGAGATGCTCAGTGAGAGGACCCATGCGACATCAATCACCCAACCGACTCATCCATACTGCCCTGCTGTGCTTGCTGTGCGCGTGTAGCTCGTCAAAGCAGTCTGATCAGAAAACCAATGGCGTATCTAATGGCGTTACAGTCGATACGAAGAAAGGTTTTGAGGTGAAAGTACGCGCCCCGCTCTTCATGCCTGATGCGGGCTCAAATGCTGAGCCTGCGCAGACGATTGAAGCGCCCGATACGCTCCTCGGTCAATGGGTACTCGATAAGGAGGCAGTGAAGGGCAGCAAGTTGTTCAAGGCGATTCCTGAAGACAAGAGAAAGAGCGCTTTAGATGCCCTTGAAGCATCGAAAGTGAACCTGCGCATTACGAAGAATGACATCTCCATGATAGGTGTGTTTCTCGGACAAGACCAAAACCAGGTCGTCGGTTACAGATTGACGGGAAAAGAGGGCAATAACTATGTCGCCCAAATCCTCATCGATGGGCAAAAGCGTGAGCAACGCTTTTTGGTTCGTGGCCAAAAACTGGTGATTCGCACTGAGGGCACGCCCCTTTTCTTCACCCGCAGCGAGACGAAGCCGTAGCCAATCTAGAGAAAATGTGGCACACCGTCGCTGCGTGACCTGGCCCGTCGTTGGCGAGTGTCAGTCGCACGACGCCCCAGCGCGAGGATTTTGGTCGCGCTGCGCCATAGAAAGGAACCCCATGAAGAACAGCCTTGTACTCATTAGCATTTCAGCCGCGTTCATCCTGACAGGCTGTGAGAAGAAGACGACTAAACAACAGAGCGCGCCAACCGCAGAGAAGGCTGCCGCACCAGCAAAGGCCGCCGCACCAGTTAAGGCCGCCGCACCATCGAAGTCTGCCGCTGAACCGGCAGCAGCAAAGCCAGGATCGGCTCGTCCAGTCGATGAGAAGAGAAGCCCAGAGTGTCTTGCAGCGCTCGATGCGGTGAAGTCTGTTAAAGCTCAGAAGGACGCAAAGCCAGACGCGGTCAAAGCGGCGATTACCAAGGCGATGCAAGCTTGCGCAAAAGCGCACCCAAACAAGCCACAGGTCACCGTAAAGGGTCAAAAAGAGGTCAAACCAGCGGTTCCTGAGGGTCAGGCGCCGAAGGGTCTTGAGGGACGCTGGACAATCGACCCAGAGGCCATCGCACAACTCGAGGAGTTCAAGAAGCTTCCCGAACAGCAACGGGCGATGACGCTTATGATGTTCAAGAATTTGAAGATGGAGATCACTTTCGGCGCGAGCCAAATCGCGACGAATGGCGAGATGATGGGCCAAAAAAGAGCGGAAATGACCAATTTCAAGATTCTTAAGCGTGACGGGAACACACTCAAGATCGAATCGCGCAAAGATGAGAATGAGAAGCCGAAGACACAGACGATCACCCTCGACGGCGACAAAATGCAAATCAAGGATGATGCAAAAGGTCAGACGCTGACACTGAAACGAATTAAGTAGCCGACCAATTTATCCTCATGAGGCCGGTCGCAGGCTAGCGCCTCAGCCGTCTCACTCTGCCAAGCGCGCCCATCATGACGACGAACAACAGCAGCCCGCTGTTCGCGCCACCCATACTCTGACATCCGTTATCATTACTGTTTGGTGAGACCATACCCGTCGGCCTCGCACCGGGGTCGACCACGTCCATCGGGTCTGTATCTCGGTCCATCGGCATAGGGTCGAGTGGTTCGGCTCGTCCTGGGTAGGGTAGGTTTGGCTCAGGTAAGCGAATGGCTGTCAAATCAATATCCGCTGACGCCATCGCTGGCACGCATGAAGGGGTGAGCATGCCCTGCGCATCGAGCGCTGGTACCGCGAGGTAACCCGTCGCGCATCGACACGCGGGAAATCCATTTACGGTCAAACATTCGCCGTTGTCGCCGCAGAAATTTCCACCGGCGCATAGATCCGGAAACTGAATCTGACCCGAATCCGATGGCGTCGAGCTAAAGTCAATGCGTGCATCACCACATGACACCATAGGCCTACCTTGGGGGTCTTGGCCGACGCGGGCGACGGTGCCATCGGCGCAAGCACAACCCACCTGGCGACCGTTCGCCGATTCTTCGAGCGCCGCGCAGACGCCGCCTGCACCGCAAGCCATAAAGTCGCATTCCTGAGCAGCATCGAATGCAGGCGGTCCACATGCGTCTACATCGTCTTCGGACTCGATATTGTGGATATTCGAGACATCTGGACCATCGATGGCGTGGAAGATGGGATCAATATCCATCTCTTCCGGGCTCACCCGCGTATACAGCCTTGTGATGTAAGGTTTGCTCGCCACCAGCTCAGCGAGCGCTGCGCGGGCGTCGAGTCCTTCCTGCCCGGCGCGGTCCGGGACGAAGCTCTCGCGAATCATCTCAGCCAAGGGGCCTGTGGGTCCGGCGAGTTCCGTGATGAAGCCATGGCCACCCGCCGCATCTACCTTGCGCGCAACCAAAGGCAGATAGTTGTTCTCCCAACGCCGAAAATCCATCACCACTTCATCATCACTGACGGTGATATCCGGAACATTTTTCGGGCCAAATCGTCGATCCCCGAGGATCCATATCTTCACGCCCATCTCGAGTTGGGCGGCCACGGCGGTGAGTCTCAACGGGACCGCTGGATTCGCCGCGCTATAGGTCATCTTGATGGGCTGTATGGACGCAGTGTCCTCTCCCGGAGCGAGCTTCATGGCCAAGAATTTCATGTTTTCAGCCGTGTAGAGCGCGATGAACGGTTCCATCGCCGGTACGATTCGATATTCATTTCGCCGTAGCCATTCCACCAACTCGCGAGGGTCGTTTGACTGCAATGTGACGGTATCAAACGGACCGACGCGTTGCATATCGAGCACCATGACACCATCATCGGCGTCATTCTGCGGCGGTCCAGCGCTTTCGGCTGCTTCATCGAGAAAACAGTTGTTCAAGAAGTTCCACTGAGGCTGGGTCGCAAGGTCGAGGGAGTTAAACGCTTGGCCATTCCAGACATCGAGCTCTGGAACGCTTGGCACGGGGACGATCCAGGCGAAGGCTTCCGGCGCACCTTGATATTGAATCTCAACATAGCTCGAGATGGTGTTCTCATCCTCTTGCACGAAGATGATGCGTTCCGCCTGTTGGTCAACAGGCTGCGCATTACAGAAAAAACCACCGCAAGCAAACGCGACGCTTGCGTTGTGCACGAGCGCAAACACCAACAGTAAAAGAAATTGCTTCATTTTTGTCGTCCCCCTCTCGATATGCTCCCTGAGCATGCAACCCCATATGACATTGCGACGCTTTCGCAACCCGCGTTGTCAGTTAACATTTTTTTTGTAAGATTCGCAAAATACCCCGTCTTGTGTAGCTAGACGTTGTCCACCCGGAGGAGAATCATGGGTCGATTTATCATAGGCGTGCTCATTCTAGCGCCAAATCTTGCTCTCGCATGTGGCGGGTTGTTCTGCAATGCGCAGACGCCTGTCAACCAAGCGGCCGAGCGCATTCTGTTCGCTCAAACCGATGATGGTCTCGAAATGCACGTGAGGATCACCTATCAGGGACCGCCGACGGAATTTGGCTGGCTCCTGCCAGTGCCCCAGGATGTCGACTACGGTCTGTCCACAGATCAGTTATTTAACCAACTCGATGGCAGCTTTGGACCACGCTTCAATCTGCGCACAGAGGTGGATGAGCGCTGTCGAAATTTTGGCCGGTCATCGGATGACGAGCTTTTTGCTGCGGCGGGTGGTGCTGACGCGAGCGTTCAGGAAGGACCCGAGGAGTCGGTTGCAGTCCTGTCAAGAGAGGCTGTGGGGCCCTATGACCTAGCCGTTCTGTTGCCAACATCTGTTGGGGTCTTGCGTGAATGGCTCGACAGTAACGGTTATCAGATACCCGAGGCCGCAGACGCGACGCTCAGCCCATACGTTGAGATGGGCAGCGCTTTTATCGCGCTTAAGTTATTGCCCTCGGCAGGCAGTGGTGACGTTCAGCCACTCAAGATGAACTTCGGAGGCGACATCCCAGCTGTACCCATCGTGCCGACATCAGTCGCCGCAAATCCCGATATGGGCATCATCGTACAATTGCTCGCCGATGCTCGGGCGGTCACGACCAACTATCGCCATGTGACGATTAACGAAGCCGCCATCGACTGGGGTAACCAGGGGAGCAACTATGCAGACGTGGTCAGCCAAGCGGTGGACGAAGCCGGTGGTCAAGCCTTCGTCACCGACTTTGCCGGTCCTCACGATGACCGTGTCTTCTTACCCACAGTCTCAGATGAAACGCTCGAACGATTGCGGACCCTTGATGGTGATATCGCGGATGGCGCTGAGCTATGGACGCAGATCGAAGATACCTTGCTCGGCGAACTTCGCCAGAACGATGCCGACTTTAGCCGTATCGCCCAGGGCGTGATCTCTGTGCCGGAATCTATGGACGTCACCGAACTCTTGCGCAGCCCCTGGCGTTTTGTGGGCACGCCTGAAGCACAACTGATCGAGGTCGATGTGGAGGCCCTCATCGAACGTATTGATGTGGAGATTAATGACACACGCGAGGGGATCGCAGCCCTCTTTCAGCGCAATCCATACTTAACCCGCTTGTATTCGACCATGAGCCCGGAGGAAATGACCCTCGACCCTGTATTTGGCTGGAATCGCGACCTTCCGCAGCAGTCTAATGTACGCAACGCCGTTCGCAGGGTTCGGTGCACCTTTGATGGGCGCCCCGACTGGGACAATGCGATCATCGAAACCGAGAGTGGCATCCGTTTTGCTGAACGAGACAATGAAAACCCGAACATTATTCGTCGCCAGGCGGGTGAGACGGTGCGTGGTTTCGATCTGCCGGCAGCGGCCACCATCGAGATGCAAATGCCGGCCGGGCAAACCCAGTTGGTCCAAGACAACAGGCCTGAAATTGCGGAATCTCTCAGTCGGGGGAGCGCCGGCGGCTGCGCGTGCGATGTGAATGGGTCGGATACACCCGTCTCTTGGCTGTTCGCATTATTATTTGGCGGCTCACTGTTGCGCGTCAAACGCCGTAGAGAACAGCACTGAAAAGCTCATTTGGGTGACAATCTCTTGACGAGAGTTGTCGGCCGTAGGTGCTTGTGCTAGGCACCATTCATGAGTGATCTGACCGTTAATCCACGCGCGCGTTCTATTTATCACGACGGTGACAAAGGGGCGGTGCTGCTGTTACATGGTCTCACAGGTAGCCCCTATACATTCGGCCCGCTGGCGCGCCGCTTAGCTGACGAGGGCTATGAGGTCGCCGCGCCCCTATTACCTGGCCACGGCACATCGCCCGAACGTCTTCGATACACAGGTTGGAATGACTGGTTGGTCGCTGCGCGTAGAGCTTTTGATCGTTTGGCTAAACGTCATGAGACCGTCTTTATCGTTGGTTTTTCTATGGGCTCGTTACTCGCGACTGTGGTGGCCCAAGAGAGGGGCTTGAAGGTTGCGGGCCTTGTGGTGATCGCAGTGCCGCTTGAACTCGACCTTAAGAGTCAGACTGTTCTGAAACTCGCCCGCAGAGTCCCCATCGACTTCTTCCTACCTTTTGTCAAAAAAGAGAACGGGCCTGATGTATCCGATCCCGGCGTCGCTGCGGCGATGCCCAGCTATGACCGTACACCCATTGCCGCCGCAGCCAGTATGCTCGACGGGCAGACACTCGCAGCAGACAGGGCTGGCCGTCTTGGTGTACCCGTCCTTGTGCTCCATGGTCGACACGACCATGTCGCGCCGGTGAGAAATGCGCGGGTTTTCTACGACTTACTCCAGACACCAAAGCGACGCTTGATCATTTACCCAAAAAGCTGGCATATCCTGCCCTTGGACATTGAGCATGAGCAAATGCAAGCTGACGTGGTCGATTTTGTGCTCAAGTCCAAATACTGGGGTTAAATCGTCGAGACGGGGGGTAAAATGGGTTCATATGTGATGGCTATTGACCAGGGGACGACGGGTACCACTGTCCTGATCCTGGATAAAGCACTCAATGTCTTGGGTCGACACAACGAAGAATTTCCACAAATCTATCCTCAGCCGGGTTGGGTTGAGCACGACCCCAATGCGATTTGGGGGTCGGTGGTGGCAGCGGTCACCCACGCACTTGAGGACGCCGCCGTTGAAGCTGATGAGATCGCATGCATTGGTATCACCAACCAGCGTGAGACCGCCGTTGTGTGGGACAGAGCGAGTGGCGAACCGATCCATAATGCGATTGTTTGGCAATGCCGACGGACAGCTGACCGCTGCGCCGAAATCATTGAAGCAGGCTACGAAGACCTGATTCGTGCTCGAACAGGCCTCGTAGTGGATGCATATTTTGCTGGCACGAAGGCGGCTTGGATTCTTGACCATGTAGACGGCGGTCGAGCGCGCGCTGAGCGGGGCGAACTGGCATTTGGCACCATAGACAGCTTCTTGGTTTGGCGATTGACGAACGGTGCGCGCCACGTCACCGACGTCTCAAACGCGTCGAGAACGATGCTCATGGATCTAAACACCATGGCTTGGGACGACGAATTACTCTCCATCATCGGCGTCCCAAGAGAGACCCTCCCAGAGATCAGACCTTGCAGTGAGGTCTACGGACACACCGAGGGCTTTCCGGGTCTACCGAATGGTATTCCTGTCGCCGGGATGGCCGGTGACCAACAAGCGGCGCTCTTTGGGCAAGCTTGCTTTGAGGTCGGTGAGGCTAAATGTACGTACGGCACAGGCGCGTTCCTGCTGATGAACACGGGTCAGACCCCGGTGACGAGTCAAAACGGCTTGCTTACGACGGTTGCCTGGCAGATCGGAGAAGACGTGACCTATGCCCTCGAAGGTTCGGCTTTTATTGCCGGGGCCGCTGTTCAATGGCTGCGGGATGGACTCGGCATTATCGACAGCGCACCGGACATCGAGGCGCTGGCGCTTGAGGTTAATGACAGCGGTGGCGTGTACTTTGTGCCAGCGCTCACGGGATTGGGGACGCCTTACTGGAGACCGGACGCTCGCGGCTTGATCTCGGGCATCACTCGGGGCACAACCCGAGCCCACCTCGCCCGAGCTACGCTCGAAGGCATCGCCTTCCAAAACGTGGATATATTGAATGCGATGAGCCAAGATCTCAGCCAACCGCTGAAGCGCTTAAAGGTGGATGGTGGCGCTGCGGCTAACAACTTGCTGATGCAGTTCCAAGCCGACGTTCTTGGCGTTGAGCTGATCCGACCGAAAATGCTCGAGACCACAGCACTCGGCTCCGCATTCCTTGCAGGTCTCGCCGTTGGCGTTTGGGAGAGCCTCGAAGACATCCGAACGGCGTGGCAAGTGCAAGCAGAATTCACACGTGAGATGTCTCCTGGCGATGTCGCGTGTCGACTCGCAGGTTGGTCAACGGCTGTTGCTAAGAGCTGATCAGCGACTCTTTAATTCTTCGACCATTCGCGTGAGGGATGCCGGCGTTCTGTCATATTCGATCTGCCCATCCGTGACGACGCGACCGAACTGTAAGACCCCTGTGGGACAGCTCTGCACACACGCCGAACAACGGACACATTGAGGGTCCTCCATGGGCAGCCCTTTGTTGGCAAACGACATAATGTCGATGCCCATGTGACAGACCGATGTACAGACGTTGCAGGAGATGCACTTCTTCTTTTCGGCGAAAATTCTGAATTGTGAGAAGCGCGCATAGATATGCAT
This sequence comes from Bradymonadia bacterium, assembly GCA_049889275.1. Taxonomy (GTDB): domain Bacteria; phylum Myxococcota_A; class Bradymonadia; order UBA7976; family UBA1532; genus UBA1532. Next base: position 35,297 of record JBMHDS010000045.1, on the reverse strand, counting down.
GAGCGCCGCGAGGGGGCATGCGAAACGGCACCAGACACGTCCCGAAAAATGAAAATAGAGCCCAACGCCGATGATGCCTGCGAACAGCAGGTCAACAAACCATACGTAGTTCAACCCTGGTAGACCGTTTAAAATACCCGCATAGATGGCTTGGCCGTAGCCACCGATGAGACTGGTCGGCCATACCCAAGAGACGATACGGCCGAATAGCATGAGCATGCAGAGCAGCAGGAAAAACTGGCCCAACATATTCAATCGATTCCACTTAGGGCCGTGTGGCATCTTGTGTCGATGGTCGTCGCCGAGAGTCTCCGCGAGCGCCCCGCAAGAGCAAATCCAGCCACAGTATGCGCCTTTACCCCAACGCCTGACGATCCAAGGAATGAGCACAAATGTTTGAATCAAACTAATGACGAGCCAGCCGATCAGTGGCTGAGCGGTGAAAACATTCCAGAAGAAAAGTGGCCACGCGAGGATAAGGCCGAAAGCACGCCAATATTCCCGTCCATAACCGTAGTTGACCGCGGGAAATAATTCATCGGCGACACTCCTCGCGATACCGCTGTCAAAAAAACCTTGGTAGCCCAAATAAGGGAGGATGAGATAGGGGAGTAGGAATAAGGGCACCACTTGGATGAGAAATAAGCTCCATGTCTGCTTCTTGACATAGGGCGTCTGTCGTTTCCTCACTCGCCGGTAGCCGAATATCCCGATCGCTATGGTGTATGCCAACGAGTACCAGAAGCCTGGTTGTCCAACGCTGAGATGCAAAGTACCAAGGAGTGTGCGGCGGTCGCTAAATTGATTGGACCACCAGTCATCGACGCGAAATGGGAACCATTGGTTTTGGACGAAGTACTCATTGATTGGAAGCCACGTGCCGCCCTTTTTCCACTGATAGATGAAGGTAAAAAGGGCCAAGACAAAAAGCAGCGAAAGGTAGGTGCGGAATTGCCAATCGCCGGATACTTTGATGCCACTTTGCCGAAAAAAGTTCAGCGGTGCTTCTCGTCCGATCATCGTGAAGACAAAGTCGTTCTCAAGCGTCTCGACGCTGCCATCGTCATGGCGCAATGTGAGTGATGTGTCGTCGATCTGGGTCACATTTGTACGATAGCGGACAACCAGGCTGCCGATGCTACGCGGCGTATCCAGCATGTCCTGGGTAATCGCTGAGGTGACACGCCCAAGGGAGGGTTGCTCGAGCCCGACGGGCGCACTTGGGTTGGCGAGCAGTTCGTTGATTTTTTCCACGTTTGCGGGTTTTGCTCTCGCGAACTCGGCGCCGCGATAACTGAGTGTCACGTCGGCGCCAGCGATCGTCAGTGCGACCGCGGTCTCAAGCGCTGAGTCACAGCCACCCACTACGGTCACTCGTTTACCGGCAAATTCTTTCGCGTCATGAAGCCGATTACTGACCTTTGGTAACTCTTCTCCCGGAATGTTGAGTCGGCGATAATCGCCACTGCGACCGATTGCGATGACAACATTGTGGGCCCTGAGCGTATGCTCGCTGTGTAATTCCAGATTTGCGCCGTCGCCCTGTTCACTGAGCTTGATGGAGAGTTGCTTTCCTTTACGACCGATGCTGTGTACCCGTGCATGCACGGGCTGAACACCAGCCTGCTCAAGCTGTGCGTCCAATGCGTCGACGAGGGGTTCTTTCACCTCTTCGTCAAAGCGAAGTGCACCCCGATGCGACATGTCCGTGGGATATGCGAAAATTGGTTTTTCTTTGGGAAAGTTCCGAATGGTTGAAAACGCTTGTGAGGCTTCCAGTAAGCAATATTTTAGCCCACGTTTTTTCGCCTCTATCGCGGCTGAACAGCCTGCAATCCCCGCGCCGACGATGACGACATCGTAGAGACCTTGTTCATCTTTCCTGAGTAGATCTTGATCGATTTGGTCAATGCAAGCAGCGCCGCTGTCGGCAGCGAACTTGAGCAGCGGTACACCGGTGAGATCACCGACGACGTAGACGCCTCGTATATTGGTGCTGCCATCCGGATTGACCGCCGGCAGTTTCTCTAAGGTCCCCGCTGGCCAACGTGTATGGAGCCAATGGGTGTAGCGGCTGATGGCATTCAGCATGGGCTCCTCTCGAATCTCTCAGCGACGTGGAGTGGCCAGCATAATCTTTCTGGCCTTCAATACCCAGAATTTCGGGGATTTCATGCTCAGCTGTCGAGCAGACTATGCGCGAATGACTCAGGCGCTCTTTGTCACCGACTCGAATATCCGCTGATGTACACCATCGAGGAGCTCCAGACCTCGGCGTAAGACCGCCTCTCGCCAAATCCGAGAATCGGGTCTGAAGGCGTTTAATAAACGAGCCTTGCTCTTGTGCGAGGTGTGAGCTGAACCCCAGTGGTGCCAGCGGTTCTCTTCACGCAGAGCGTAGAGAACTCGAATCGCCGGAATTGTGCCGAATTCTTGAGTGATGAAGTCGATTTGCGCTTGAGGCAAGGCCCTTGTGAGACCAGCTGGGTGACCGCCATTAATTTGGTAGGCGACCGACGCGTCTGCATCCCACGGCGCGACGCGCTCTCCAAAGGTAGCGGCGAGTGCTTGATAGGCGGGGTCGTCTTGACCTGCGTCGATAAGCAATGTGTCCTCACCAGACTGACCTAGGCCTGTGTGCACATCGATGACACACATGGACTCGACGTCTGTAAAGGTTGTCTTGAGCCAATTTAAGTACACCTTTGGCCCTTCCTCCAATTCGGCGCCTCCATAGAAGAGCCCTTTTGGATAGGCGTACTGGCCCTCCGTGATGGCTTGTTTCAGCGCGTTGTAGCCGTGCCTGAGGATCTTGAGACCGCTTCTCAGCAGAAAGAAATCAAACCCCGGTGGACTTGATGGATTTAAAATTGGTGCCATGGCGGCGTAGCCCGTGCAGGCCCCCTCATAGGGCGTGCCGGGGGCCAGGAAATTGCGATTTAGGTCTACGTTTCGCTCATTGACGCGACGCATCCATGCCATCCCAAATGGGTTGAGCACGTGAACAAAGACGACGGCAGAGTCAGCTGGTGGTGTACTGATGTCGTTGGAGATAGCAGCGAGTTGAATCGCTGACCCGGCAAAGCCTTCGATCCCATGTGTGCCAGAGACATGAAGCAGAACACGTTTGGGGTTTGGGTCACCGAAGAAGCCAATATCGACGGAGAGTGCCTCATTATCTGGCCCGCGTGCACCGATGGGTAGGCTCGAATGCTGGCCACCTTTCTCTTGAACGAGTTCGATAAACCTCGAACGCGCAGTCTTGTAATCCGGTGAAAACCAGGATTCATCAATCGTCTTCATGAACGTCCCCCAACGTCTCGCAGGCACTCTTTGTCATGGTGCCATATGGCTGTCTCTTCAGACAACGTCCAGCGTCATTTCGCGAACAGAGTCCAAATTTTGTGGGGCGCTTTTAGAAGAGGAAGGCTGCGAGACGTCGTCTGTATTTGACGACGAGTTCATCGTCCATACCGACGGCCTCAAAGAGCGCGATCAAGGCCAATCGCCCGCCATCATCACGGAAGCTACGGTCTCGTTTGACCACCTCGAGGAAGGCATCCATTGCGTTTTCCGTTTCGCCGGCAACGGCGAGAGTTGCACCCAGTTGATACCAGGCCTCTACGTTTGTCGCATCTGCAGCAACGATCTGTCTGAGGCTGCCAAGTTCGCCACAATCCTTGGAAAAGCCGATCACGCTGCGTAGTTTGTCAGCCCGGCCGCGAGCTGGGTTGTCAGCAGCGACCCGGTCGAGCCAGCCGCCTGCTGCGCTCTCGTCACCCTGACCCAACGCGAGTTTCGCCATGGCAATCAGTGCATCTCCATTGTCTGGTTCCGTCTCTAGGACGACTCTGAATTGTTGTGCTGCGAGCTCCGAATTACCCTCGGCCATCGCTTGCTGAGCGATGTCAAACGGTGAAGCCTCAACGGCTGGGATGTGCTTGTCTAATAACGCGCGTATCGCAGACTCGGGTTGCGCACCCTGGAAGCCGTCTACGGGTTGGCCGCCTTTGAATAGATACACTGTCGGCACCGATTGAATGCGAAGCGCCATGGCGATCTGGGGTGCACGATCGATGTCCACCTTAACGAGTTCGAACCGACCCTCATACTCGGCAGCCAAGCCCTCAAGAATAGGACCAATGGTCTTACATGGACCACACCACGTCGCCCAACAATCGAGTAAGACCGGCACCTCTTGGCTGCGAAGAAGTACTTTCTCCTGAAAGTCCGCATCGCTCGCATCCGTTACAAATTTGAGTGTTTCCATCCTAACCTCCAGAACCTGTGCGCACCGGACACTAGGCACGGAGACAGCGATCCGCAAGGCCTATGGCCCATTTTATCGAGGAAACGCAATCTCGAGAGTCTTTTGTGCTCTTATTGCCGTGGGTATCCGGCCTTCAGAGCTTCAACCATAAAAAGATGTTTCCGAAATGCCACTTGATTAGGTTGCCGCCCATCACTCGATTTGTTAGACCTCCCCCGCACGAGCCACGTAGCTGTTCAAAGGAGAATGCAAATGGCTATGGATTATTCCAAACTCCTCGGAGATGAGGCGTCCTATCTACTCGAGCACAAATGCTCGACCATCGCAGCCGAGCATCTTTATCTGCCAGGCCCAGATTTCGCCGAGCGCGTGGTCGCTCAATCCGACCGCCCAATTCCGGTCATGCGTAACTTACAAACGATGTGGAATACGGGCCGACTTGCCGGCAGTGGCTACCTCTCCATTCTACCGGTGGACCAGGGGATCGAGCACACTGCTGGTGCTTCTTTTGCGCCAAACCCGATTTATTTCGACCCGGCTAAGATCGTGGAGCTTGCCATCGAGTCTGGATGCAGCGGCGTTGCATCGACGTTGGGTGTGTTGGCATCGACCGCCCGCAAATATGCCCATCGCATTCCATACATCGTAAAGCTGAACCATAACGAGTTGATGACCTACCCACAGACCTACGAGCAGATCTCGTTTGGCAGTGTGCAGCAGGCCTTCGATATGGGCGCTATCGGCGTCGGCGCGACGGTTTATTTCGGCAGCGAAGACAGTAACCGTCAGCTCATTGAGATCGCGGAGGCGTTTGAAGAGGCGAACAGTCTCGGATTGTTCACGATTCTCTGGTGCTACACTCGAAACAGTGGCTTCAAGCACGACGGCACCGACTATCATACGGCTGCTGACCTGACGAGTCAGGCGAATCATCTCGGCGTGACCATTAAGGCCGACATCATCAAGCAGAAGATGCCAACGAATAATGGCGGGTTCCGCGAGATCGGATTTGGCAAGACCCATCCGGCGATGTACGACAGCCTATGCACCGACCATCCGATCGACCTGTGTCGCTACCAAGTCGCTCACTGTTACATGGGGCGCAATGGGCTGATCAACTCGGGGGGTGCGAGCGGAGATAACGACTTAAACGATGCCATCAAGACGGCGATCGTGAACAAGCGGGCGGGTGGAATGGGCCTCATTCTCGGGCGAAAAGCATTTCAGCGACCTGTCAAAGAGGGCGTTGAGCTGTTGAACGCCGTCCAAGATGTCTACCTCGACTCGTCTGTATCGATCGCTTGATTTGATCCAAGCCACCGGCGGCACCGACGGCGCGTCACAGAGGCGCGCCCGTCAAAGCACTCTCAAAACAAAACCCAACGGCTAGGCAGTTACCGTGATGGGTCCGCTTGGACGAATGGTTTGGTGTGTTGATATCCGGCGTCGACGGCGTGTCTCAGAGCGACCCGAATGCAGTTCGATGCAATCTCAGGTCTGTTGTGAGCTCGGGGTGGAATGTCGCGGCCGTGATATTGCCTTGCCGAACGAGCACGGGCTCGCCCTTGAGGGTGGCTAAGACCTCAACCTGAGCACCGACTCGTTGAATACGGGGCGCCCGAATGAACAGCAACGGGAGTGGTGTGGGGCCGTAATGGGTGCGCGTTGATTCGAGATCGGCGGCAGCCTCCCCGCTGTGTAGCTGGCGCCCCCAGCCGTTTCGTGTCACGTCAATATCGAGCCAACCAAAAGACTCTTGCGCTGGCGCTTCCACGCCCGTAGCCGCCAAGATCATACCGGCGCAAGTGGCCAGGACCGGGCCGCCATCGCGCACGTATCTATCGAGGGCGTTCCACAGTCCATAACGCTTCAGGAGCTTGATTTGGGTCGTGCTTTCGCCGCCCGGCAAAACGACGCCGTCGAGACCGACGAGGTCGTCTGGTGTTCGCACTTCGCCCGCTTTGAAGCCCGCGCTGGCGAGCGCGGCGATGTGGGCTGCGTAGCCGCCTTGCAGCGCCAAAACACCGATGTGAAACACCTAAGTTACCAGCCGCGTTGTGATAAGCGTTCGCAGGAACCGAGTCGCTCTATCTCTAGACCAGGCATCGCCTCGCCAAGTCCCGTGCTGATTTCCGCCAATTTCTTGGGGTCTTCCCAGAACGTTGTCGCCTCAACAATCGCCTTCGCGCGGCGAGCTGGGTCATCGCTCATGAAGATGCCAGAGCCAACGAATACGGACTCCGCGCCAAGGGCCATGCAAAGTGCGGCATCGGCCGGTGTGGCGATACCGCCCGCGGCGAAGTTTGGTACTGGGAGCTTACCTTCTTCGGCGATCTGCTTGACCAACTCAAATGGCGCCCCCATTTTCTTGGCTTCGGTCATCAATTCCTCAGGACGCATTCGAGTGAGCGCGCGTACGTGACCGTGTACAGTGCGCAGGTGCCTGACGCCTTCAACAATGTTACCGGTACCCGCTTCTCCTTTTGTTCGAAGCAAAGCTGCGCCTTCCCCGATGCGGCGAAGTGCCTCACCTAGGTCAGTACACCCGCACACGAAGGGGATCTTGAATTTGTGCTTCTCGATGTGGAAGGCCTCATCAGCAGGCGTGAGCACTTCGCTCTCGTCGATGAAGTCGACCTCCAGGGCTTCGAGGATGCGTGCTTCCATAAAGTGGCCGATTCGGCACTTCGCCATCACCGGTATGGAGACCGTCCGTTGTATTTCTTGGATCATGCCAGGATCGCTGGCTCGAGCCACGCCGCCGTCCTTACGAATTTGCGCTGGTACGCGCTCGAGCGCCATGACAGCACACGCGCCTGCGTCTTCCGCAATACGTGCTTGCTCTGCGTCTACGACATCCATGATCACGCCGCCCTTGAGCATCTCGGCGAGACCAACTTTAGCTGCAAATGTTGATGTGTCCATCGTGCATCCTTTCCCTTCTTGCCGCTCTTAGCCTGTCGGCAATCGTCTTGCAACCACAACACGCCTCGGCCCACGCCTCGTGCGGACGAATCATGTATCCAGGTGGCCGCATATTGTCTGCTGAACGATGCGAGAGTGCCCCTTTGGAAGCCACAGCCATCGCTCTCATCGCACGTCTACGATTCAGCTTGAGTGTCTTTGGATTCACCTGATTGCACAGAAGTGATAAAAAGCCAGCTATGACGAAAAACACGCAGAACCAAACTTTCTATCGCTGGGCGCAGCTTGTGGTTCGTTGGCGCATGTTGGTGCTCGCGATCACTGTGGTTATTTTCGGTGTCGCCGCATATTTCGCAAAGAACCATACCCGGGTCGACACGAGCGTTGAAGCCTTTGCACATTCCGGTTCAGAGACTCAGCAAGTCCTTGAGGCGTATCGAGAGACATTTGGTCAGGATAGTACATTTCTCGTTTTGGTCCGCGGCCCGGTATTTTCACTGCCCTATCTGAACGCTCTAAAGGCTTTTCACGATGACTTGTCGCAGCTCAACCTCGACGTCGAGGTGGTAGAAGAAAAGCGGCCCGGTACCCCAATTGCCGCGGATGAGTCCACTTTGGCAGTCCAGGCTGAGGACTTTGATGATTTTGGTGAAGACAGTGGCGATGCGTGGGGTGATGAAGATAGCACCATTGTTGATGAAATTATTTCACTGATCAACGTGCGTCAGACTCGGCGTGGACCAGATGGCGGCCTCATCGTCGGTCAACTCATGGAGCCCTTTCCTTCGGCTGAAGCACTCCCGGATCTGAAGAAGAGCGTACTTGCAGACGAACGACTTGTCGGTCAAGTGGTCGATAAACGTGGTGCCTACTCTGCGATCACACTACGGACTCAAAAGCTCACGGATGTCGACGCGATTCGAGTCTACGACGCCATCATGACCATATGCGAAAAACATGTGCGCGACGATTTCGCGATTCAAGTGGGCGGCCTGCCTGCGCTTAACGGTGAACTCAACCGGTTGATGATGATGGATCTCCAATCGATCTTTTTGTGGTCTTTGGTGGTGATGTTTTGCGTCCTCTTGTATCTGTTCAGGCATCCGCTTGGTGTGCTCCCGCCGCTCTTTGTCGTGGTGGCCGCAGGCGTCATGACCATTGGCACGGTCGCAGCCTTAGGTCTTCAACTCACCATGTTAAGCAATATTTTACCTGCTTTTCTGTTCTGCGTCGGTATCGGTCATTCAGTGCATCTCATTTCAGTCTATCGTGATAGTCTCGCGGAAGGATTGCCTCCACACGATGCGATCGCTCATGCGCTGGCCACGACGGGCGTGCCGATTCTCTATACATCGCTGACGACGATGGTCGGATTACTGAGTTTCCACTTCGCGAGTCTCGAAGCCATCCAAGAGATGGGGTATGCGGGCGCCTTCGCAGTATTACTGGCTTTTCTGCTATCCATTACATTCTTACCCGCGGCTTTGAGCTTTAATCGGAAAGGCAAATTTGGGCGCGTTCCAATCACAAAGCGGGACAATCTTGATCGTTTCCTCGACTTTTGTCTTTGGACCTCTGCTGACAAGATATCGGCAGCGCAGGCGAAGCAATCCGTGTGGTCATCGCGCCGGCGTCTCAATCTACTCACGATGTGTGGTCTCATCATCGCTGGAGTGACCGCGAGTTTCCAGCTCAATGTTTGGCACAATCCAATGGATTGGATACCCGAATCCGTTCCAATTAAGCGCGCCTTCGACGCCATCGATACACACCTGGGTGGTACCGCCACCGTACAAATCCTCGTGGAGAGTGACCAGCCAAACGGTGTGAAGCGTACGGATGTTCTAAACGGTATGATCAAATTACAAGACCATATCAAATCCTACACTGACCCTCAGGTGGGCTCAATTATCGGCAATAGCATCAGCGTTGCCGACATTGTTCGTGAAACAAATCGGGTAATGACCACCAATACCGAGGCAGACTACAGGATCCCCGACACCGATCGAGGTGTCAGCGACATGCTGTTTTTGTTTGAAAATTCCGGTCGAGAGCAGCTCGAACGCTTAGTGACGACAAACTACACTCATACCCATATGACCGTCAGGATGAAGTGGCTTGAGGCCACGTCTTATCTCGGGTTGACAGACCACATCCGTACAGGTGTCGAGGCATACATTCCAAGCTCAGTTCGTGCGCGTCCGACGGGCTCCGTCTACACATTGGTCTCAACCATTGGTCAAATGATCAGAGATCTGTTGGCGAGTTTTGGTGTCGCGTTTGTGGTCATCACTGTGATCATGATGGTGCTCTTGGGCGGCGTTCGCCTGGGTATGATCGCGATGGTACCTAATCTGATGCCCATCATCATGATTATGGGCATGATGGGTATCGCCGGTATCCCAATCAACATGAGCACCCTACTCATCGCATCCATTGCGATTGGCCTCGCTGTGGATGACACCATTCACCTCCTGCACCATTTCCGTGTGCATTATGACGCCACCGGCGACCGCGAAGCAGCGTTGCGCAATGCGGTTGGACACTCGGGTAGAGCCATGGTGTCGACCACATTAATCTTAATGCTCGGTTTCTTTACCTACTTAGCTGCAGATATGACGAACATCGTTCAATTTGGTTTTCTGGTCGGAACAACCGCACTCTTTGCGCTGTTGATCGACTTGTTTTTTGCGCCGGCCCTGATTCGGGTTTTTTATCCACGACAATCGCCCCTAGGAGATGCATCTCATGTTTAGTCATTCCTCCAAACTCCTCGTCGTCTGGTTTTCTCTTATTCTGGCTGCCACAGCCCATGGTCAGTCGACCACAACACCAGTCGGCGCAACTGTCAGCGCGGACACCAGTGATCCAAAGCTCATCATGACGGCCGTCGAACAGCGCGCGACCCCCGACAAAGTCAAGAGTCGTCTGCTTCTTCAAATCACGGACCGCTCGGGTCGTAAAAGAGAGAGAGGGCTCCGCTCTTGGTCGATTGAATCGGGCCAGGCCGATCGACAGCTCATGGTCTTTGATAGCCCTGCTGATGTTCAAGGCACTTCGTTGCTCTCCATAGACCATGACGATCCAAAGACTGATGACGATCAGTGGCTCTATCTGCCCAGCCTCAAGAAGGCGACGCGAATCTCGAGTGGCGATAAGTCGGGCTCTTTTATGGGAACAGACCTGTCATATTCGGATATGACCCGATCTGATGTGTCACAGTATGAGTACACCATGAAGAAGCAATCCGTTCAGGTTGCCGGTGAAGATTGCTGGCTCATTGAAGCGCGCCCGATTACAACAAAAGCGAAGGAAGAGACGGGATATGTCAAATCTCACCTCTGGGTGAGCAAGCAAAAACTCATGCCTTTGCAGATCAAAGCCTGGGTGAGGGACGGGCGCAAGCTGAAGTACATCAAGTTTGGTGAGGTCAAAAAGATCGGAGATAGCTGGATGGCGCACAAGATCAGTGCCCGGACCACGCGAAACAAAGCGGTGCTGTCGACCACCGTGATTCAAATGGTTGACGTGAGCGCCGACAACGCGGACGTTGATGGCACTTTCTTTGACCAGAATGGACAATGGTGGACGCGCTAAACGCCAGAGGGCACCTCACTCTTATCTGCCTCGTTGGCATCTTGTTGCAGCCAATCGTCGCATCCGCTGACGATGATTGGGGTGATGACGGTGACGACATCGGCTTTGCAGACACACCGGACATCGATGTTAAATCGCAAGGATTAAGTGAAAACCTCAAGCTGAAAATGCTCGCACGCAGTCGAGCTGGCTTCTGGCTTGAGCGTCTAGAAAAAGACGCAGTCTCTACGCTGCGCCAGAGCCTCGATCTTGACGGTCTCTACAAGCAAGAGCAATGGCGATTAGTCCTCGGCGCGCATTTGGAATATGACCCTGCCTATGTGTTTGATGCTGGGCGCTATGACGCAGCGACGCGCGATGTATACACGTGGCGGTATTTGCCGCGAGAGCAATATCTCGCGGGCCAATTCGGTATCTTTGACCTGGCCTTTGGCAAGCAGGTGGCCGTATGGGGCGTCGGCGACGTGTTTAGTCCATTGGATCTGATCAATCCACGAGACTTAAGGGAGCCTGGGCTTGCAGACTTAGATGACATTCGGTTGCCTTTGCTGATGACCCGTATTGGCGCAGTCACGCCGGTGGGTCGCTTTGAATTGATCGTGGCGCATGAGGCCTATTATGGTGAGCAGTCCACTCCGCTGGGTGAGTACAGTCCATTTCGCGCGCTGCTCAAGCGGGAGCCCGCAATCGCGAGTTTTCTCGGCGACCGGTCCATAGAATATGCACACCTTCAGAGTGGATATCGACTGCAAGCCAGTCAAGTCTTCGGCCGCTGGAGTCACAACGGGACAGGGTATGACCTCGGACTCTATGCCGCCTGGGCGCGCGATCGCCAAGGTGTCTTGCGCTTACCATCGGAGTTTGGTCAGCTCGGCGACTTGCTCGCCACCGGTCTTGACCCAAGCACGTTACCGGGTATCCCAAACTCATTTAAGCTCGACCTCGACCACCGGCGCTTTGTCGCAGTGGGTAGCTCTTTGAGCACTGTTTTCGGCTCTTTTGTGCTTAAGTCGGAGCTCATCTTGGCCCTAGACCAACCCTACAATTCAGGGGATGCCGAGGCTGTGATACCCGTGATTCAAGTGGACGAGACGACCATGCTTACAGGTATGGCAGGTCTGACGTACAGCGGTTTCAGAGACACAGTGGTCGGTCTTGAAGTGCAAAGGACTGTAGGATTAGGGGAGGCGCCATCGGCGCTGTTTCCAATTACAGCTTTGCAATCCGCTCTGAGGGTTTCTCGAACATTCTTCAATGAAGATATGCGCTTAGACGCGGCCGCGACGGCAGTGGGCGTGCAGGCTCAGTATGGCTGGCTCGCCCGCGCAGAGCTTGCTTATGTGCTGCAGGACAATCTTCAGCTTGGCATGATGTATGTCCACTACGGCGAAGGTGATCGAGCAGAGGTGGGTCCCTTTTACGGATTGGACCAACATGACCAGCTTTGGCTCAAGTTGCGCTGGGCAGTGCAGCTCATATAGGAGTGAATGAGAGATGACGAGACAAGAGAAGGCCGACCGTATCCACAAGCTCTTGGATGCCCTTTATCCTGAAACCCCCGTCCCCTTGGACCATACCGATCCCTATACATTGCTCATCGCAGTGCTGCTCAGCGCTCAGAGCACGGACAAGAAAGTCAATGAGATTACACCAGCGCTTTTTCGGCGCGCCGACAATCCAAAGGCGATGGCTGCTCTGGAGATCAGTGAGATTACGGCGCTTATCCGACAAATCGGTCTCGCGCCGACCAAAGCGAAGAATATCCATCGGCTGAGTGAAATGCTTGTGGAAAAACATGGGGGCGAAGTACCCGCCGACATCGATGCGCTCGAGGCGCTGCCTGGTGTGGGGCATAAGACCGCCTCCGTTGTGGTCGCTCAGGCGTTCGGTATTCCAGCGTTTCCTGTGGACACTCATATACATCGTTTGGCGGCGCGATGGGGTTTGTCGAACGGCAAAAATGTGGAGACAACGGAGCGTGACCTGAAAAAGCTCTTTCCAAGAGAGGCTTGGAACCGCGTTCATCTACAGATCATCTTCTTTGGGAGGGAATACTGCCCCGCGCGTCATCACGATCTTGCGACGTGCCAGGTTTGTGGGTGGGCGGCGACCAAAAAACGAATCGCTGAAGAAAGCAAGGCAGCCCGTAGAAAATCTTGAACGTCAATCGCCTTTGAAGCCTACCACGTCACTGAGAGCCCGCCGTCCACAGGAACGACCGCGCCGGTAATCGCCCTTGGCCCATCCACCAGGAATGCCACGGTATCTGCCAGAGCGTTCGCCCCGGGCTCTTCCTTCATTGGTGTTCTCTCCAGTCGAATGTTGCGCTCCGCTTCTGTGAACGTCGTTGGCATCAGTGCTGCGCCCGGCGCGACGCCGTTGACTCGAATCATCGGCGCCCATTCCGCCGCCAACCCATAGGTCAGCGATTCGAGCGCTGCTTTTGTGGCGCTGTAGTGGGCGTATCCAGTCTCGGGTCGCATCGCCGCGATGTCGAGGAGGTTGACGATTGAACCACCGCCGCAGCGCCGCATACGTTCAGCCGCAAGTTGAGCGGCACGAAAGGGGGCACGTACGTTGAGCTGGAAATGCGCATCCCAGCGCGCCTTGTCAACCAAGTCAGGCGCATCTGGTTCGAACATCGCTGCGTTGTTCACGAGGACCTTGAGTGGCTGTCCTAGCCCATCGACATGCTCAAAGATGAGCTCGACCCCATCTTCGGTTGTCAGGTCGGAGCACACCCAAGAACCGCCGATCTCATCTGCTAAGGCCTTCGCTCTCGCGCTACTGCTAAACGCGTGTACGACGACGTGATAGCCCGCCTGGGCGAGCCGTCGGCTGATCGCTTCGCCCACTCGAATCGCGCCTCCCGTCACAATCGCAACACGTTGGCTATCTGTGTCCTGCATGCCTGGACCGTCCTTTCATTGCTCCGTCAGATTTAAAACAACGCTTATCGCACGTGAGAGATACCCCTGGTCAGGTTGAGGTAACAGCAGTTCTTCGGTTCCCCAGCGGAGCGTGATTTGTTTGAACTCGCCAGGACCCCTGGGCAAATCTGCCAAAACATCGTCTGGAAAGACCATCTCGCCCAGCGACGGGTCTGCAACTACACATTCCAAAACAGTTTGCTGGCCGATGTCAGAGTCCCGATAACTTAGAGTGACCCTGAGAGGGCCGGGTCCATCGGGTAAATCAGACCAGCGGACGGCGAATGGTTCGGTCTCGTCGATGCTTCGATCATTGGGGCTCGGGTAAGTGATCTGAAACGGCGGCGTGTCACCGAGTGCTTGCCCGCCGCCTTGGCGCGCCTCAACTCGCTTTGCGGCGATGAGGTTGAGTGCGTGGGGCCCGAAAACGAATCGCTGCGTCGCCTGACGGCGTAGATAGGCCCACATAGAGCTACCGGATAGGCCTGAACCGACAAATTCGTCAGGGAGGCTGAATCGGCCATCATCCGCTAGTGTGGCCTCGAACACGAGGTGCTCGATGGCTTGATAGAAAGACACTCTTCTGAAAACTAACTTACTGGCGCCGACATATAGTTTGAGCTCGGTGTTCAAATCTTCATCTTCGGACCATCGCAAATCGGGCACGACATCAGTCTCGTTGCGCATGAAGCGGACGAGGTCTTCCAAAGCGTTCGAATCCTCTAATTCCGGTAACGCTGGCATCGTTGTCCTTACATCGAGAGCAGCGAAGTCTTCACTGCCCGTCGACTCCACGTTCAGTTGCGCCCCATCGTCGACCACGAACTCTGCTCCATTCTCGGATTCGGCGTCCGGTGTGTAGCTCATACGTTGCATATCTGGGTCAAAGCTCGGTCGCAGCACGAGGGTGGTGTCATCGTTGGTCACCGAGACCACGCCGAGATGTTGTTCAGGCGTCGCGATCAGACGGAATCGAGTGGACTGACATTGGGCATTCATGGTCTCAAAAAAACTAATGCCCACCACGTTTGCTGACATGGAGACGAGTCGGTTGGTGTTGAGGGGCGTCTGGCCGACCTGACTGAAGTTGATCGTCCAAAGTTGGCATCCCTCAGGTGGCAGACCGCCGCATCCGCCGCAGACATTGGTGGCGCCCTCATCGATGGAGCCGTCATCGTCGTTATCCTCGCCGTCGCATTCGGTCTCAGGCGTCGTTTGCGTAGTCGGCCCCGCCGCATCAGGGCGGACGCCTGAATCGAGCGGCACCTCTGCGTCTATCGACCCGTCACCATTTGGCATCATATCGACAGAGAGGTCCATTTGGCGGTGTGCATCGGGCGATGAACCGTCCCGTCGTCGGGTAGACGTGTCGCAGCCCACAAGCAAGGCTACAACGATGAGTATCATTCGGCACATACGACGGCTCCTTGGTTCGAGCAACCAACACGTATCGGCGCTCTGTTTCAGATGCTTCAGCGATACAGTCAATTGCCGATGTCTGTATGGTTTTACGCTTTTTCCCAAGGGGAGCACAAGCGACGGTGTCACCGGCTGAGTTTGCTTTGCACTTGTTGCGGTACAGAGTCGGTGGCGGCTCGACTAACGCTTTCTCGGTTTGTTCGGTTCTGGAAGGCGATAGAGGTTGTGGAGGTCCTTCAGACCATCGACGAAACCATCGAGGTAATCCTGTGAAATACCGGCGCCAAGATCGAGCGCTCGACCCGCAAGAGCCGCGGCATTGTAGGGGCCAATGGTGTCGTCTTCGATGTCATCTCGGCCATCGGTGATCTCGAAAATATCGTCCACAGAGCGGTCGGCCGTCAGGGTCGTCAAATCCCGCAGCCGTGGTAGTGGTCGCTCCGGCACTGAAACGTGCTCAACCTCTACGACCCCGACCTCAGTTTTTGATGTACTGGTTTTGACCACAATGTCCTCGATGTAGGAACAGGTAAGTATTATGGCCACTATTATTCACAATTCGACGCGTTTGTACACAGCTGTTTTCTGATTTCGTGAGGAAAACGACAGGCTTTGATCCGCGGTGAGCCGACCGAGCTTCCTGAATCGGCGAGATTGGTTTCTACTGGCTGTATTTAGGTTGTTCGGCGGGCTCAAGGACCGTCCAAGAGAGAGCGATATTTTTGAGCGAGCTGACGTGGTGTCTGCGATTCTAGGACCGCTCCGACATCGAGAAGGGTCCCTTCGTCCCATGGCCGACCCATGCACTGCAACCCGATGGGTAATCCACCCTGGTCATAGCCAGCGGTCAATGAGAGCGCCGGCAGACCCGTTAGGTTTGCAAGTGGTGCAAATCGCATGAGCGCATCGAGTAAGCTCAAATCGGAGAGACCTGTGGTCAGTGCATTGTCATCTATGACCGGTGCTGTGATGGCCGTTGCCGGCTTCACGATCACATCGACCTGCTCGAAACATTGCATCACCGACTGATAAATCGCCGTGCGCAATCGTTGAGCTTTGACATAATCGCTCGCCTTGAGGTGCTGAGCGAGTGCCAGATTGAGACGCACATCGTAGCCAAATTGCTCCCGCGGATAGGCTGACATCGCTGAGAGCATCTCGCTGACAATCGTGACCATGTGAGCGCTCCGCACCAGGTCAGGATTCGGCAGGTTCACATTTCGGATGGTGGCGCCAGACGCCTCCAAGCGATGGATGGCTTTGGAGCAGATTTCGGCGACCTCTGAGGATGCACTGTTGAGATACGGCCAGTCCACGCCGATGCGTAAACCGTTCAGGGACGCTGGTCGACCAAGCCAAGGAGCCACCGGTGGTTGGAAGCCCGACTGCGGGTCCGCATCGTCCGGTCCTGCCATCGCTTGGTATGCCATCGCGACGTCTGACACGTTGAGTCCCATGGGCCCTACATGACCCACGGACCAGCAAAGCGGCGCGGCACCGAACTCACTGATTCGACCAAATGTTGCTTTTAAGCCCACGACGCCGCAGAGCGCTGCAGGGATTCGAATCGAGCCCCCACCGTCTGCGCCGATGGCGATGGGGCATAGACCTGCAGCAATCGCAGCGCCACTGCCGCTCGAGGACCCACCTGTCATCCGCCTCGTATCGTAGGGATTTCTCACGGCGCCAAAGTGGGGATTAATCCCCGTCACACCGATGCCAATCTCATGCATGTTGAGCTTGGCGAAGATCACGGCGCCTTGTCGTCGCAAGCGCTCGACCACCGTCGCATCCGTGTCCGCAACTTTGGAGCCGAGAAAGCGTGTACCGACTCGAGTATGGTAGCCGCGTACGTCGAGCTCATCTTTGATGGCCACGGGGACACCATCGAGTGGCCCGAGCACCGCGTTCTTCCGATAGCGTTCAAGTGATAACGCGGCTTGTCTCAAAGCATCTTCTCGGTTCGCTGCCACAATGATCGCGTCCTCATCGAGTGCTGCTGCATGTTCGAACGCACGCTCCACGACCTCCACCGGTGTGACTGAGCCTTGTGCGTAGGCCGCCACAAGCGCCGCGGCGCTGAGTCCTATCGTCGAATCGTCCGACGGCTCAGGTACAAGTCGTTGTGTCGCGCTCATCCGCTTCAGGGCGCTCGTATCTTGAAGTAGGGGATGGCATGTTGACAATGGGGCATGGCACGTCGTCGAACGCAGTCGCTCGATCCCTACATCAGTCAGAAACTTTCGCGCGAGCAGGCCGCCACTTAATGGCCACTCGGCCAGTCTCGTGACGCATTTAAGCGGCCAGCCAGATAGACGCGGTGCATCGAGTGGTACTGGTACTGGCGTTTGTTCTGTCATGGACGGAGGGCTCGCAGGAGAGCGGAGCCGAGCTTCAGCTGTTCTTGTTGACCGAGTCGCGCGACCCGGCGTCCGTACGGGATGCCGACCAGCAATGGCGACAACATCAGTGCAATACGCAGCGCACTCGGTGTCGATGAGTCGATCAACGGTCGGACGAAAGTGAGCGCCATCATCGTGATCGCACAGCTCAACGTAAAGCCAACGCCAAAGTAGATAATTCTGAGAGGAGTACTAAATGCCATTTACATATTGCGTCGATACTGTCCGCCAACCGCGAATAATGCATCGCTGATTTGACCGAGGGAGCACCATTTGACCGTTTCCATGAGTTCCTCAAAAATGTTGTCACCTCTCAGGGCTGCATCTTGTAGCCGCTTGAGCGCCGAAGCGTTCTTATCTGGCTGCCGACTCTGGAATCGGACCGTGTCCTCGATTTGAAGTTGTTTCTCTTCCTCCGTCGCTCGAATCAGATCCACTTCCACAACACCCTCTGACGCTTTTTCGGGGAGGAATGTATTTACACCGATAATCGGCAGCGCACCTGAGTGCTTCTGCTGTTCGTAGGTGAGCGACTCTTCTTGAATCTTGCTGCGCTGGTACATCATTTCCATCGCACCGAGTACACCACCGCGCTCCGTAATGCGGTCAAACTCGGTGAGTACAGCCTCTTCGACCAGATCTGTCAGCATCTCGATAAAATAGGCGCCCTGCATTGGATTTTCATTTTTCATCAGCCCGAGTTCACGGTTGATGATCAACTGGATTGCGAGGGCTCGACGAACGGACG
Organism: Bradymonadia bacterium; assembly: GCA_049889275.1. Lineage (GTDB taxonomy): Bacteria > Myxococcota_A > Bradymonadia > UBA7976 > UBA1532 > UBA1532. The sequence continues at coordinate 17,006 of JBMHDS010000045.1, read as the reverse complement.
CCTCGGTGGGGGTCGTTATGGCCTCATCGTAGGCGTTCGTATGCAAGCTGTTGCAGTTGTCGGCGATGGCGTAGAGCGCCTGTAGGGTTGTCCGGATATCATTGAAGTCAATCTCTTGGGCGTGCAATGACCGACCCGAGGTCTGAATGTGATATTTGAGCTTTTGGCTCCTCTCTCCCGCACCGTAGACGTCTCGCATCGCGATCGCCCATATGCGACGTGCGACCCGTCCGATGACCGCGTATTCGGGGTCAACTCCATTGGAGAAGAAGAAGGATAGGTTTCGTGCAAAATCATCCACGTCCATGCCGCGAGCCCGATAATACTCAACGAAGGTCAGTCCGTTCGCTAGCGTGAATGCCAGCTGAGTGATTGGGTTCGCACCCGCCTCCGCGATGTGGTAGCCGCTAATCGATACGCTGTAGAAATTGCGTATGTTGTGGTCCACAAAATAAGCCTGAATGTCACCCATCATTTTGAGGGCGAAATCCGTTGAGAAAATACATGTGTTCTGGGCTTGGTCTTCTTTGAGAATGTCGGCTTGCACAGTGCCGCGGACGGCCGCCAGTGTCGCCGATTTAATCTCAGCATACTCTCCGGCATCCAAGAGTTGGCAACCAGATATGCCGAGGAGGCCGAGACCCGTGCCATCATGACTCGGAGGCAACTCGAGTCGATAGGTTGGCGGATTGTCGCCAGAGAGCCCGGCGATGGTCTCGAGAGCGTCTTGCCACCGGCCCGTCTCCTTGAGTCGTCGCTCCACCGCCTGATCGATAGCTGTATTCAAGAACATCGCTAAGAGCATGGGGGCGGGTCCGTTGATGGTCATCGAAACGCTCGTTGTCGGTGCACTCAAATCAAAGCCTGAGTATAATCGTTTCGCATCATCGAGGGTCGCAACGCTGACGCCGGAGTTACCTACTTTGCCATAAATGTCTGGCCGATTTTGCGGATCCCGGCCGTATAGCGTGACCGAATCGAATGCCGTGGACAGCCTCGCAGCGGATTGCCCCCGCGACAGATAATGAAAGCGATGGTTGGTTCGTTCAGGATGACCCTCACCGGCAAACATCCGGGTTGGGTCCTCGCCCGCTCGTTTGAAAGGAAAAACACCGGCGGTGAATGGGAATTCGCCAGGTATGTTCTCCAGCCGACGCCACTTGAGAATTTCACCCCAGTCATTGGTTTTGGGAAGGGCAACTTTTGGTATCCAGTTGCCTGACAAGCTCTCGCTGTGACTCTCCACGTGAACATCTCGTCCACGAACTTGATAAGTCGTGATTCGTTCACTGTAGCGTCGCCTCGTGTCAGCCATTGTGCCAATGGACTCTCGGTCTTGCTTCGAGAGCGTATCGAGGGTCGCGTTGTATAGGTCGATAATGCCTTGGTTTGAGTCATCCTGCGCTGCGTTCTCGTACCGACCCGCCACGTCCACTCGATGTCCGAGGGCCGCCAATGTTCGGTGGAGCCCATCAGCGAGGGCAGCCTGCTCAACTTGGCTCTCAGTCTTTTTTTTGTAGTCCCGGATTGTCGCTGAAATCTCAGAGAGATAACGGGCTCGTTCAGGTGGCACAACAGTGCTCAGCGACGGGGCCCGTTGTGGCTGCGGCCCAGGCTGCCAAGCGCCATCGGTGTTTGCATTCAGGTGGTCATTGAGGGCACGAAATAGGGCATCGAGCCCGTCATCGCCAAATCGACTCGCCATGCAGGGGTAAACGGGCATGTTGTCCACTGAGATGTCGAATGCCTTGCGATTTCGTTGCACCTGTTTCTTGACGTAGCGCAACGCATCGAGTGCGCCGCGTTTATCTGACTTGTTAATGGCAACGATATCGGCGAAGTCGAGCATGTCGATTTTCTCAAGCTGGCTCGGTGCGCCAAATTCAGGTGTCATGACGTAGAGAGAGAGGTCGGATAGGTCGACGACCTCTGAGCCGCTCTGACCGATGCCGGCCGTCTCAAGAATCACCAAGTCAAATTGGCTACTCCGCAGCGCCTGCAGCGCGTCACGGACGGCTGTGGGCACGGACACATTGGCCTGCCGCGTCGCCATCGACCGCATGTAAACACGTGAATCGGAGGTCGAATTCATGCGAATCCGATCACCGAGAAGGGCGCCACCCGAACGTCGTCGAGTTGGATCAACCGACAAAACTGCGAATCGGCGTTCGGGATATGCGTCTAGGAATCGTCGCACTAATTCATCGGTGAGTGATGATTTGCCGGCGCCTCCGACGCCTGTGATGCCGAGCACCGGTGCTTGCTCAACTTGGTCGAAAGCGTTGCGGAATTCGGCGATAAGTGATGACTCTTCGCGCGCATGCGCCTGCTCGAGCCGCGTCAGCGTTCGCGCGACGGCGGGTCCATGCCCCTCAAAGTGCCCGGATTCAATGCTGAGGACGCCACCCGTGAGGTCGCGTCGAGCGCGGTCGATCATGTCACTGATCATGCCCTCGAGGCCCAAGCGGCGTCCGTCCTCAACGGAATAAAGTTTAGAGACACCGCGTGCATGGAGCAGCTCGATCTCTTTGTCTGTGATCGTACCGCCACCACCGCCAAAGATGCCGATATCCTCTCGACCCTGAGAGGCCAATAGTTCGACCATATAAGTAAAGTATTCGATGTGTCCGCCTTGGTACGAGGATACTGCAATACCGTGTGCATCTTCTTGTATCGCCGCCTCGACGACATCCTGAGCCGAGCGATCATGACCGAGGTGAATGACTTCCGCCCCCTGCGCTTGCAACACGCGTCTCATGATGTTGATCGATGCGTCATGTCCGTCGAATAAACTGGCTGCCGTGACGAACCGAATCGGCGTATCCGTATTCTTTGAATGGGTCATCTCAACAGCTCCTCTCTCTACGATTCGCATACTCTACTATTGGCCGACCTTAGATCCGGTTTGCAAAAGTTCCAAGAATCAAATGGAGACTTCATCGGCTAAGCTTTGGCTGTGGCCGATCTAATATCCATCATGTCCACCTTGATTGAAGGCAATCGCCAGCCCTAGCTGAGACCCTCTGGTGGTCTAAAGCAGATGAGTTGCAGCGCCGAATTCTTCGATCACACAAAGTCAAAAGCGCAGGCGGACATTTAGAGCTTGTCCTCCGATGCCCGTGCGCGCGCGGAGTTCGCGGGCCGTAAATCGGTTGCAGCTTCATTCGGATAGTTTGCGAATTTTGTAAATTTGGAGCGTTATTTGATTTTGATAGCGTATTCAACAGCTTGCCCTGTTTTTGCCCGATGTATTTATGCCTCCCGTGCAGTTCGTGCGATCGCAACATCGGTGAAAGTATTGGACTTCGATTGTTGCCAATGATATTCCGCGCACTGTGAGACGAACGCTCACAGATGAGTGACGTTTGGACGGTTCGTACGGCCTGCCGGGGAGGCCGTTTTTGGTAAAAATCAGCCCACCTCGCGCCCGAGGAATGGGCCCCTGGATGCTTGAGAGGTTGCCGGACATATGAGCAACGAAAAGCGCGGGTCCGAGAAGGACAACGAGCTCTTTAGGTTTCCGTCGTGGCACAACATTGTTCCACCCATCTTCTTTTTGGTAGTGGGACCTGTCGCGACGATTTTGGCTATTGGTGGCGTTTGGTATTATTTCTCGCCGAAATTTACCGACGTAGGCTACATGCCTGAACAACCCGTACACTATAGCCACAAGCTACACGCTGGTGAGCTGAAGATCGACTGCCGGTACTGTCACACCTCGGTCGAGAAGACGGCTTGGGCAGGTGTACCGCCAACACAGACGTGCATGAACTGCCACAACGCTGTGAAGACAAAGTCGCCAAAGCTCGAATTGGTGCGCCAAAGTTGGAAAACCGGTGAGTCGATTCCGTGGGTGCGCGTGCACAAAGTCGCCGACTATGCGTACTTCAATCACTCAGCGCATATTCAAGTGGGTGTGGGGTGTGAGTCTTGTCACGGTCGCATCGACCAGATGGTGGAAGTTTGGCAGTCACAACCCTTGAGCATGGGTTGGTGCCTGGAGTGCCATAACGCACCCGAGAAACACCTCCGACCGAAAGACAAGGTTACGGTCATGGGCTACGTGCCTGACCCCGCGGACAAGGCAAAGATTGTGAAAGAAGTTAATCCACCGATTCACTGTTCGGGGTGTCACCGATGAGTATAAAAGACAACGAACGGCTATATTGGCAGCATCCGAGCCAGGCGCGGGGCGTCGAGCTGGACGAAAACGTCCAGGATGAGTTTACAACCGATCTAGAAGTGCATGAACACACCGGGCAAACCCGACGGCATTTCATGGGGATCATGGGCGCATCGGCGGCGATGGCGAGCATGTCGGGATGCCTCCGACGGCCAGTCGAAAACATCATGCCGTTTAGTAAAATGCCGGAAGATGTACTACCGGGTGTCCCCAATCAGTACGCCACCGTCACGCATGTCGCTGGCGACGTGATCGGTTTGGTCGTCGAAAGTAATGACGGACGACCCACCAAGATTGAGGGTAATGTCGACCATCCAACGAGTCACGGTGGTACGACCGCTGCGCACCAAGGGATGGTGCTTGACCTCTACGATCCGAAGCGCGCCCAGGTACCGCTCAAGGGCAAGGTGCCGCAGAGCTGGGAAGCTGCTGAGAAGTTTATCGCACAGCACTTTAAGGGGCGTGCAGGTGGTGGCATCCGATTCCTATCGGAGGCGAGCCCGTCATGGACATACCAGTCACTGGCGGAACGTGCCATCGCTGAGCGATATCGTGGCGCCAAGTGGTACACCTACGAGCCACTGAGCCATGACAATGAGCGAGCAGGTTTGCAGGCCGCGTTCGGCAAGCCAAAGCGCGCTGTGTACAATCTTCAGATGGCCCGCGCCGTTCTCGCTCTAGATAGCGATTTTCTCGGCAGCGACGCCCGCAGCGTCGCGATGGCGCACGACTGGGCGGAACTTCGCGACCCGGATAAGTATCGTGGTCAGATGAGTCGGCTTTACGCTGTCGAACCGGTGATGAGTATCACGGGTTCAAATGCAGACCACCGTCTGCGTCTACGTCACAGTGATGTTGAGGCGTTTGCTTTCGAGGTTGCGCGAGTACTATTCGCTGAATACCGGCGTCCGATTCCTCAGGCGATTGCTCAGGCGGCAGCCGCCCGCTCGAAGAGCTTGTCGGCATCGGCGAAGGCTTTTGCCGCAGCTGCGGCGCGTGACCTGGCTGCAAACGAACCGAGAGTGGGTCAAGCGACCCACGGCGTGGTCATCGCTGGCCCGCGCCAATCCGCACTCGTTCACAATGTTGTCGCTGCGATCAATATCGCCCTCGACGCATTGGCGGGACCCGTCAATTATTATGACGACATTGCCCGTGGCCCGCGTCTGGCTCCAGACGCAGGCGATTACGGTAACATCGCCGCGTTGACCAAAGAGTTGAACGCAGGTCAGGTAGACACGCTCGTGATCGTGGGTGCCAATCCGGTGTACACGGCACCTGGTGACCTCGATTTTGGCACCGCGATGAAGAAGGCCAAGACGGTCATCTACCTAACGGATTTCATCAACGAGACGAGCGCACATGCGTCGTTTACGATTCCACGCGCCCACTTCTTAGAATCATGGGGCGATGCAGTCGACCTCCAGGGATTCGGTGCGATTCAGCAACCATTGATCGAGCCACTACATGGTGCCTGGAGTGACATCGAGTTCCTTGCACGCGTGCTCACCGATGAGCCAAAGGTCGACGGCTACAGCCAGGTTCGTAAGCTGTGGATGCATCAAGTCGGCAAAGCGAAGCCAGAAGACGCCGCCGCCTTCGAGGTGATTTGGCGAAAATGGCTACACGACGGCAAGATGGAAAAGCCGCTCGTCGGTACCATGACCACAGGCAAGCAAACGCATCGGGGCCCAGGCGGGCTGCTAAAAGGTGCAGCCATCGCAGCGGCGGCGAGCAGTAAGAGTCTGGATGTGGTCTTCACAACCAGTTTCAATACCCTCGATGGTCGATTCGCGAACAACTCATGGCTACAGGAATCGCCAGACCCTGTCACAAAGATCAGCTGGGATAACGTGGCTATGGTCAGCCCTAAGACGGCACAAGACCTCGGTATCCCTGAGTCGAGTCAGATCGGCAAGACCGAGACGACGCGCGTGTCGTTGGAGGTCAACGGTAAAGCCGTCGAGATTCCAGCTTGGATCGTGCCCGGTATGGCGGACAACACTGTTGCCGTTGCAATGGGCTACGGACGCGATTTTAAGGGCTATCTACCGTACCACGACAACGGTGTTGTCGGCTTCGACGTCAACCCGCTGAGGTTAAGCGCGGCGCCCTTCGTCGCGATGGGTGGCACCATCAGCAAGAAGGGTGAGATGTACCCGATCGCATGTTTGCAGCGCTTTGGCTCGCAGACACCTGGCTTCGGGTACGGAAAACGACCCCTGGTTCGTGAGGCGAGCCTGAGCCGCTACAAGGATGACCCAACTTTTGCGCGTGATGGCGACATCATTCACTGCTACCAAGGGATGAAGGAGCCACCAGAAGAGTGTCAAGACGGCAACGGCGGTTCAATTCGTGGTGGTGTCTTCGAGAAGAAGAAGGTCAATGGTAAAGACGAAGACTACGTTGTCACCTATCCGGGTGGTGGCGAGAATGGTCAATTTCGTCAGCTCTACGATGGGCCCAAGCAGGGCGCGACCTATCTCAGCCAAGAAGAATACGACAAGGCAGTCAAGGCGGACCCGACCAAGCGCGATCCGAAATATTCACCCTATCAATGGGGTCTGAATATCGACTTGAATAAGTGCACGGGCTGCAATGCATGCGTCGTCGCATGTGTAGCCGAGAACAATATCCCATCGGTGGGTAAAGAAGAGGCTCGATACGGTCGCGAAATGCACTGGATTCGAATGGATCGCTACTTCGTGGGCGATGTCAATGATCCCGAGGTCGTACACCAGCCGATGCTTTGCCAGCAGTGTGAAACGGCGCCCTGCGAGAATGTGTGTCCGGTCCAAGCGACCAGCCACAGCCCCGAGGGTCTGAACGATATGGCGTATAATCGGTGCATCGGGACGCGATATTGTGCCAATAACTGTCCGTTTAAGGTCAGACGATTCAACTTTTACAATTACACCAGCTCGTCCTCATCATGGGACGGCTTCAAGATGCGGGGCAGTAAAATCATCGATCCGAAGAACGATGACGAATTGTTCCAGATGCAGCGAAATCCCGACGTATCTGTCCGTTTTCGTGGTGTGATGGAAAAGTGCACCTACTGCACCCAGCGAATCAACCGTGGTCGACGCGCTGCGGCACTGGCTGGTGAGAACACGCAAGCCGGTCGAGCAGCGATTCGAGCCATTACGCCTGCTTGTGCTCAAGTCTGTGCGCCTAAGGCGATCACGTTCGGTGATTTGAATGACGCACCGTCGACGCCTTTCAATCAGCGTCGAAATCGAGATCGGAACTATCAATTGTTGACGGAGCTTAACCTTCGTCCTCGTACAACGTATTTGGGTAAGGTTCGGAACGTGAACCCGAAGCTCAATGGTAAGAAGGACGGGTAATCACAGTTATGGCAGCGCAATCAACCAATGAATCTGTCTTCCCGCCGCCGCTGGTCGCGGGTAATCACACCTTTTCTTCAATCACCGAGGCTGTGTGCAGCGTCGTGGAAGAAAAGCCAAATGTGAATTGGCTTCTGTCCCTCATGCTCGCTGCATCCATTATGGCCATTTTGGGCGGCAGTGTGGCGTACTTGTTCTGGGAAGGAACAGGCATTTGGGGTCTCAATAATCCGGTCGGTTGGGGCTGGGCGATCGTCAACTTCGTTTTCTGGGTCGGTATCGGTCACGCAGGAACGCTCATCTCCGCGATCTTGTTTCTTTTCCGTCAGAAATGGCGGACGGCGATTAATCGGTTTGCAGAGGCGATGACCATATTTGCGGTTATCTGCGCCTTGGTGTTCCCTGGTATTCACGTCGGCCGTGTGTGGGCAGCCTATTGGATGTTGCCGCTACCAAACCAAATGGCGATGTGGCCGAACTTCCGCAGTCCTCTTCTATGGGACGTATTCGCGGTCTCGACCTATTTCACTGTGTCACTGATCTTCTGGTACGTGGGTCTCATTCCTGACCTTGCAACCTTGCGCGACCGCGCGAAGAACAAGATCAGCTACTGGTTCTACGGTTTTCTGGCAGTGGGATGGCGCGGTGCGGCAACTCACTGGAACAACTACGAACGCGCTTATCTGTTGTTCGCAGCGCTTGCTACACCCCTCGTTCTCTCAGTTCACTCGGTGGTTTCGTTCGACTTTGCCGTCTCGATTATTCCAGGTTGGCACACGACGATCTTTCCGCCTTACTTCGTGGCTGGCGCCATCTTCTCAGGCTTCGCCATGGTGAATTCGCTGGCGGTCCCGTGTCGTAAGATGTTCGGTTTTGAAGATTTTATGACCGTTCGCCACATCGAGAATATGAACAAGGTTATCTTGCTCACAGGCACCCTGGTTGGTTACGCCTACTCGACCGAGTTCTTTATCGCATGGTACAGCGGTAGCGTTTACGAAGGTTTCGCGTTTGTGAACCGAGCCTTTGGCCCGTTTGCATGGGCGTACTGGATCATGATCAGCTGCAACGTCATCACGCCACAGCTTTTCTGGTCGAAGAAAATCCGCACGAGCATGACTTGGACCTTTGTCCTGTCCATCTTCGTGAACATCGGTATGTGGTTCGAGCGTTTCGTGATCGTGGTCACGTTGCACCGCGATTTCACACCGAGTGCTTGGGACTATTACGTACCGACCATCTTCGACATCTCAACATTCGTTGGCTCATTTGGCCTGTTCTTCTTCCTGTTCATCCTATTCCTTAAGTTCCTCCCAGCGATTGCGATGGCGGAGATTAAGGCGGTGATGCCTCAGGCAGACCCACACTGGGAAGGCTATGAAAAGCATGAGGAGGCCAGCCATGGCTAAGGTAAAAATCTGGGGCGCTGTTGCCCAGTTTGAGAACCCAGCTGAGCTGGTGCACGGCGTCGAAAAGATTCGAGCAGCTGGCTATACAAACGTCGAGGCCTACTCACCGTTTCCGATTCACGGCATGGAGAAAGTGCTCGGCCTGGGCGGCTCTAAGGTCCCTTGGATTACCCTCTGCGGTGGTTTATGCGGCCTGACTCTGGCGGTGTGGCTGCAGTGGTGGACGGGCGAGGTTGACTATCCGGTCATCATCGGTGGCAAGCCTCTCTTTGCGATTGAGCCATCCGTGCCGATTATGTTCGAGCTCACGATTTTGCTCTCAGCGCTTTCGACATTCGCTGGTCTGATGATCTTAAACGGAATGCCAAAGCCTTATCATCCGCTCGATAGCTATGCGCCGTTTCGGCGCGTCACGGACGATAAATTCTTCATCAGTATCGAGGCTGAAGATCCTCAATTCGACGAGATGGCGGTGAAAGCAGCCCTCGAACAGGCGGGCGGGACGAATTTCGCCTTGGTGGAGGGCTAAGCAGTGTTGGGTAAATCGATTAAATCAGGTCTGGCGATCCTGTGTGCGCTCTTTGTCGTGAGCGTCTTTGCTGGTTGCCGAGGCGATATCTCGCGCAAGCCGCCCGTGCACCTGAATCCGAATATGGATACGCAGGACAAATTTAAGGCGTATCGCAAAAGCACATTTTTCGCTGATGGACGCACGATGCGTCACCCGCCGCTGGGCACTGTCGCACGGGGCAAGCTCAAGGCTGACACTAAGCTGCATTGCGGCAAGGCAAACAGCAACGACTGCGCGAGCAAAGAAGATGTAGCCTTCATCGAAGAGATGCCAATCGAGCTGACCATGGCTGTTATGGAGCGTGGCCGAGACCGATACAATATTTACTGTGCGCCGTGTCATGCGAAGGACGGCTTTGGTAAGGGCAAGGTGGCGCTGCGCTCCGCCGACGCGAATGGACAGATGGCGATTAAGCCGCCCACTTTCCACTCAAAGCGGCTCGGACAGATGCCGGTAGGGCAGATCTACCACACCATCGCTTATGGGTCGAAGAGTGGTGCTATGTCCGGCTACCGGCACCAGTTGACAGACGTCAATGATCGGTGGGCGATCGTCGCCTACATCCGTGCACTGCAGCGAAGCCAGGATGCCCAGGTCAGCTTCTATGTGAAGCCACCGCCTCCACCACCGCCAGCACCCGTTGTTCCCGAGGGCGAACAGCCGGCGGAGGATGGAGCGCAAGCACCTGCTGGCGAGCCTGGCCAAGCTCCGGCAAAGGCCACTGATAATCAAAAGGCGACAGACGCAGCCGGCGCTGCGCCGTCTACCGAGGGCACCAAACCTGGGGGCGCGCCAGCACCCAGCGGCCAAGAAAAGAAATAAGGAAGATCGATGGGACACGGAAACAAATTCGTAGATCAGCCTAAGATGGACCCCCAACTTGCTGGGAAGGGTTTTAAGCTCGGTCTTGTCCTCGCAGTTGTCGGGCTTGGGGCCGCATTCGGTGGCTTGGCTGTCGAATCCAAAGAGCAGTTTTTCTATTCTTGGTTGATCGCAGGCATGACCTTTACAACCATCAGCCTCGGCTGCTTGTTCGTTGTTTTGGTCCATCACATTACCGGAGCGATGTGGAGCACAACCATTCGGCGTTTGGCCGAAAATATCGCCGCCGCGCTGCCTTATATGGCGCTGATCATGCTGCCGGTTTTGTTTTTGGGGATGCATGACCTCTATCACTGGACCCATGGTGATGCCGTCGATAAGGATGCGATTCTTCAATCCAAATCCGGCTATCTGAACAGCCTGTTCTTCACTATCCGAATGTTTGTCTATTTTGGGCTTTGGGTTGTCATCGCTCGGTTCTATCGCAAACACAGCGTCAGGCAGGACGAGACGGGCGATGTGGCGCATACGTTTAAGATGCGCTGGTGGTCGCCACTGAGCATCCTGGCCTTCGCGCTCAGCGTGAGTTATGCCGGCTTCGACTGGATCATGAGTTTAGACCCGCACTGGTTCAGCACCATGTTTGGGGTGATCATTTTCGCAGGCTCGATGGTGTCGGGCTTTGCGACCCTAGGGCTTTTTGCACTCTGGCTGACCAAGAACAATACGCTCAAGAACACCATCACCGAGTGGAACTTCCATGACTGCGCGAAGCTGATGTGGGGCTTTGTCATCTTTTGGACGTACACGAGCTTCAGTCAGTATTTCCTCATTTGGTACGGTAACATCGCTGAGGAGACAGCTTGGTATCATGTCCGCATGGACCATGGTTGGGACCGAATCGGTATCCTCCTCATTCTCGGTCACTTTGCGCTACCTTTTTGGGTTCTACTGTCGCGTCACATGAAACGCAATCGCCTCGCCTTTGGCCTAGTCGCTGCGTGGATGATCTTCATGCACTACCTAGACCTCTATTACATGGCGATGCCAAACCTGCACCACCATCTCCACTTCACGTGGCTTGACGCTGCTTGTTTCGTCGGCATCGGTGGTGTGTTTCTCGCCGCGGTGATGAAGGTGTCCGGTAAGGATGCAATCGTTGCCCATCGCGACCCACAACTCCATGCTTCGATGAACTACGACAACTTCTAGCATCTCGTGTCGACCACTCGCCCGAGTCAGTTTTCATTCTCCTGTCTATCGGTATTGACCACCTTTATGGCGGTCACCTGCTGGGCTCTGCCGTGTTTCGCTGAGACAGCCAAGCTGACGCCTATCCCCGATGATATTCAGATCACTGAAAAGTTGGGTACGTCCGTCCCGCTGGACCTAGAGTTCGTAGACGACAGGGGTGAGACAGTCACCATAAAGTCATATGTGGAACGCGGTCAGCCCCTCGTCTTGGTGCCGGTCTATTACAACTGTCCGCTTCTTTGTAACATCACCCTCAATCGCTTGATCGACACCCTGAAAGATATGCCATACGTGCCGGGTGAGGGTTATCAGATTCTCACATTTAGCATCGACCCGCGCGAGGGACCCGAGTTGGCCAAAGAGAAGAAAGAGTCTCACCTCAAGAGTCTTAATCGGCCGGGCGCCGGGCGCGGTTGGCATTTTTTGACGGGCTCGAGAGACTCTATTAAGGCGCTGACCGCTGCGATTGGGTTTGGATATCGATACGACCAAGACAAGATGGAATATCTTCATCGAGCAGGCCTCATCGGACTCGACGCGACGGGCCGGGTGACACAGTATTATCATGGTGCGTATACGCCTCCAGTTCAGCTGACCATTGGCCTTATCAAGGCTGGTGATGGGGAGTTTGGCACCCTGAAAGAACGGATTTGGGCGGGGCTGTTTGTCTTTGACCCGTCGCAGCGGAAATTTATTCTGAATGAGAATCTTGTGCTGACTGTTCTTGGGGCGATGGTTCTCGTGATGGTTGCGTTGACGTTCGTCGCCTTTAGGCGACCGCGTCGATCGGCAACCTAGGGGTAGCGCAAACCGGCCAAAACCCACCGAAGGGAGTCAGCGTAAGATGGACGATGACATCGAGGCCATTTGGACGCCGCCCGAGGTCTATGAGCATCGGCCGGTCACTTGGATTCGGCCTTTCGCCCCAATCATCTTTCTTTATCCCTCCGTCTTGGTCAGTGCTTCATTTGTGCCCTTGTCTATGATGTGGCCGAGTGTTCTGGAAACCCAATGGATGCTCGGTCGTATCTTCATTTGTCTTATGGCTCTTAATCTCTCGGTCCTCGCCGTCAAATACAGTGGGCCATCGCTCACTTTGATTATGGTCTTGGCACTCTGGGCCTTGTTTGTCTTTCCAGTAGAAATGCCAGAGGGCTTTAACGGATATCCGGCTGGTATCTATGCCTCTCCACTCTTCTTCCTTTATTGGTCTCTGGCGCTTTCCTTGCTGATGGCCGTGGCCTGGTTTCAGGCTAGAAATCGAGCTTGGGAGATCATTGGCACAGATCTAGTCTGTCGATCTGTTTTTGGTCGGTCGGTCAGGTATTCGGTGGTTGGCCTATCGTTGCAATCCAGAGCACATGATGTGGTCAAACATCTCTTGCTCAAAACGGGTGACATTTATATTTCTACCGAGGACGGCCGTCTACTTATGGTCGCGCAGAATGTCATTGGTTACAGGGAGCGAGAGCGGCAGTTTCGCGAGCAGTTGGTCCTGGCGCAAGCGCAGGAGGCCGCGGCACGTCGACAGCTCCAGCAACGGCGTATACATTCCGACCAGCACGCCGATTAGAGGTCCGGTAATAACATCGGGCCAGGCTTTTTCTTTTGTTCTTCGCCTGCTTTTTTCACCTTTGAAGCTTTTTCTCGTGTTTTCTTTTGCTGAGCACCCTTGATGTCAAGCGGCGCTATCTTTTCTTCGTTTTTGGCCTTTTTTTTCATCGGCTTAGCAATTTTTACGAAACGTCCATCCTTATTGGAATAGGCGAAACGTATCGATTCGCCTCCACCACGAAGTATGATAAATCTCTCGTTATGCTTGACCTCGAGCGACCACCGCGGAATCAGCTCTAAACCCTCTTTGGTCTTAATCTTGAGGACCTCATCGAAAATGAGCTCCGTGCCACGGCCCATGCCGTTAAAGATACGAAGGCCCCTGTAGCCTAGAGTGTCGCCCTTGACTTCGGCCCGCTCCTCGACAATGAAGTCCGGCGTTTTATCGCCATTGACGTCTGCAGACTTAAGTTTCATGGAGACCGATCCAGGACTCCCCTTCGATGCGGGTATACGACGAAACCTCGGGGGGCTTGTCTCCGATAAATACATGATCGCGAGCCTATGATCTGTGGGCGCGAGCAGTGTCGCTTCACCCTCGAGCTCATCGGGTAACTCCTCAGCCAAGCGCGTGTACACGAGCGCACATGCATGGGGGCTTTGCTTCTCAAGTTGCGATATGACGCGTTTCTTGATGCGGCCGAACTCTGGCCCGATCGCTTGTCTGAGGTGCTGTTCACCAATCTTACAGGGGTCGGGACCTCGCTGCTTTGGTTGCGATGCACCGCAGGCGATGAGCCCGCTGCTCAAGAGAAGTGATGAAATGAAAAAAAAGTGAGTGCGCATGTTTTTTCTCCTCTTCCAGAGCTTATTACAACAGCACATGAACTCTTGTACCGCTGTCTCGCCCTAAAGCCAAACCGGATCCGCCAAACCATAGCCACGCGGCGATCGAGCTTGACGGCCAAAGATGCACGCGGGTTGCGCAATGCGCGTCATTCCGGTAAGTCCTTTACACCATTTACCCTGCTGCATTTGGATAACGATAGGAGAACCGGAATGGTTGCGTCTGTCATCAACGACCCCACGATAACATTGGGCCACGAACAGCTGATCGCGGCCTATCGGAACATTTACCTCTCGCGACGGCTCGATGACAAAGAGATAGCGCTAAAGCGGCAGAACCGTATCTATTTTCAGATCAGCGGTGCGGGGCACGAAGGCATTTTGACGGCTGCAGGTCTGGCCTTAAAACCATCTCATGACTATGTCATCTCCTACTATCGTGATCGTGCGCTGATGCTTCAGCTGGGTATGACGGCTGAGGAGAGTCTTCTCGCCGCCGTGGGTGCTAAAACTGACGTGACGAGCAAAGGTCGTCAAATGCCCTGTCATTGGGGTCATAAGCGCCTTAACGTGATCTCCAAATCAAGTTGTACGGGTACGCAGTTTTTGCAGGGCGTCGGTGCCGCCGAAGCAAGCTGGTATCGAGAGCGTGTTGTCGAGGTGCAGGAATCCATCGCTGGCCACGGCGATGAAGTCGTTCTCATTACAACGGGTGAGGGCACGACGAGCCAAGGGGAGTTCTTCGAAGCGCTCAATACGGCGTGCAATAAGAAGTTGCCGACAATTTTTCTGGTGGAAGATAATGGATATGCGATCAGTACGCCGGTTGAGGTTCAGACGGCAGGCGGTTCGATCAGCGAATTAGTCAAGACCTACCCTGACTTATTTATCCAGCATGTAGATGGCTGCAACGTGGTTGAGAGCTATAAGGCGATGGTCGCCGCCGTGGAGTACTGTCGTGCGCGCCGCGGGCCAGCGCTTGTCCATGCAAAAGTGATTCGGCCGTACAGCCATTCGATGAGCGACGATGAGCGTATGTACAGACCCGAAGCCGAGCGCGTCGCTGATGCCGAGCGCGACCCGGTCACGGCCCACGCCGCTTACCTCATCGAACAAGGCATTGTCGAAGAGGGCGGCTTGCAAAAGATTCGTGATGAGGTGGACGCGGAAATCGAGGCGGCCACAGACCGCGCTCTCAAGGCACCTATGCCCATCCCGGAGGAGGTCTACGATTATATCTACTCGGGTACGGTCGATCCGACATCGAGTCACTTTGACTCTGAGGATGGCCTAACAGAGACCGAGGGGACCAAGACGATGGTCGACCTGCTCAACGCCTGCCTTAACGATGAGATGAAGCGTGACCCGAGGATTCTACTCTTTGGTGAAGACGTTGCGGATGCGAGTCGAGAAGATGTGCTCGATCAATGCAAAGGCAAGGGGGGCGTTTTCAAGGTAACAGCTGGCCTTCAGAAGACACATGGCGCAAACCGGGTGTTTAATTCTCCATTGGCCGAGGCAAACATCGTCGGCAGAGCCATCGGACTGGCTGAACGGGGTTTGAGACCAGTGGTCGAGATTCAATTCTTGGACTATATTTGGCCCGCCTTTCAGCAGATTCGAAACGAGCTTGCAACCGCGCGCTGGCGAAGTGGTAATGACTGGCCTGCGCCTGTCGTCATCCGTGTTCCAAGCGGCGGGTATCTTAAGGGGGGCGCCCCATATCACAGTCAGAGCGCAGAGACTTTGTTCACCCATATCCCTGGACTGAGGGTTGTGATGCCATCGACGGCGCTCGATGCCAATGGATTGCTACGCACCGCTATTCGATGTGACGACCCAGTGATTTTCCTAGAACCGAAGCACCTATATCGTCAGACCTATAACAAAGGCCCCTATCCAGGTGACGACTTCATGATTCCCTTCGGGAAAGGGAAGAAGGTGATGCGTGGCGATGAGCTGACGGTGGTGACCTATGGCTCTCTTGTGCACCGAACCACGCAGGCTGTACGTGCTCTGAGAAAGCGCCGGGATTGCGAACTCGACCTGATTGATTTACGGACACTGGCGCCGTACGACTGGGATATGATCGCAGAATCGGTCAAGCGCACGGGCCGTGTTCTTGTGGTACACGAGGAAACCAAAGCTTGGGGCTACGGTGCTGAAATCGCGAGTCGCATTGGTGAAGAACTATTCGAATGGCTTGATGCGCCCGTTAGACGGGTCGCTGCGCTCGATTCATTTGTAGCCTATCATCCTACGCTTGAAGACACGATCTTGCCACAGGTGGCCGATATCGAGAACGCCTTGGGCGCGTTGCTCGATTACTGAGACCGTCACGCTCGCCCACCCGGGGGGCCCTTTCACCACTTTGGAATCAATACCCTGACTGTTTGTCCATCGATGGTGATCTGTGCGCTCTCGAGCACAGACTGCGGCATCGCTTTGGTCCAGCGGATTCGGATCACGCCACCGGGCATCATCTCGACGGATGGGTGGAGCAAGGCGCGCTTGATGAGCGGCGTCTTTGATTTGATCCAGCCGCGTCTCACTTGAGCGCCGTCGAATCGAATCATCGCGACCGACTCTCCATCGGCTCGTATATCCACTGCACTTTCTTCGATCGGTCGACTGGTCGATACAACCACGGAGACGCCGTCGGGATCTTCGATTGCGATCTGTGACAATTCGAATGGTGCATCGGCAAGGTCGACGGCATGAAACTCAATCAGGCCGTCGCCCACTGCACGTTTACGTTGTTCGTTTGTTCCGCGACCCATACCGGCATATACAATGTCATCCTCACTGACTCCGAGACCAACAAGCGCCTTTTTGACCGCAAGGCCCCGCTCGCTCGAGATCCGTACGTTCTGCTTTGGTGTTGTCATGGCAAAGGAGTATGCGTGCACAACCAGTATCTTGCCCTGAGCGTCGGCCTTGAGTGTGGGTAGAATTGCTTTCAGGACGCCGAGGCTGCCGTAGGCGAGGCGGTTGGAACCATTCCGAAAGCGTATCGC
>JBMHDS010000044.1:0-214320 GCA_049889275.1 Bradymonadia bacterium | reverse complement strand
TTACTGTTTTTTTTTACTCAAGATTAATTACAGCGAGCCGATGTCTTGGATAGCGAGGGCAAGGACTTCGCAACTGAGAGATGAAAGAAAGGAGGTGTTCAACTCCTCAACAACCGCCTAGGGGTAGGATGGGTTGTTCACACGGAGTGCATAGACAAGATTGCAGCCGGTCAATCACCGGCAGACATTTTGGGTAAACAACCGTTTGCTGTGACAAGCAAACAAATGACCAATCCAGCATCCTGGAAACGCGCATAGATGGGTCTGCGTACAGGACGGAGTGGCACAAGCGTGCACATTCCCAGGTCGCTACGGAAAGCAGCCTGGCTGAGGATTCATGGAGTGAATAAAGATGGGTCTTTACGTTAATACAAACACCGCGTCTCTTACTGCGCGGCGCAATATGAACCAAACCACGCGCATGTTGGGACAGTCGTTCGAGCGATTGTCTTCGGGTCTCCGAATCAACAGCGCAAAAGATGACGCCGCAGGTCTCGCCATCTCGGAGCGAATGACCACTCAGATTCGCGGTATCAACCAAGCAGTCCGGAATACTAACGATGGTATTTCTCTCGCTCAGACAGCTGAAGGTGGCTTGCAGGAAAGTACTGCTATCCTACAGCGGATGCGCGAGCTGTCGGTTCAATCGGCCAATGACACGAACACCGAAGCCGACCGCGCGTCGATCCAGGAAGAGGTGACCGCGTTGGTCGACGAGCTCGACCGCATTGCGACCAAGACAACGTTCAATAATCAGAACATTCTCGATGGTAGCTTCACCGGGGCGAAATTCCACATCGGTGCAAATGCTGGCGAAAGTCTCAGCATCAGTGTGAAGGATGCACGCTCGTCGTCCCTCGGGCGTCAGGCGCGTTACACCAGCTCTACCGACATCACGACAGCAGGAGCTGGAGACGCGTTGTCAGATGGTGACGTGGTTATTCGTGGTGTCACCATCCGATCAACAGTTGCAGCCGATGACAGTCTATCGACCACGTTGAATGCAGCCTCAGCGATTTCAAAAGCTGCGGCCATCAACGATTCGACAGAATTCACCGGGGTTTCGGCGATTGTTGAGAAGACGGAGATCGTTGCGAACGCGGACATCGCAGCAGTGACGATGGACTCGACAAACAACATCTCGATCAACGGTGTTGTGCTGACGGGTTTCCGAGTGCAAGACAACGACGCCGACGATACGTTGGTTAACCAAATCAACGCGGTAAGCGATGAGACCGGTGTTGTGGCAAGCCTCGACCAAGATAACCGAATGGTTCTCTCGGCCGAAGACGGTCGTAACATTGAACTGACGGTCCTTGGGAATGGTACGAGAACAGGCCTTGGTGGAGTTGGAACGACTGTCACCGGTGGTCGATTGACCTTACAATCAGAGGACCAGTTTGACCTGACGGGAGCTGCGATAAGCAAGCTCGGCGATGTGGGTGGCGCTGGTGCTTCACTGTTTGGTGTCAATGACGAGTTCTCGGTCAGTAATCTCGATGTTACGACGCGGGAAGGTGCCAATGAGGCGATTTCGACACTGGATGTTGCAATCGGTCAGGTTTCTTCATTCCGAAGTGAGCTTGGTGCGGTCCAGAATCGCTTGAGTTCCACGGTGAGAAACTTGGAAGTCAGCTCAGAGAACTTGAGCGCGTCTCGAAGCCGCATCCAAGATGCCGACTTCGCATCAGAGACAGCTGTGTTCTCGAAGAACAAGATTGTTCAGCAGGCTGGCGTCAGCGTCTTGGCGCAGGCGAACCAACAGCCGAACATCGCGTTGTCACTACTAGGCTAATGAAGTCTAATCGGGTCACCCCTCGTGGGTGACCCGTTGTAAGAGACAACTTGTTAGTTCGCGAAATGAAGCTGAACATATGTCAGTTTCGGTCAGTCGGTGACTCTCTAAAGGAGCTATCTGCAAAGCCGCAGCATGGTCTGAGGACCAAGCCGTCGCGTGCAGCGAGACTCTTCGGGAGATGTCGCTGACCTGCTTGGCGAGAAATAACCAAATAGTGCCCTCCTCACTATTTGGTGCAAATGGAGGAAACCAGGCCGGGGTGCTTCGCCATCCAGGACAGAGTTCCCTTCCGTCGAGCCGTCGCTCCGCGCGGCTTTGCGAATCGAGTGTGGCGCTTAGATTCGCATTACGGGTCCGTGAGAGTCACTTATTGGTGGCCCTCCGCCCTGGGCTGCATGTGGTGCTTTTATTCGAGCACTACGCGAATTGTCGGGACTAAGGAGCGGTCCCTAAAGTTACTACGTGAAGCCCGAGCGGGGGGCACGTAGACTAGCAGGTTGAATCTTGCAACCGACGGAACGGGCCTCGTGCCCGTTCCGTCACCCTTTTTTGGATGTTCGTGGCATGCTTTATGCAACGAATGTTTCTGATTGGTCAGCTCAACTTTGTTTGCGCTATGATCGATCCAGCCGTAGGAGGACTCGAAAATGGGTATCGCAGTTGGTGGTCTCGCCAGTGGAATCGATTCAGATGCTATCATCGCCCAGCTCATGGCGATCGAAGAGCAACGCATCTTCCAAATTCAACGTCGAATTGCGCTCGAAGAGCAGAAAAAAGCGGCATACGATGATTTATCTGGGCGCGTCGATGCGCTCAAACGCGCATCTGCAAAATTCAGCGACAGTGATATCTTCGGCGAACTCCAAGTCAACTCAAGTAATACGGCGATCCTCTCAGCGCGCAGTCGATTTGGCACAGCCGAGCCAGGAAGCTACTCGGTCAAAGTAAAGCAGGCTGCGACATCACACCGCATCGCAGCCCAAGGTTTTGCCGATAAGACAGGCACAGGCGTGGCTGCTGCCGCAGGGCAATTTTCCTTTAAAATCGGGCCTTCAGGCTCGGTCACAACGATCGATGTTGACGAATCGACGTCACTTCAGGCGTTTGCAAACAAAATCAACGACGCCAAGAAAGGCGTGACGGCGACCATCGTCGATGATGGCTCGGCGCTCAATTCTCAACGTCTCGTACTGACAGCGACCTCGGAGGGCGAGAACGGTACGATTATCGTGACCGAAAACGATACCAGCCTAGATTTCGCCAATAAACAAGTAGAAGCCGTCGTCGCAGACAGCGAGAATGCCGCAGACTACGAAGGCACAGTCACCTCCGGCGGAACCTACACAGGCACCGCAAATACCAGCTTTATTGTGGAGATTATGGAAGAGGGTCTGGCCGATGGCACCGCCAAATATCGGCTATCCACCGACGGGGGATTGACGTTTGATGACAATGCGGGTGCCGGTTTTGACGTCACAAGCGCTGGTCCTATCGGACTTGCCGATGGTGTCACGATTTCATTCGAGGACGACGGCATACTGAGAGAGGGCGACTCATTTAGCATCGATGTTTTCAACCCCGAACTCAGAACCCCCCAAGATGCCATCATTGAGGTGAACGGTATCACGGTTCGAAAAAGCTCAAACACTATCAACGACGTGTTCGAAGGACTCACCTTTGATATTGCATCGGCATCACCCAACGAAACCGTCAACATAACAGTTGAGCGAGATGCCGGTAGCGTTGAAGAGTCACTCACAAGCTTCATCGGCGCGTACAACGGGGTTGTTGGTTTTCTCAGGTCACAATTTGCGTATGATCCAGCCGATGGTGGACTTGCACCACCGCTCAACGGTGACTCAGCTGCCCGTCAAGTCGACCGGGATATTAAGAGAATCATCTCTACCCGCATGGACGGCCTTTCAGGCTCGGAGGTCAGTACGATATCGGAACTCGGTATCGACTCGAATGAAAAGACTGGTCTTTTGAGCTTTAACCCAATGAAGCTCAGCGAACTCATGCGCGATGACCCGACCGCGGTAGAGCGAGTTCTGACTCGGTTCGGTGAGCGGACCTCAGGTGATTTCACTTTTACCAAGCGAACATCCGCCACCAAACCGGGGATTTATGATGTCAATGTAAGCCAGGCAAGGACCCGTGCTACACTGACAGCCGGTGCACCAGCGGAGGCACTCGCAGCCAATGAAGATCTGACACTGACCTTTAATCGTCGAGCGCAGACGAACGGAAATCCCATTGAGGTCAATGTCAGCTTGTTGGCCGGCGATACGCCCGAGCAACAGATTTCAAAACTCAACACGGCCTTCGAAGACCGGTCGCTCGACCTCACCGCCTTCCTCGATGCCGACGGTGCGATCACCATGCGATCGACAGAATACGGTGATGACTATGCCATCACTGCGTTATCTACCCTTGCAGCCGGCGCTGGCACCACACAACTTGGAAACGCTGTGGTCGAGGCCATCGGTACAGATTTAGCAGGCACCATCGGCGGTGTCACAGCCACCGTTGTAGAGGGCAATCGCCTCAAAGGCGGACAGGGATTTCGTGTTGAGGGCCTTGAGGTTACGATCCCCGATGATGCAGACGGTGCACTGGGTAAAGTACGTATCGTCGACGGTTTGTCCGAAAAGTTCCCGAAGGTGCTTGACGGTTTGATCGGATTTCGCGGTGTTCTGAGAAGCCGGACGGACGGCGTCAGTACGCGGATCAAGAACCTCGAAGACGATATCATTAAGCAACAGCGTAGAATGGCGATGCAAGAAGAGCGGCTCAGACGACAATTCACCAACATGGAGGTCACCATGGGTAAATTGGATGCGCTTGGTTCCTATGTTGAACAGCAAATGGCGGCGATCTCAGGCCAAAACAAGAAGAAGTAGTCGCACGATTGCACGACTGGGCGGAATGCCCGAACTTAGAACCCGCCTACACGTCAGCCCGAACCGCGTTTCGTTTTACTCGCAGGCCCTTGAATCGTCGACCGATACGCTTCCAAGCCTTGCTTTCCCTTTTGCATCCCAGCCAGTCGATCAACAACCTCCGACTTGTGGCCGGCGAGTTCACGCATCAATGTTTGCCGTGTACGTTCGAGCTCACGCAGTGCCGCTCTCAAGCGCATCAACTCATCATTGCTCAGGGCTTCAACGTCAAATGTGTCGGGTAAGGCACCATACAGCTCATCGAACTGTTCGGTAAAACGCAAAAAATCCGCTTGGTTACCCGAGCGGACTTCTTCGAGAAGTTGGTGACATTGAGCATTCAATGTCTCCAGAATGTCGACCTTACTTCTGCTCAAGGCTTCCCAGTTCCTCCAGAGGGCGGACGCTGTATGCTTGCCCGCGAACCGCCAGTCGGGGCTCGATTCTTCGTCGGATCGGTTGGCAAGCTCGTCAACGCCTCGTTCCACCCCTCACGTAAGGTTTTCAACAAACCGACAACTTCGTCAAGTGGTTCGGTCTTGAGTTCGAGGTTTGCCTCAGTTAGACGCTCGAGCATATAGAGGTATAGCTGCTCTAGCCGTTCGCATAGCTCCGGCGCCATGGAGAAGTCGAGACTGCTCATTAACTCACTTACGATCGCCTGCACTTTGCCGATGTAAGTGCCCTTGCCCGCATAATCTTTCTCATCGATTTTTTTCTTCGCAATGAGCGCAAAGCGAATCGCTCCGTCGTAGAGCATGAGCATGATTTGTGCCGGGGAGGCGGTTTGAATTTTGACAGCTCGATAGCGCTGAAAGCTGCTTTGGCCGTAACCGTTCTTTGCGTACATTAGCACTCCCTCAACACTACTCGGAACGCGTTTCCTTGTTCCAACACATACAACTCGGGCACAAATTCGTGCCGCCTATAAATATATCGTCGCGATGAACGCGAACTTTAAATAAAAATGCAGAACAACCGGAATAATATTGAACCCACGTTATCCCAGGCAGATCTCCACTCGTTATCAGACCAGTAAAAGCGACGAATGCCGTCCTTACTTGGGGGCTAAAGCCGCCACTGCATCTTCGGTCTGGTAAACGGCTTTCTCTTTCTTTTCAGACGCTTAGATGCATCAATCAAACGATCACGCTCTTTTTTGAGTCGTTCAAGGTTCATCGGTTTTGCATGAGATTTCGCTCTTTCGCGAACCGTTAGATTTTCGTCAGATTCTGCAATATCACCGGCCATGATCGCGATGGCTGTGAGTTCCTCCCCATGACCCGACTCGCCTGGCTTAAGCCCATCTTCGACCACCTCTCCGACCACGATATGATTTCGGATCTTAATGATTCGGATCGTACCGACTCTCATTCGGATCGAGGCTTCGTCATCCATCTTCAATCTACGGGCTGGTGCGCTGGACGCCTGATTTCGTGACAAAGTAAGCCGGGTCTTTGGGTTAGCAAAGCCGGCTGGACGACCAATATCTGTGTCACCTAAGTCATTCGATGGGCGTAGCTTGATCCGACCACCTCGCCGAATCTTGTTGCGGGGTGCCCGTTCAGGCACTTCGGTACCAACGTCATTTTTGTCCCGCCTAAATGCAGGCATCTCGTCGCGTGAGCCGATTGCTGTTTGCCCACTGATAAAAGGCAGGCCGCCTTGCCGATAAACAGTCAGGACATCACCCACCGCAATCTTCGAGGTGCGTTCCGCTTTTCTGCTGAGGAATACTCGCCGTCCAGAATGGACCCGTCGCCCATCCAGTTCAAGGCCACGATGAACCCCAATGACCGAAAATAATTCTTCATTGCCAGCAAAGACGTTGCCGGGAGAGATACTCACAAAAATCAGCAATATAGCGCGTAGTAATCTCACCTGTTCACACTCCGAAAGCTCGATGAGCTTGTCAGTACACGCTTTGACTGGCCCTTAAGTGACACCAGCGCTCGCATGAGTAAGCGTTCATAGATGTCGATGAGCCTTAACTGACGCGAGATACTTGAGACGAAACGCGCCTGCTCAACATCAGGAAAAACGACAGTCGACGCCTCAATGAAGAAATTGACCTGCTTGTACTTGTCTTGATCAGCCAAGACTTTCTCGACAAGCTTTGTGGAAAAGCTACGACCAAGCTCGACTGGATCAAATTGCAGGCCATCATATTCGAAGTAGATCCCGTCCCTTCCCTCAACAAAATCACCTCGTAGAAAAATCTCCGGATGGGTTGGTCGTGGCTCACCCAGCAACCGCAAGATTCTGACCGTGTCCTCGTACAGATGGGATTGGTCGCCCTGAGTCTTGCCATCTCGCAGCTCAAAAATTCGAACTGCTTTTCTGAGAGTACGCATGTCGCGCACTCGATGGCGAATGCTGTGAATGATTCTTCTCATCATTCGAACCAAATACTCATCAAGCTGCTGACTTTTGAGTAACTTACGATAGATGCGCCCTGACCTGTCCAGCAAGGTCAATTGGTAACTCCCTTGGCTTGCTCTCCAGCCCACGGCAAATTCGAGACTCGCGTCGGTAGACAGTCGTTTAGACAAACCACGTAAGTCTGCGAGTGCAGGTGACAGCGCGTCGTAGCTGACGCCCGCATTACTTAAATTCGAAGGACTGAGTAACCGCACAACCCCATCCAGAGATTGTGTATTGAGTAACCTCAGCCGCTCGTTATCGCGACGCACCACCTGAAAGCGACCGCCCACTTCATAGACAAATGCTCGAAAACTTTTTTGCTTAAGCGGTGTATTTGCCGTTTCTTCTACTGCCTGAATCAATTGTTGAAGCCGATCGTGAACCGCGCGCTGCGTGCGTCCATCGGGCACGAGCACGGTCATCGGTGCATCTTGGAGAGATTCCGCGGTGCGATTGTGAAAGACATGCTTCATCGCTTTACGAACGGCATCGCGACCCCTGGCTCGACGGCATTGTACCTGATCCCAACTGTCGCGGGTGACGACGGATACATCTCTGACACGGCTGTCGCGACTCCGCCCATAATTCAATATGTCCCAATTGCTGGGCAAATACTGGCGGCGATCGCGCTCAATCTGCTCTTCATCTGTTCTTCGCTGCTCAAAATTAGCCAATAAAATGGCCCGCTCAATCCGCCGCGACCTCGAGAAGCGCTGGGACGGTAAGGCTAAGGGGTCAATAACGTTTATCGCCTCTTCGACTTCATCTAGAGCCGCCTTCAATAGAGGCGTTGTGACGAGAGAATCCGTGCTCACCATACGGACGTCGGTTCGTCGGTCCGTGACACAATTGACAGCTGTCCAAGTCAGAACCGCCGCGAGCGAATCTGATGCAAAGTGCGGTTCCACGCCGTCAACAGCTTTCCGCCCATCCAACTCATGATGGACGGACCATCGTTTCTCAGACGGCGAACTCTGCTTGTCGACAATGTAAATTGCGTTGATGTCAAAATGTTCGTGAATGAGATAGGCACACCCAGGCGGCGTCTGGCCGTCCTTGCGACCAAAACAAGCCACAAGTCTTCTGCCCAGAAGTGCAACTTCTTCATCATCAAATCGACCGGGAGAGCTCGCTGACAACTCTCCAATCTCCCGATACATACCGAGAATTTGCTCGCGATAATTCCGGTCTAACGCGTCAAGGTCGGAGATTTGACCACGACGAAAACGCTCTACATCTACCAGTACCGTCGCATCCCAACCCCAGCGTTGAATATAGCTCGCCATGCGTCGAACATAGCGTATGAAACCACGGCGCCCACGACTCATACGATTACCAACTAATGCAAGCTTCATAGTAAAGAGCCGCCGAAGTAAATCGAATCGTTCCCAATTCCCATGATAGCTGAGCGCAACGGACGCGGCATCGAAGAGAAGTAAGTACGGGTCTACCACGCTGACAGCCTCACTGCCCCTAAAGATACGGCTCTTCATATGGTCGCATAACAACGAGGATGCATTGGCACCATGCAAAATGAGAACAAGCTCGAGCAGCGTTGTCATCGGTGACACTGGATGATGATTGAGGATACCGAGCATCGCCCTTCGCCGAACACGTAGTTGTGGAAGTTCAACGTAGCCAAGGTCCACAAAGCCCATGGACTCGTCGAAATCCATGCGCGACGCTAATCGAGCGGTTTTTGAATGTTTGTCAGCATCGCCGCCAGGTGTCGTGCACCAATAAATGGGCAACTCGCCCGCAATGTAAATCGCAGATCGATAAAAACGTTCGAGCAGGAGCATGCCAATGGCGCGTTCACCGCGAACACGACCAAAATCCCCCTCACAAGACCAAGACGGGTCGACCAACTCAAAATCGACCAATAGGCCGCGTTGATGACTCCAAGTCGCCAGTTCCTCAAGCTTTCGATGAAGCTGCCGACGCACCGGTTCGCCCATCCCGCGTAAGTCAGCGACCAGATACATCGTGACTTTATCGCCGGTGCGCTGAGCGATGGTTCCGATGTCAGAGACAACGAAAACACTTCGGATAACCGAGCGAAACTCGTTCGCTGGTACCCTAACTGTTCGTCGGCGCGTTAGGCTAGCGACCCCAGCTTCAATCGTTTGATTGAGTTCAAAATGGCTGACGCCATGGGTTGTCAATCGACTCGAAACATAACCCGGTAAATCAGGCTCATTGACGTGTAGAAGATAAGGTAGGACGGCAAAGGCCGTACGCGCTTTGTCATCTAGGCCTTCAAACAAATGCGCAAGCCGCGTGCGGTTGAATCTAATGAATCGCCCAATTCGGCGTCCAAACTGCGCGATGCCCTTCGATTCATTACCCGACAGAACATCAGCAGCAGCGTCGATCGCAGAAAAATACGGTTCGGCAGCGGGCCAACCATCAAGGAGGGATTCGCCACCAGGCAGGACGCGCTGTGACGTCTGCTTGACCGTATTTTTCTGGTTCTGCTCCATAAAATTAACTCAGTGAAATGGCCTTGGTACGCCGCCCGTCATTGGATGACGGCGGACCCATGGGTTTTCTGTTCTTCAGTACAAAATACTTCACCGAGTAATTTGAGTTCGTCAAGACGTGTTGCATGCCCTTCCGATTGCGCATGTTAAAGATCAGGGGCGCGAGTAAATTCGCTGTCATGTCCTGCGGATTCTGAGGAATGGTCATGATCACTGAGACCACTAGGTCCTCTTCACTTTGAACGTTCAACATCGATAACTCGGAGCGCCTGACACCAATCTGGTAATCACCCACAAAAAACAATGGGTCTGTGATGATGAAAGCCAGGCTCCCCTCCTCCACGCTCTGTAGCCACTTAAACGGACTTTCTTCGGTGTGATCAATCACAACGAATTGCTTATACTTAGCAAACCCCAACAGCCCCATCGGAAAGGTGAAGATCTGCTCTTCGTTTATCTCAACTGTACCAAATCTGGAGGTCTCAATCTTCATCGGAGCCCTCCTCTGACTTTGGCGATGCACCAGTCGCAAATAAGCCACTGATGGAATCGAGTATGTTTGCGTTGGTATCAGCAGCACCTAAATTTGCTCTCTGAATCCTCTCGTATAGCTCTTCACGACACACGTAAACCTCACGTGGGGCGATGATACCGAGGCGGACCTGCTTGCCTTTTACCTCCTTGACGACGACCTTTATGTCGTCGCCAATGCAAACAGATTCACCGACTTTTCTGGTGAGCGTAAGCACAATAACCTCCTGGTCTAAAAGGATACAGCGTACTCAAAACGCTGCATCCAGCCTCCTGGCGACAATCGGCTTGCTACTCGGTGCAGCATGCCAATAAGCGCGAAATCAAATCATTACAAATAGTCGAGCAGGGATGAACCGTTCATCAATCTGCTACTCGTAGCAATTGTAGCCTGCAATGCATTTTCGACAACCTTTAGTTCACTAACGGCCGCAGTAAAGTCTACATCCTTCAATTGCGAGATCCCTGCGATGAGTTCAGTACTACGATGACTCAGCACCGCTTTGTTGGCTTCAACTCGCGAGAGTTGAAGGCCGACCGCGCTACGCGCTGAAATACTCTGCTCAATGGAAAGCTCTAAGGTCTCCAGTTCATTTTGCATGTCGGCTTCAATCCCAAGACGCACCGCAGTCTCTAGAGCATTAATGTTTGCAAACACATCCACAGTCGCTGGAGTTCCATCGCCAAATGCGCTGCCGCCTCTAGCTGTGATATCGATAAAATTGCGGTCACCGACAACAACGCTGGTGGTGTTCGTGTCACCCACAAAGTTAAAGGCATTGTCGTATGGTGGCGTCGACATGGCATAGCCACCGAAAATATACCTATTATCGGTCCGAGTATTAGCGAGGGACATCAGGTGGTCTCGCAGCGTCGTAATCTCTGCCGCCAAGTTATCCCGGTCACTCGGGGTCATCGCGGAGTTCAGACCCCGAATCGCAATCTCTTTTAGTCTGAATAACGTATTCGTCGACTCTCCTAGAGTTTGGTCGGCGACGTTGAGCAACCGCTCTGCGACATCAACGTTCTTCTTATACTGGTCTACTCGCCGCGACTCCGTCTGGAGTACATTGATCTTCTTGGCCGCGATCGAGTCGTCGGATGGCCTGCCAACGCGATATCCACTTGAGAGTTGGTCGGTGATTTTGATCTGTCGTGAACGCTGATGTCCAATTCGCAACTGCGAGAGGACGAACCTATGTTTTTCTGTCACGCGCATGGTCTCTCCTTACCGGACGAGTTGCATGATTTCGTCCATCATGCGGTTAACGGTGTCCATGACTCGTGCGCTGGCCTCAAAATGCTTTTGAAATCGATTTAGGTCGACCATTTCATCGTCTATACTCACACCTTCAATGGATTCTCTTAAGGAATCGGACTGCTCGAACCGCGCTTGATGAAAGTCGGCCAAATGCTCGGTTCGCGAGACATCGGCACCGACCGCACGTACCTGCTCACTGTAGAAATGATTGAGAGTCACTCCGGATAACGCCGCATGCGATGTCATCTGCAGTTCGATCATTGCAAGCGCGTTTCTGTTATCTCCTGGAAGACCCAATGGGTCGACCGCAGCAGCAACCGTGTTAGGGTCCGCAACAATACCCGCTTCAACATTCACGGCCGCTGCCGCGCCTTGGACGCCCGCGATCGGATCAAACAGGTTTCGGCCATCAAGCCCATCGAGACCAAAACCGGCCCGATGGATGGCATTAACCTGCTCTACAAAGGTGAACGCGAGTTGGTCCATCTGCGCTGTATGCTGCGGGACAGTTCGGTCACGCAGAGACAACAGACCACCGATTGAGCCCGTTTGAATCGCATTTGTAATATCTGTCGTCACCCCACTCAGCGACGTATGCTGAATCGCGCCCAATCCGCTATTTGCGGGGTCGGGAAGCATGCTCAATGTTGCGCGTGTCTCTCCTTGAACGAGGGTAAAACCATTGGCAAGGTCGACCTGGGCACCGCCATCTTTGTGGATGTGAATCCGGACATCGATTAACTCGGCAATCTCTTTGGTTGCCTGGTCACGCTGGTCGCGGAAGTCATTGGCGCTCCGGCCCATGGATTCAATGGTACCGATCCGCGCATTGGTGGCAGTGATGATGTCGGCGAGTTCGTTGATGCGGGCAATTCTTGCTTCAATAGTCCGGTCAGCATCCTCACGGACACGGTGCGCATCGGTGGCGTAACTGTTGAACGCACGCGCCACACTCTCTGCGGTGGCGACGAACATTTCACGATTGCCGAATCGATGCGGTTCTTGACTGAGGTCACCCACAGCAGAAAAGAACTCATCGATGGACGGACCCAGCGTCGACGTGGCTTGGTCATCATACAACCGTTCGAAGAGCTTAAGTCCCTCACTCTGTTCTTGGAAGAAACCACGCTCCATTCGATCTCTGAGGAGTTGCCGTTCGAGAAAAGTGCTGTGGGCCCGGTGAATGTTCTCAACTGCTGAGCCCTGACCCGCCTGACTGATTTCCTGTGAGCCCGCGATGATACGGACCGGTCCACGATTTGCGATATGAACCTTTTGTCGGCTGTAGCCTTCTGTATCAGCATTTGCGAGGTTATGTCCGACTGTGGACAGTCCAGCCTGACTGACGTTCATACCGGACGCAGCATTCCAGAGGGTATTTTTCAAACCGAGCATAACTGACCTCCATGAGGGATGGCATCGAGCACATTACGACGAAGGTGACCGTTGCGAGCATAGGTTTTTGCTTGTGGACTGCGGTGGTCAACGATGACTCGAATGAGGTTAGTCACGAGGCCAGAACCACTCTGAGCAAAGTTGAAATTGCGCTTGTTGGCTTCGCTCACCTGTTCGGCGAGAAGACGAAGCTGAAAACTCTTTTCAACAATGGGATTGTCTGCTGTGAGGTTCATGTCAGCGAACAACTGAGAGAGGCGTACATCGACGGGCGAAGCCGCAAAGGCTGATATCAGCTCTAATCGCTTTATGACGAGTAACCGCTGCCGAGCGACCAGTTTTTCTTTGGCCGGCAGGAGCGTTTCGAGACGCGCAGTATCTAATGCACGCAGCGCCACACCCTCATCATTTAAAAGGTTGAGGAGTCGCTCTAGGCACTCGATCTCTTGCTCAAAGTGCGCACTGAGCGCTCTAAGCTTGCTAGCGTGATGCTTTTTCACGTCTCCGTCTCCAGGGCGCTCCTGCAGTTCCTAAGAACCGCTTCGGCGTCATGTAGCGGACGAACGTTTCGATGGCGATGAAGGAGAGTGGAAAACTTTAGCGTTTGCCTGAAACTGCGACCGCTTCGGAGATGATCTTTTCAGCCACGACCTTCAGGTCAGCTTGATAATCTCCACTCGCGATTTGTGCTTTCAGTTCCGCAACTTTCGCTTCGTCGACCTCACTGACGGATCGACTCGCTGAGCGAGCTACGGAAATTGCGTTGTCTTTAGCGCTCAAATCGACGCTATCGGCACCGCTTGCTTTCGCTTCTAGATTGTCCTTCTTCTTCGCCGCCGGTCGATTATTCGCTCGGCCGACATTACCCTGCAAGACTGGACGATTTATACGTACACCCATGATTGTCCTCGCTTTCCCCCTACCCAAAAAACGGGGGTTGCACCTACTACATCGGATGTTTTCAACAAAACTTGAACCGAAAAGTAAGAATCTTTCCGATTATAGCGATGTTTTTCCATTACCGGTAGTCCTGCAGGCTGTTGTTTGCGCCACATTTTCTTATGCGGCAAGTTATCTCCACATCGGTGGAGGACGATTACTTCTTAAAAAGCGAGCTGGGATCGATCGCACGACCGTTCTGCTCGACTGCAAAATAAAGATTCCTATTTTCGACATCATCAGCCTCGGAAAGACGTCCGATCACGCTGCCTTTCTCGATTCTCTTGCCAATGACTGCATGCGCCTCAAAAGGCCCTTGGTAGGTGCTTCGCACACCGCCTTCATGGGCTAATGTGAGCCTGGTTACACCATTATCGAGCGACTCAACGGTCGCGACAGTACCGCTCTCGGCTGCCTTGATGGCAGCGCCCGTCTTCGCTTGAAATTCCACACCACGATTAAATGCCGAGTTTGTCGCGCGGAGTGCGCGAGAGGGACCAAATTCGGTCATCAACTCACCAACAACCGGTTTGCTCCAGGCGGGCTTCGACGCTTTCTCGGTGTATGCCTCTCGACCACCAATACGTCTTAATCCTCGGCGCTGCTCGAGTTGAAACATCGATTCATCTGTACCACCACCCAGCTGACGCGCGATGCTATCGGCGAGCCCAAAGGAACTGCTACTGGATGCCACATCGGCATATTTTTGGTCGAGCATGTCTGTGAACACCTCACCACCAAATCCGCCGCTTAAGAGCCCGTCCTTTGGCACCGTCGCCCGCATGGATTTGAAGACCTGATGCAAAAAGATAGACTCAAACTGCTTCGCGACTTCTTTGATGGCTTCGGGGCTCTGACCATCCTTACCTTTGAGGCGAAGGAGGTCATCGGCCGACGTACCACCAAGACCCGTCGTCGGTGCCTGAGCCCGATGTTTCAACATCGCATCCATCACATCACCTCGACGTCGGCCCTTAAGGCGCCGGCTTTTTTGATCGCTTGAAGGATGGTGATCAAGTCTCGTGGGGTGGTGCCCAATCTGTTCAAGCCCTCGACCACATCCGACAGATTAGCGCCCTTGACTTCAACCAAGCTGCGTTTTTCTTCAGCGACGGTCACCTCTTGGTTTTGCTCCACTTGACCCTGCCCTGGCGTGACAGGTGCAGCCGGTACGGCGCGGTTCGTCGTTGCGACGCTCACCGTGATGTTACCGTGTGCTACAGCCACCGGAGCGATTCGCACGTCCTGCCCCATAATGATCGTACCCGTCCGTTCATTGACGACGACCCGTGCTTGGGAGTCAGGTGTGACCTCCAGGCGCTCAAGCAGCGCCATGAACTCCACAAGTTTGTCGCGGTATTGGTTGGGCACCTTGATCTCAATCGTTCCGCTGTCGCGTGCGATGGCGAACCGTCCCCCTAAATTATTATCGACAACGCGAGCGAGACGGGCAGCTGTTGTGAAGTCTGCTTGTCGCAACTGCAGCGTGACCAGCTCTTTCTTGTCGAGCTTGACTGCAATTTCACGTTCTACGATTGCACCGTTTGCAATACGTGCAACGGTTGGGTGGTTCTTGATCTCGCCATTTGCTCCGTCTCCAACGCTGAAACCACCGACGGACAATGGGCCCTGCGCCATGGCGTATATTTGACCATCATGACCGCGCAAGGGTGCAACGACCAAAGTGCCACCGCTCAACGACTGGGAATCACCGATACTCGACACGGTCACATCGAGCGTATTGCCAATGCGGGCGAATGGCGGCAGTTTCGCGGTCACCATGACAGCTGCGACGTTTCGCAGCTTAAGCCCCGCGATATCCACTCGAACGTTGTTGCGTGCGAGCATCGCCACCACCGACTGAGTCGTAAACGTTGTCTTGTCGGTGTCGCCTGTCCCGTTCAAGCCAATGACGATGCCGTATCCAATGAGCTGATTTGAGCGCACCCCGCGCACACTGGCTAAGTCCTTGATACGCTCGGCCGATACTGTCGAGCAGACCGTGCTGGAGAGCAGAAGGAGGATGAAAATATGTCTAAAACAATACATAACGTCGTCCCTAGAACGGCCAGATGTAATCAAGCATGCGGGTAAACCAGCCCTTGGTCGCGCCAGCGGTCATGTCGCCGCGGCCGGTGAATTCGATCTGTGCGTCCGCCATTCGGCTCGAGCGCACTTGACCTGTCCCGTCGATATCTTCAGGTCGAATCACCCCACTGATGTAGAAGTGATGCTCCTCTCGATTCACGAGAACAACTCGGTGACCTTCAACAAACAAATTGCCATTGGGTAACACCTGTCGGACCATCGCCGGCACTGTCGCCTGCAACCTGTCACTCCGACTCGTACGCCCCTGACCAGCGAAGGTACTCTCGTTTGTGAGGCTCAAAGCATTCGCCCCATCAAAGTCTTTGTATTCGCGATTCAGCTTTGCCATGAGGCCCAGGAATCGATTAAGATTCGCTGTTGATTCTGCCTGCTTGGTTGTCTGCGAGTTCATGTCGCGCTGAGCGGTCGCATTTTCATCGATGACAACCACCACCAGGTCATTGACCGACTGTGCACGTGCATCCGTCGTCAAGCGCACGCCTGGCCCGCTCGGGTCAAACAACGACCCCGTGGATTTCGCGCCGTCATATGCAGCATGTGGAACTGGTAGATTATAGGTTCGTCTCTTCGGCTTATACGGCTGAATGTGAGTTACACAACCACTCAAAAGCCACAGAGCACTCATTGTCATTAAGCTGGATGTTGTGCGTAGCATCTTAGAACTCCATCATAACAAGGCCTGGACCCGAAGCCCGACCCGTAACGACTTTTTTACTCGACAGATTTCTCACGCGAACAAATGCGGCGTTGGTTGCATCGTTGAGCGCTTGCCCGAATGTGCTGAGTTGAATCTGACCACGTTTCGCGATCACGCGAACTCGGTCGCCACGTTTGATCACGGGCGGAATCTTAATCCAGCTGTGACGTAAAACATCACCACTGCTGACGCGCCGTCGAACTTCAGCTCCAATGAGGAGTTCGGGCCTACGCACCGCATCGTCGGGCACTGCGCTCGCAGGTCGCCTCAGATCAACCAGGCTCTGCCGGCTAATCACATCGCCCCGTCTCATATCCGCTCTCAAGCCGATCACGCTGACGAAACGGTCTACTTTGACGTTGATTCGTCGACTTACAACCGTCTTGTCACGGTCTTTTACCGTCAAACTGACGACAACATGGCCATCGAACCGTTCCTCGTCTTTGAAGGAGACTTTTACTTTCGAGCCCTCGGGCACGCGACAGTCTGGAATCCTCGGTATAACAATTTTTGCAACCTCATCGAGTGAGTAGGGAATGCGCTTCTCGACCGCGGCCCGTAGCCGCTGCGCGAGCCAATCCCCACGGAGCGTTGTCGCGCGTCGGCGTATCTCAACCCGACTGGGGCCGTCCACCTTGAGACCGCTACCGAACTCATCAACGATGCGTCTCTCAATTAAGCTCAGCGGCATGTGCTTTGCCTGGCCAATCTCGGGCGCTATGCCGACGTACATGCGGCTCAGTCTCTTGCGGCGTTCACCGTCGAGTCCACCGATCTCGGCAATGTCGCCGAGTACAATTCGCGCGCGGCTCACCACATTTTCGTCATTGAGTCTAACCCAACCACCTGCAAAACACGGCGCACTGAAAAGCATAAATAAGCAAAACAAGAGCGTACGCATGACTACCTCAATTGTCCGAGTTCTCGAAGCATCTGGTCAGATGCTTGGACAGCCTTACTGTTAAACTCGAAGGCGCGTTGAGCTGTAATCAAGTTGATCATCTCTTCAACAACGGTCACGTTTGACAGCTCGAGAAAGCCCGCCTGCAGCTGGCCAAAACCATTTTCCCCAGGGGTACCGATGACGGCGGGACCACTCGCATTGGTCTCCTGCATGAGGTTGCCACCAATACTGAGTAAACCAGCAGGATTAACGAAAGTTGCCGTCTGAACCTGCCCGAGTTGTGTTGCATCAGATTGGGCTGAGAGCGTTGCTGTGACCGAGCCGTCACCACCGATATGAATCGCAATCGCTTCATTCGGCACAACGATATTCGGTTCGAGACGATAGCCTTCTGGCGTCACTAAGTTACCGTTTTTATCGACGTGAAAGGCACCGTCACGCGTATAGCCGATGGTGCCGTTCGGCATTTGGATTTGGAAGAATCCATCCCCGTTAATGGCAACGTCGGTCAAGTTACTCGTGGCCTTCAACGACCCGAGCGCAAACTCCTTCTGCGTACTGGCCGTTCGAACACCGATACCCACCTGAATACCCGTTGGTGACTCGGTTTGTTGAGTGGTCGAGGAACCGGGCGCTACATCGGTCTGATAGATCAAGTCTTGGAAGTTAATCCTCGATTTCTTGTAACCAGCTGTATTGACGTTCGCCAAGTTATTGGACGTTACGTCGATATAGTTCTGCTGCGCGGTCATCCCTGTTGCAGCTGAATGGAGTGAACGAATCATTTCTAGAGCCTCCTTGCTTTAGACACGGCCAACTTCGCGCGCACACTGTTCATCCATAGCTTTGTAGGCCTGGAGAGCGCGGGTATTGAACTCAAACATACGGTTGGTCTTGATCAACATCGCCATCGTGTGGACCGGGTTAACGTTGGCCATCTCGAGAAAGCCTTGTCGCACATCAGGGTTTTCGATCTGCTCAGGCTGGGCGGCACCGTTAGCCACTTTGTAGGCACTGTTTCCAACTCTCTCAAGCTTCTGTAAATCACCGTCCTTGAATTGTGCCAATCCAAGGGTCGCGATCCGCTCGCCGTCCACCGCCACCGTACCGTCTTTCCCGATAGCAATTTTTCCGGCTGTGTTGGGGACTTGGATCGGCTTGTCACGATCATCGAGAACGGGTCGGCCTACTTGATCTACAAGCGTGCCTGAACGGTCGAGAGTGAAGGTCCCGTTTCGCGTGTATACAGTCTCATTTTCACCCTGAATCTTAAAGAACCCTTTATTAACGAGCGCGAGATCGAGTTCGTTACCTGTCGGCCTAAGGGCGCCCTGCTTGAATTTGGTGAAGCGCGCATCCATTACGCTGGGCAACCTATCCTCGGGCAGAAATCTGACCGGATGATTTAGACCCATCGCTTGATTTGGGTTGCCAAGGGCTGTCGCGTCATTGTGAACTTGGCGATAGATGGTTTCCTGCGCTTTGAACCCAGGTGTATTCGCGTTCGCAAGGTCATGCGACAGCGTGTCGAGTCGGTGCGATTGATTGCGTGCACCGCTCATCGCCACATAGATTCCACTTGCCATGACACCTCCAGCGCTGCAAAAGCAGCCGTTATCTTAACCACATCGACCGCTGATTCGGTTAACGTTGGTTTCTCACGGTGAGGTTGGATTGCAGTAACCGTGCCAAAGGTGGAACAGCCTCAACTGGTGTCGGTGAATTTGAACCCGGTGTCAGGTTCCTGACGTTTTTACAATCGGCATTTTGACGCCCGTTATGAACGGCGACGGCGCTCCGCAATCCGTTCGCCGATGAGCAGCGCCAGTGCCATGATCGTCACTTGAGGATTCACACCGATGGTTCCGGGCAATACGCTCGCATCGGCGATAAAAAGTCCAGGAAGGTCCCAGGCCTGTCCATCCGGGCCGACAACCCCCTCACTTGGGTGATTGCTCATTCGGCAGGTACCCATGATATGTGCGGTAAAGTATTCGGTGCTCTCAACCGATGGCTTTGCCTGCTGCATTTTCGCAATGTCATCGATGGATCGCAGAACAGGCCAATGATGGAAAGCCGTATAGACTTCACGCGCCCCCGCCTCGAAATACAAGCGCGCCAAGAGACCTGCGGCCCGGATGAACTTGGCCTGGTCGACATCGGTTACATCGTAGCGGACGTAAGGCACGCCGAATGGCAATGTGCGAATGCGACCCTCTGCGTGGTCATCAACGAGGACGCCGCCAGTAGCGATGTAGCGCGCGAGCTTCATTTTTTCTGCAAGCTGACGACCAAAACTCGGAAACACTGCCGACATAAAGGCAGTGGGAATCGCACCAGGGGCGAGTAAAATCCCTTCATCCACAAACTCCGTGCACTGCCATGCCTGATGGGTCCCGCGCATACTGTCGACGGGATCATCAAAGAGTGCTGCGACCTTTACATTGGGATGAATCGTAAAATGCTTGCCCACATGGTCACATGGTCGACACAGTTTGTTACGCTGAAGAAGCAGCGGTGTCTGTATCGCACCACAAGAGAGAACAACAGCATCCGCCGTAATGGAGAACCGCCGCTTCTTAAATGGGTCGTTGAGAATACCGGCGACGCCGGTTGCTCGCCCTCCCTCGGTGAGAATCTTGGTCACCCGCATGCGAGTGAACAGGGTGCCACCTGCACGAAAGAAACGAGGGAGCCAGGAGTAGAGCGTGCTTTGTTTTGCCCCGCTTGGGCAGCCCGTGACGCAGTCATTCGAACCAACGCAGTGCACTTGGTTACGCTTGTTTTGCGACAGCCGCCAACCCAACTGATCAGCACCACGTTTAAACACGTGATTGCATTCCCCTTCACTGCCTGGATCCTGGTGACGTGCATTAATCACCTGCTCCACGCGGTCAAAATAGGGTTCAAGTCGATTCGGCGCGAGCTCTGTCAGACCCCGTTCGGACACCCACTCGTCCAAGATATGATCAGGCGTTCGCCAGCACATGCCGCCGTTGATGACCGTTGAGCCACCGACACACCGTCCTTCGAGATAGGGGATTGGACTCCGTCCCATCAGCACGGTCGACCCGCCGTCTCGCATCACTTTGCCCATCATTTCTGTGATGTTGGCACCGTAATCTTTGGTGGTGTAGTAACCGCCCTCTTCAAGAACGAGCACGCGAAGCCCCGCCTCCGCCGCCGTCGCCGCGACCGTCGAGCCTCCTGCTCCGCTTCCGATGACGACCACGTCCGCGTCCAAATGCACGTCTCCTTGGGTCTGATGCGGCTCAATAATCATGTATTTTGCTCACATTTCACCTGAGCGGGCGTCTTAAGTGCAGGCCGATCATCGAGATATCGCGCTGGGGCGACCAGCTCGGATGAGCTGAGCGCGTGTGGCGCAGGTGGTTTCTCCCGACCATCGGTTATCTGTAGGAGGGACTCGCGAAAACGGTGCCTATCTGGTCTCCAGCTACGACGATCTGCCCCCAGGTATGCTTCGACATCTTGGCGCGCATAAGCGTTGAAGCAGACCAAAATCTTTAGAAATTTAGGCATGCTTCGGACCAACGCGAAACGATGATTTGCGAGTCGTTCCATACGAATCGTCGCCCGTCTGCGATCGAGCCAAGAAAGCGGTGCTAAACCGGTGAACGTGACGGGACCGGCAAACTCCACAAAGAGGAGCATGATAGAAATCCCAAAGCGAACGGCGGCGGGATAGTTCCGTATCGTATTTTCAAAGTCATCGAGCACGTCGTCCACAAGATCGGTCTTGAAGTCATCCCAGCGAGGCACCATGACATCCACGACGGTTCTCGCAATTCGACGTCGGTACCCACGCAACTGGTAGCTGCTACTCAATGCTCTGTCACCTGGCCACGCGATGGGGATGCATCCGTCGGCTCTCGCCAATTGTGAACCACCGAGGCCTTCAAAGCCCTGGTGTGTCCTAACCATTCAGCTTGAACCGCGGCTGGTACAGCGTGCGACTCGAGCGTCTCCCTGAGCACCACGAAACGCCGCTCAAATTGACCACCCATGATCCGATGGCGGCCATGCGCCGCTTTCATGCCACGCCCTTCGTAGGGTATTTTATGTCCGAGTAAACGAGCCGTGAACTGATATTCCAACTCGATTAGACGTTCCTTGGGTAGGCCATGAAACATGTAGCCGATCATAATATCGTCATAGAGGCGATCGTAAAAGCTCGACAGGATACTCCTGAGTTTATCGGCGCCACCAAGCTGGTCAAACAACGTCATGGCGACAGCCTAGTGCTGTGGCCATGATTGTGCAACCTATGTGCGCATGACCTCCTCTGGCTTGCCATACGGAATAGGCTTGAAGTGAAACCAGTTGCACTTCACAGTTACCGCATAAATCACATACTGTACGGCGCCCGCGTTGGACGACTATCCAGACGTGGTCCAAAGGTACCGGGCGCTCGATAAGCTTTAAGATAGGGAGAAGGAACCATGCATCGCATTGCACGGATAGCCGCACTCACAGGCCTCACGGTGAGCGTTTTCTGCTCAGCGATAACAGTAGCACAAGCACAAGGTGCGACACACACGGTTCGTTATAGTTACGAGAAGTGGTCAAGAGTTGAGCCGGCCCGCTATGTCCTTGTTCCAAAGCCCACTCGAATTAAGGGCAATGACTTTGCTGAAAAAACGCGTCAACTGATGCGGCTGCTCATCGCTGAGAAACGGGGCACTTACGGCACCGCTAAGCTCGCCTTCCAAAAGGATTACGTAAAAAACCCGGTTGTGTACGTCTGGTTAGACAAGACCAAGGCCAATTACCATCCCATTGTAATGGCAGAGACGGTCTATACCTTCACGGAGAACGGCGCGCTAAAGGTTGTGTTTCCGGAGGTGAAGCCAGCTGGCATGACGCGCTCAGATGTTCCCTTCTCAGCCTATCTCCTGTCTGTTCCATTCTGGCAGGCTCTCCCGCCTACACAGCTGACGGCAGCTCTTGTCCAAATGCCAGATGGACGTCAGTTAATGGTGGAACAAGCGATTGCGAATCTGAAGAAGGGCGAGCCCGCAACGGTGAAGGCAATGTGGCGCTATTTCGAAGGTGGTGGCGGACCAGCAATCGCAGCCGCGCAGGCGGCGATTGCGCTCAAGTTAGATGGTGTAAACGATCGACTCATCCCGCTCTTGCAAAGTGCAAACAAGGCGCTGCGCAAAGTAGCCATCGACGGTCTTAAGTCCGTTGATATGCCCGCTGTAAACAAAGCACTTCGCAGCGTCGTCGACGATGACCCTGATGCTGAGTTGCGAGATTTAGCTGCGTCGATCCTGTCTAAGTCAACGGATCCACAGTTCGCCGTTACGGCCCAATATCACGCGCTCAAGAGTAAGGATCCAAAGATTGTGCTCGCCGCTGCAGAGGCGCTTGGACAATCCAAACTACCGGAGGCGAGTAAAGAGCTGCTAAAGATTATCGCACACGAAGATCATCGTGTACGGGCTGCAGTGATATCAAGCCTAGTTGCACGCAATGACTATAAGACGCTGATCAGTCAACTCGGACGAACGAGTATGTCCAAGGAAGTACGGCTCGAGGTGGCAGAACGTTTGACCAAGGGCTCCAACAAAGATGCAGCATTCGCGGGTCTTTGCTTTCTGACCAGTACGGCGAGTGCTGAGCGCGCGCTGACAGCGACACGGCAGCTTGGCAGCTACAACAAACCAAAGGCGTACGAAACCCTCGGCAAAGCGCTCAAGCATGCCGACTCATCCGTGCGCAAAGCGGCAGCCAATGCGCTGTCAAAGCTGGGTAAAGTCGCCGGTCTGCCGTTTCTAGCCTCTGCTGATATCGACGATGAAGAGTCTGGTGACGCGGTGCGAGAAGCCATACGACGCGTCTACGGGCAGCAGAATCTTGACTATGTTATGAAGTCGACATCATCGAAGACGCCGGTCCTTAAGCAACTTGCGGTCGCTACGCTCGGCGATTTTGTCAAGTCGGGCAAGGGGAAGCGTTCCAGGAAAAAAATACTGACGACGTTGCGTAAGCTCAGCAAGTCAGCAGACGCCGAGATCCGCGCCGCAGCGACGCAGAGCCTCGGTATCATGGGCGGTGAAGACCTACGCGATGATATCATGCGTCTATCCGGCGACTCTGCTGTCCAAGTCACAAGAGCCGTTGCTTCTGCATTGGGCAATTTCCCTGGACCGAAGACCACCGCCTGGCTCTTGAAGAATATCAAGTCTACGGACGACCGAGTCGTCGCCCACTCGGCAAAGTCACTCGGACAACTTAAAGTACGTGAAGCGACAACACCGCTGAGCGAACAAATGAACAGCAAAGCGGTTATCGTGCGCCGCGCTGCAACAAAAGCCCTCGTATCGATCGGAGCGACCCTCAAACAACGCAAGCCACTGCTGTCGCTATTCGGTAACCGACTCTTCGACAGCGATGGTGAAGTTCGCCTCATCGCGGTGCAGGGACTGCGCTTGGTCAAAGATGCACGCACTGTGACGGCGTTGGGCGCGCTACTTCAGGATCCGCTTAAGGCAGTTCGCGTCGCGACACTCGACGCGATGGCGGACACGGGGCATATTTCTGCGATCCAGCCAATCGCGGCACAGCTCGACGACGAGGACAAAGAGATCAGATTAGCCGCGCTGCGCGCACTCAAGCGCTTGGGTAAAAAAGAAGCACGTAAATCGATTGAAAAATATCTGACTCGAGAAAAAGATCCGACGCTCATCTCTCTCGCTAAGTCTGTGCTCAAAGCCTTGAAATAGGGTCAGGCTGAATAAATCTCTGATCAGGCGATTGAGACGTCTCACACACGTGATGCCCATTGAGGTGCGCAAGCGCGTGTCTCAATCAGTCTGAGTTCGACCACCGATTTTCTTGATCTGAGTATCTCGGCGCTCCGTCTCATCATCGTACAGACTCTCATCGACGACCACCGATGGTGCACGTCTGTCCTCGATGACCTGTGTTGTGGGCCCCTTTTCTTCAGACGCCATGGAGGCCTCACTATCATCGGCCATTGGAAAGTCGAGACCGCGTGATTTTGGTTTTTCGACAGGCGCTAAGGTGTCCATTCCCGAAGTACTATCTGAGATTGAACTATCAAAAACATCGACCGCAAGTTCAGCACCGGATGGCTGTGGACCACCAGCCGCCCCACGCGCGTTCTCCTGTTCGCTCGTGACGATCGCTTGCTGACCCGTGAGCCCAGGTGCGTGTCCAGAACGCGGACGACGCGGCGTCACATTCGGTACAACGGTTGGAATTTCAGAAGGACTCGCCTGTGCGCCAGTCGGAATTCGGACACCAGACACCACAGGCTCATCAACCACTGGAATCTCAACGAGTCCCGTGGCATCAGCCGTGTTCGACGGTGCCTCATCAACGCCCAAAGCATCAGACATCGAAGACTGTGAAAACTCAAAGTCCGTCACGTTGATGCTACCTGCCTGACTCGGTTCCTCAGGTTCGTCTGGAGCGCTTTGTTCTGACCTATCTGCGTCGTTTGCCTCGGTGATGATCCGCGACAACAAAGACGAATGGCCTTCCTTAGTCTGCTCTCCAACCTGAGCGTCAGGGGCTTTCGCGTCGGCCACAGCCGCGCCGACGGCGACCTCATCTTCTCTTGCGCCTACAGGTTCAGACGCTTGGGCGTTCGCATTCGAATCAGGCTCAAAGTCAGATGCCGCAAAAGGCGGCGCTGAAAGCGACTCATCGTCGCCTGCTGTTACACCGCTGAGTGAGGTATCTAATTGTGCAAGCCCCGGTAGCGCGATGGGCGGTCGCGTAAACACCTGAGCCGAGGAGTTGGCGATCGCTACGGGCAATCCTTCGGCCTCGCTCAGTCGCTTGAGAACGTCATCAAGTCCTCGGCTTCTCTCGGCTAAATCATCCTGAGTCAATTCATCAAACAGCTCATCGACAATGGCAGGCAGACCTTCGACCACGGCGGACGGCATTGGGCTTCGTCGTCCAGGCAATCTGCCCACCAACATTTCGTATAGAATGATACCGAGCGCGTATAGGTCACTCTCTTTCGTCCGACGCGCATCTTTCTTCAAGAGTTCCGGCGCCATGTAGCCAAGCGAACCATACGCAACATACACCCCGCGCCTCAGCGACTGAGATTTATCGACGACGCTGGATGCACCAAAGTCAGTGAGTTTGACGTTGCCTGCATGATCGAAGAGGACATTTTCGGGTTTCAAATCTTGATGGATGACCCCGATACTATGGGCACTGTTTAACCCATGTACGATCTGGGTAAAGATGGTGAGGGCAAATTGAGGTTCGAGCTGCCCGCGTTCTTCTATGAGCTGCCTCAAGCACCCGCCCGTGGCAAGCTCATACACCACGTAAGGTGGACGACATGAAGTGTCTTGATCCAGAACTCGAGCGATGAACTGGCTATCGATGGTCGCTTGAATGCGTACAGTCTTACCGAGCTGGGCGAGAGCGTCGGCGCGCCGCTCTGGTTGTAAGAATTGTTCTAGCCCGCTGAACGTCTTTATCGCGACCAGACGACCTGTGCCCCGATGATTTGCTTGCCAAACCTTGCCTAGACTACCTGCCCCGATGACGTAATCGAGGCTGTACCGTTCACCCACCGAAGGCATTTTCTGCGCCGCTTTGGTCATTTCACACACTCTCTCATAGATTGAGGCTGAACACTTCGTTACTCAAGACATATCACCCCCACGAGATGCGAGTGTGCGCGCCTTCTTATCCGAGGCTACTTGTCCATAGCTCGCCGATCAAGCCCGGAACGAGGCTCACGATCTGAAACGCCTGCGCAGAGGGTAGAGTAGACTTGAGACGACGATAAAGAGAGCCAGTGGTCCGGGCGTAGAATGATGGCCAGACTGGTCACAACGCACCTCGTCCGAATCAGGGTTGTTCTCTATCGACACGGCATTCGACGCCGTCTTTGAGGTGTTGTTGGGATTGATCACCGTAATATCTCGCGCGCCTAAGCGAGCGTTTGGACCGATTTCGATATCCCACTCTAGCCGTGTCTCGAATGGATTGGCTGGGTTGCGGTAGAAACGCGGTCTTGAGGAGGCCCTCAAACCACCACCCGGAATGACAATTTGAGCGCCACAGGCAAAAGCCTCACCCGAGATCACGAGCGTTATGCTCGAATCCCGAAACCAACGCTTGGGTTCGACATCGAGGATGTTGGCCACGCTGGTCACCTGGTCGGGACACTCTCCTTGGTATTCTTCTTGCCCGCCAGGTGGTGCACCGTCGCTGGGCAGAAGCTCGAACAAAGCGGGCATGGTCTGCGAGCTCCCGTTTGGATTTGTAATGGTGACGGTGACCGGACCAGGCTGAGCGTTAGGACTCACCTGAAGAAAGTTCCGTATCCCGGAATAACCAGGGTGGCTGAGGCTTCTCTCAACAACAGAAGAAGGCGAGAATGTCGTAATCCCTGGATTATCGAAGGCGACTTGAGCGCCCTCAGCGATGCCCTCCCCCCATAGCCAAAGAGCCACCGGTCGCCCCACAAACGCTGCGCGAGGTGACGCACCGGTGATGGCATCGATGTTACCCATGCCGGGCATTGGTCTGGGCTCTTGCCCTGGCTGTACGATCTCGATTAAACCGCGGCCGGTGGCGGAAGAACCATTGGGGTTGGTGACAGTGACGTCGACCAGGCCGGCGGGCGTCTCTGGTGGAACACCGACCTGAATAAAGGTCTGTAAGCCGTCCGATGTGCCCATTTCACTTTCAGCGTTCGGAAAGACCTTGTTTGCGATGGGCTGACCGTTGGCATCAATGTAGGGCTGAATTCCAGGGATGCTAAAGCTCACCTGCGCTCCAGGTGCAAAACCTCGGCCCACAACCCACAGATTTACCTGTTGGCCCTGTACTGCATAGGGTGGGCTCGCGCGAGTGACCCGGTCGACTATACCCGGCCCATTGTTACCCTGCGCTGGCTGCATATTGCCCTGTCCAGGCTGCATATTACCATTTTGTTGCGGCGCCCCACCTTGGACAATTTGGATAAACCCCGTACCTGTCGCAGTGCCATTTGCATCGGTGACGGTGATATTTCTCGCTCCAATCGGTGCATCAGCCGCAATGTCGAAGCCGTAAATGATGCCGTCGCCTCGGCCACCATCAACACGCTGTGCTTCTGGCACAACCTGGGCTGCTTCCGTCTGCGTGATCCCAGGACCAGATACCATCACCGTAGCCCCCGGTAGAAAACCACGACCGGTGATCCATATTCTCGCGTTCGTCCCAGTG
The DNA here is from genome assembly GCA_049889275.1 of Bradymonadia bacterium. GTDB lineage: Bacteria > Myxococcota_A > Bradymonadia > UBA7976 > UBA1532 > UBA1532. The sequence continues at coordinate 186,598 of JBMHDS010000044.1, read as the reverse complement.
GACTGAACACTTGGCGAAGCGCCCGTAATGATGTCAGCGGCGTAGGCAGGGCAGCTAACAGACACAAACAGGAAACTCGACATGATGAGAAAGCGACGCATGCTTTACCCCGACTTGAAGGTAGATGAGTTGGCCCGCGCGCCTGACTGGAGGGGCGCGACAGTCCACAGACTCAGTTAGTCTACTCGGTTTGCCTCGGATAGCTCAAGAAGTTCTAGCGGCTTCGGGTTTGCGAGTCGCCTGACACCAGGGCGGTTAGAGATCGCTGGGTAACGTTTGGAAAGTTCATCAGTCAGCGAACGGATCTTGAGTCGCCGGACCTCTGGGGCGATCTTTGCGCGCAGATTGTCTTCCACATCTTCTAGGGTCTGCGCCTTCGCTGGAATCGCTTTCTCCAGCCAGACTAAGTGATAGCCAAACTTGGTCACGAAGGGTGGAATGATCGTCTTTGGTGTGTCATAGGCGAACACTTCGTCCGTAAACGCCTTTGCAAAGCGGCCTTTGCGCGCGAACTTACGCAAGCGTTGTCCTGAGACTTGCAGGCCAAGCTGCGTCGCTTCGTCTTGATAGATTGTCGCCCGCTCGAGGAATGCATCCAATGAGCTCGCCGGATTCGCCTTCATATCGCTGTGTATTTTATCCATCAGGGCAGATGCCTTTGCGTCCTTTGACGGGTCCTTGGGGCGCTCGCCGTCGATGGTCACGATAATATGTGAAGCCTCGCGCAACTCAGGATGATTGAATACGCTTCGATTTTGCTCAAATGAAGCCTCCAAGTATTTCTTGGGAATCTTCTCAGACGTCCACTGTGGTTCAAACTCGCCTTTTAGATAACGAGCCACCATAGCCTCATTCTGCGCACGAATCACAAACCGCTCTTCGGCAAGACCAGATTGGCTCGCTTTGATGGCGAGCAGTTCAAACTCGATTAAATCATTGAGCAGCTCGGCCAAAGGCTTTTCTGGCTGCGAGGCCGCATAATTGAGTAGCCGGGCCTTGGTAATTGCGACGCGCTGCCCATCGAGTTCGACTTGAGCAAGATATTCCGCACTCTCTTGGGCTGTGCTTGACACAGCGGCGAGCAGGCACGCGGTAAAGATGACGGGTATGAGTGTACGTCGTCGGATATCTCGCCGGACCATTATTCTTCCTCTTTTGAGCGGGGTCGTACAGCGGCGAGAGCATAATCATTCAGCAGTTTGGTGCCAAGTGCTAAGACACCGATACACGCCAAAATCAATGCCAATGAGTAGAGATAGCGTCCATCAAAGACCCGGTTAAACGCGCCGAAGTTGAGCGGCATTGACAGCATGAGTAGGCTCAGACCTGCCCATCCACGGAAGGCCTTAATCTGCCTTCTTTGGGCGCCGCGCGCCCGTTCTCCTGAACGCCTCGGCGAACCGCCAACACGTACAGCGGACATGGCGAGCGGGGTCCTTCGTTTGAGTAGCTGCTCGAGGATAAATGCACTCTGTAGAGCAAACACTAAAATGGTGGCACTTTGGACGCGAGCGAGCTGCGTTTGCCAAACGCGATAGGCATCCCCGGTCAGTAACCAATCCATGGCATAAATGGGCGACAGTGCAAAAGACACGAGCACCAACACGACGGGGTATAGACCTGCAGTCCCCTCACCTGAGAAGACAGGCGCCATAGGCGCCCAGGTGGTGGTCACAGCACGGGGTTCATCGCGCGCATGCGCACCATAAACGCTGCGTTCCCCCGATTGATGACAATGCACCACTAGATAGCTCAACAAAGCCATCATCACTAAGAGCAACTCGGATAAGCTGGAGACCGCGGTGAGATGTGGTGTCATACCAACGAACCAGGCTACCGGAGTCGCAACCAGCAGCACGCCGTGTCGGCGATATCGCATGCCGAGGAACCAAAACAGGGGCGCGAGCACCAAGGCAAACCGCGCAAGGACGCCGTCCGGTAAACCGAACCGTAACACAGGCAAAACCGCAAAAACCGTCTCGGCCAGAACAAAAGTGAGGGTCGCAGCGGGGCTCGACACAGACTACCTACCCACGAATTTTCCACACGTAGCGGATCCGTTTACCCTGCCGCACAACAGTGACTGTGAGTGTATCTTTAGCGCCCAACGCCTCCCAAGCGGACATGAACTGGTCAGGGCGCTCAACGCTTTGCCCGTTTACGGCAACGAAGATGTCTCCGACCCGAATCGTTTGACTCGATGCGAGGGGCGAGTTTGGTCGCGCCCCCGTCAGCAAAAAGCCGATGAACCGCCCCTTATCTTTTGCAGGCTTGACCTCAACACTCGAGATGAGCGCGTGTGGACCTGCAGCGATCAACTTATCTAACGAGGCACGTGATAAATCCGCCTCGATGGTTTCCTGCGCGTGTGCCGGGGTAACGACCAACATCAAGAGCGCTCCGCTGAGCGCGAGCACGTTACGAAGACTGGCCAAACTCATCATGTCACAACCCCTCCTAAATCTCATAGGTCCGCCTGACGTGATTCAAGATCGAATCGAAAACGGTATCCATACATTGTTCGCCATCCACCTGAACGATATTGTGGTCGGTCTTAAGACCGCAGGCGCGCTCATAACTCCGTGCAACTTTACGCTGAAAATCGGAAAGCTCGTAAATCTCCGTCTGCCCACCTCGACCTTGGCGACGCTGGGCTGCAACCTCAGGGCTCACGGTCACCATGAGCGTCAGACCCGGCGCGGGCATCGGTGCATTGACCTGGGCGACCCATTCCACGGGTGCGTCAATGCCTTGATACGCCAAGCTCGACAATAAATATCGGTCGCAGACAACAAAACAACCGGCGTCAAGCTTGGGCTGTATCTCACTCTTGATGTGGTCTGCCCTGTCGGCGAGAAAAAGCCCTGCGATGCTCTCAGCAGACAATCCCTCACCATCGGCGCCAAGCAGCTCACCGCGGAGGACGTCCCGAATCAGGCGACCAATTGGCCCCTCGCTAGGTTCCGCTGTCAAATGTGCTTCGTGTCCTCGATGCTTAAGCCAGTGGACGAGTCGGTCCGCCTGCGTCGTCGTACCAGCCCCGTCCAACCCTTCGAGTACGATAAAGCGGCTTGATTGCTTTTTCATGGGCGTTGTCCTTGTTGGCGTTTCTGAGCGTTCGAGGTGCGTTCTAGGCGCCGCCGCCCCTCACCCACGATAGCACGTACTGCGGGCGCATCATGCATCGACAAGAGTTCAAAGAAGTCCATTACATTGTCCCCGCCGATAACGGATAAGGTGTTGACGATTGCCCGTAACATATCGTGATCACGCGTGTCGGCCAAGTCGATGAGAGCTCGAGCTGCGCGGGGATCACCAATTTCTGCGAACGCACCGATTAGCCGCTGTTTTACACGCAAGTCATTTTCTTTCTCAAGCGCCTCCAACATGGCGATCACCGCCCCCTTTGAACGCATCATCGCTAACCGCTCAATGGCGGCGAGGCGATTCTCAACGGCCGGGTCGTTGAGGACAGGTAAGAGTTCTGACTCGGACTTAACCAGGAGGCGCAAGCGTCCGACAACCCACTGCGTCTGAGCGACCATCGACTTGCTCGCCAGTTCGCGTAATTGGCGACGCAAAGCAGTTGTCTCTCCGGGTTCATCAGCTTCAAATCTTCGCTCAAAGAACTGGTGCATCGATGCGTCTGACCCGGGTGCAGACAACGACAGCTCACTTCTTACCAGAACCGCCGCGGTACCCGACTGGACCGTGGCTGCGAGCCCATCGTCTACCCTTACACCATATACAAGATCCACGCGCAGACGGAGTCGCCAGTGGTTGCCGGTCTCCGTTTTCTTGTGAGAAACGCCGTTCTTTTCAAGTGCGTCGACAACCTGCTCGCGGAGTTGAGACATCTCCAAGCGAATGGGTTTCCGACTCTCTGGCGTCCCGTCATTGATAACAAATGACTCCAAGTTCACCGATACACCGAACTGATTCGGACTTGAGCTGCAGCCGCTTGCCAAGAGCAAGGCGCAGCTCAACACGAGACGATGTCGTAAGCTCATCGCGCTGCACCGAGTCGCTCTTCGACCGCCGCCTGCCAAGCACGATAGCCGTGGGTGTCAAAGAGTTCTAAGGCGGCCTCGTGAGCCGCTTTCTTCGCTTGTTGATCGACGGGACCCATGAAGTCACCACGTGCCACGCTGAGCTGACCTGTATACAGTGGGCTGTGCAACCCGAGTGCAACGTGTTCGAGATAGTCCAGGGTTTGACGCGCCTTCAGCCGATGTCCTTGCATCACGCGCAGCTTGAGCTGAACGGTCAGTAGTTCAAACACCAATTCGAGTGCACCTGTCTCTTTGACGTGTTCGAGCGCTTCATCCAGGGCACTCTCGCAGAGGTCGATATCACCATTAAGCGCTGCGCCTTGAGCGATGGCGCTTTCGAGAATCGCGCACTGTGCTGGCGAGCCGGACCATGCCGCGAGCCCCTGCCGAACCTGACTGCTCCAGTCTGCGCCAAGCTTCGCGGGGCCCTCGCCCAACAACGCGATACGCGCGAGCTGATCAACATGTTCGCGTGGGTCGAGCTGCAGCGCGAGACGGCAGATGGGGCGCGGCAATAAATGTTGGTTGAGGCGTCGCCGCTCTGCGTCAGACAGTTCGTCTGAATGACGACCAAATGCCTCAGCCAGGTCCACAGTCAAGGTGTCTTGTGCCTCGAGCTTGCGTACCCCTATCCACAGCTCAAACCAATCACGCGCCGACGTCTCATCAGACTTCTCGACGACCCACCCGTAACCCGATCGAAAAAGCCGCGCCCAATCGGTATAGCCAGCCAGCAATCCGCCTGTCACCGCCGTGTGATAAATTTGCTCACAGATGAGGCCTGATTTCTCCCAATGCTTTAAAGTCGACGCCGGCAATGGCGGCTGCGATGTCTGACCATGCCCATCCAAGACCAATAACCGCCGCGCGACGGCCGCGATGAGTCGTGGCGCAAAGCGGTAGAGATTCGACGCTGCATCCACAGAGTCCACGATGAGTAGGACCCAGGTCGCGCCGCGGTTCAACTCATGAACCTGGCTTTCGAGCCCACGGCAGATATGCTGAGCGTCTGGACCTGAGAGACCGCGTACGACGAAGAGCTTTCGATTGAAGTGAGTCCCCCGGTGACGACTGACCAGCGCGGGCACCGGTTCATCTCGTGAGGACTCGACCACGACCGGCTCCACATCTGCGTTTCGAAAATACTCGAGACTGCGGCTCAGACCCGTCTCGCTGTCGAAAAAGCCAAGGGCGAGGCGGTTCTGTGCGCCAGCGCTATTGAGCCACTGCGTGTAATTTTCAAGATGAAATCCGAACGCCGCTTGAGTTTGGCTGGAATTGGGCTCAGGCCATTCAGAGCGCAGAATTGATTGTGTCATCGAAACCTCACAACTCGACTGTTTGTTGCTGGTGTGGTACCAGATGAAGCGGAGAGCTTCAAAGGGATGTGACCCACATGGCTCTATTGTGGAGGATTGAATGCGTTTACTGACTCTGATGTTTGCAGTTCTAATTGCGGCCCCACTCCACGCAGAGAGGCCAAGTGACAAAGTTCAGGTACCCAGAACAGGGCCCTATTTGGGGGTTCAACCGGGTATGGTCGACAGAGCGCCCGGGAAAACCAAGCTCCGGAGCAAGGGCGCGATTCAACTGGTTTCGTGGGTCGGATTTCAAATGACGACACCCGGTGGACGGGTCTTTATCCAGTCCACGGAGAGCCCTCAGTACGACATCGTACCCAGCGCTGCCGACGAGGTCGTCATCGAACTCATAAACAGCCGGTTGCACTCACGCAATGAAAGTCGGCCCCTCGACACCACGTATTTCCCAACGGTGGTCGAGTCGGTCACGGCCAAACAACGGCGTGGCAATAAGACGCGGGTGACCATCAAGTTGCGAGAGGTCGTGGGTTATGACCTCAGACAAGAGGGTAACTACCTCTTTCTCGACTTCCGCCCCCCAACGAAGCCAATCGTGATTAAGAAACCGAAGACGCAAAAAGACTAGCCCGGTCTCTTCGGGCGCTCGACGACAAAGGGTTGGGCCAACTTCGCATAGCTCTGACCACCAATACGCCCGACGATATCCAGCCGGTCTGTGTCGACAGTCCCATCTTCGGCCAACACGCCGTCATCAATGTGAATGAGTAAGATGTTACCGATGATGATGCGGCTCGTGATACGGCCTTGGTCGTCTTTGATCTCGATGATCTCCCGACAGGTACACTCAAAACTGATCGGTGCTCCCTTGACTCGGGGTACACCGATTAAGTGACTGTCGATCGCGTCGAGACCGGCTGCTTCAAACTCATCAACATGCGCGTCGAGTGCGGCACTCGTGACCACCATCTCTTCGCATTGCGCGCCGACGACCACATTGACCACGAACTCGCCCGTATCGATACAATTTTGAGCGGTGTCCTTTGGAATGCCGCCGCGCTTATTGCCGCAGCAAAAGAGCAGCGTCGGTGGGGTGCTCGTAACCCCTGTGAAGAAACTGAAGGGCGCAAGATTTCGAGTGCCCTCGGAGGACACGGTACTGACCCAAGCGATGGGCCTCGGCAAGATGGTCTCAATCATCTTGAAGTACGTCTCTCGCTTACCTTCTTTGAGCGGATCGAATATCACGACAGGCTTCTCCTATAGGTCGTTGGTTTTCCCCAAAACTTGGTCTAACTCCTGGGGATATATCCCTCGTCTATTGCCACCGTGCAAGGTATCTTCCCTGCGTGATCGCTCTGTTTACCATCGTGGCGCTGCTGACCCCACCTCAAGATCTGGTTGAGTTTTCTGCGGAGCGGCTTGTCATCGAGCTTGACTCTAGTGGATGCGATGGAGAGCAGATCCGATTGGTCAAGCCAACGGTCACACATCAAACAGCGAGTATTCAAGCAGAGCAAGTCAGATGGTGCGAACATAGACAGCAGCTCATCGCAAGGCAGCTCAAACTGAGCTTCCCTGGGCTATTTGCCACAAGTTTGGGGAGCGTTGCGAGACTGAGCGACGGTCGAGTGAGTGCGTTGCGCCTGACCCATGGTCGGCTGACAACATGTACATGCGCAGCTGCACCGTGGGTGGTCTCCTTCGAACGCGCAGAGCTCGTCGAGGACAGCACCATCCGCGTCACATGGCCGACGTTTCGGGCATATGGTGTACCGATCGCTGCCCTCCCTTTCTGGACCATCCGTACCGATGGTAGAGCCTCCGGATTTGGGCTGCCAAAGCTGAGCTGGAATCCGACTCGGGGGTTGCGCTACGGGCTCCCCCTGAGTTGGCCCGTAGGCGATACGACCAACTTGCGCTTGGAGATGGGTCAAGATGGCGCCGACCAGTACGCAACAGCGATGGTCTCGGCTCGCGGCCCTCTCGCTGATGACAATTCACTGATCTTGGGCGTGACTGGCCCGGTGATGGACCTAAAGGGTCGAGGCGCCCTCACCCGTGGTTCCCATGCGCTCAGCTACCATCTAGGTTGGTCAAATAACCAACTCGCTGAGCGGGACCTGTCGCGGGATTGGCGAGCCCACATCACCAGGGAGTGGTTGTCGTCGATGGCCTATTCACATCGAGGCGACGAGTTCCTCGTCGGCGCTCGACTGGATGTGGCGCAAAGACCCCATGCCGATTCACAGAATCCTGATTCAGCGTTTGCGACAACATTTGCGTCCTGGCTGTTGAGCGCGCATTCAGTCACCTCGGCGGTCACGGCCAAAGCCAACCTCTTGGAGCAGCGCGGTGTTCGACATGGTACGGCGGAACTCGGGCTAGATGCTGAGTACAGTGGCAATTTTACCGGTTTGGCAGTTGAGGCGAAGACGGACACAGTCTACGTGGCATCGATGGGCGAGGGACTCACCGACGACAGCTTCGCCGCCGGCGCAACCCTGTACCCGGCACTCCACATTAAGGGTCAAATTGGGACGGCACATCACAGCCTACAGCTCGGTCCAGACGGCTGGATAATCAGACCGCTCAACGCGATTCAAAATCCAATTCTAGACGGGTACGCCATAGGTGCATGGCGTAGTGGCGTAGGCTTAAGACTTAAGCAAACCCTCACAACACCTCTTGGTATCAGCCAACTGGATGTGCGTCGGGATGTGTGGCGCGCCCATGACGATGCGGGCACGGTGAACGTGCTCGCCACCCATACCACGGGTACTGTGACTGGACATGTTGAGACGAACGGTACGGATTGGCTGCAGTCAGATGTTCAAACGCCTGTGGGTGAACACGTCAGAGCAGGTCTAGCCGTCAGCTCTTTTGGGAAGCAGACCCCTGAAGCCGAATATCGACTCGGCGGATATGACATCCTACGTCGCACACGGTTGGTGCTTGATTCGGCTTCGGGTATCGGACCTCGCCTTGGTTTAAGGCTGTCGCGATTTACGCTGAGCGCAAAAAGTCTCTGGCGCATGCATAAAGCGACATGGATAGGTGCAGAGGCCGCAGCCCGGCTCGAGCATCGCTGTCGATGTCTTGGCTTCGACATCTCGTTGAATCAACATCGGGACATGCGCTATCCCAACGCCTTCTTTTCGCTCCGTCTTGGCGCGCAGCCGAGAGCCGAACACGCGAATTTCTATTGACCGCTGGAAGGGTCTTGAGGTCAAAATACCTCCACAGATAAGTGGAGGTCGAGTTGAAGCATTCATTCAGTCACGATTTGGACCACGGCCTCGCAAAGCGGGCCGTCGCCATTGCCCTCGATAGCTACGCCGAGAAATTCGCGCAGTATGACCCTCAGGTGAGTTGGCGGACAGACGCACAAGCGCAGATTGGGTTTAGAGTGAAAGGTGTCAGCCTTGACGGCAGCGTGGACGTAGCAGCCCGGCAAATTCATATTGACCTAAAAGTCCCCTTTGTCTTGAGGGTTTTTAAAGGTAAAGCCATCGAGGTAATCGAGAGGGAGATCAAGAAGTGGCTTGAGAAAGCAAAGTCCGGCGAGCTGGACAGCTAGGTCACTGTGTCAAACAAACCGCTAGTTCAGCGTTTATTCGACGCTCTCACCCCGCCGCAAGAAGCGCCTAACACACCTTTTGGTCTATTCGAGGCGGGCCTACTATGCACCATTGCTGTGGGTCTGACCATCGCGCACTTTGGTGGTTCCGAGACAACCTTCCTGTCTTGGTTCGGAGACAGCTTGGCCCGTGCGGCGCAGGCCGATTACAAGGCGGACGGTATCATTCTGACCGCATCGGCGCGCTCACATGCCTATTACGGTCTGTATGGGCTCGCCCACTGGGTCTTGTTCTGCGTCGTTGGCTACGTGGTGCTCCCCGTGATCTATCTCAAACTCTGCGGTCGTCGCATTCGCGACATGTACTTGAGCTGGTCAGGATTTAGTGAACACATCCGCTTGTACGCACTGTTGTACGCCCTCGTCATGATCCCCGTGGTCATCGTTTCGTTTAGTCCCAGCTACCAGGCGATCTACCCTTTCTACCAGAACGCGTCTCGCAGCTACTTCGATCTCATCGCGTGGGAGCTTGTCTACGGGATTCAATTCTTCGCACTCGAGTTTCTATTCAGGGGTGTGTTCCTGGCTGGTCTGAAACGGTGGGCGGGCTTTGGAGCAGTCTTTATTATGCTCATTCCTTACTGCATGCTGCATTTTCTAAAGACAGGCTCGGAGAGTATCGGCGCCATCATCGCGGGCATCATCCTAGGGTCGCTCGCGATGAAATACCGCTCAATTTGGGGTGGTATTCTGCTGCACTGGCTCGTCGCAATCTCCATGGATGTTCTCTCGCTCTTGCAACAGGGTCGCCTGCCGACGAAATGGTGAGCTCTACGGCTCAGTCATCCGACACGTAAACGCGATAATTGCGACCTCGCCGGCGGTCACCTCGACCCGTCCAGATCCCATCTCGGCTGGAAAAACCCCGCACACACCTCGGTCTGCGAAGTCAGCGCTCACATCAACTGTGCCCGGTTCAACGTTTGGGAATGTCACAAAGCCTTGGGCGCCTTGAACGATCTCTTGACCATCGGTCGGTCGACCGCCAACCACGATAAAGGGCGCATCGTGCGTCGCATCAATGGACGCGCTGGACCCGACGGCGGGTGCGAGCGAGGGTAGATCAAGGCCGACCACGAGTATGCCGCGTGCTTGGTCATCTTGACGACCTGCGGCCTGAAAAACGAATCCCGTGATCATTTCGGTGCTCAGATACGTCACCTGATCAAAGTCGCTATCGCCGGCAACACCGTAGACCCGGTGTATGCGCGCGCCCGGCGCATTGAGTTCAACCACATAGGGGCCGCTGTTCAACTCGATGGTCGCAAAGCCATTTGCATCGGTTGTGCTCTCACCGAATTCGCCGACAACCCGCACGCCCGAGAAACCACCGCCCGTATCTGGACGAATGACTCTGAAGCGGGCTTGAATCCGCGTGGATTGCGCCGCATCTGACGCCAGCGCGACATCGGTCTGTATACCAACGTCTGCAAATCCTCCCGCATCACCATTCGGCATGGGCTCAGCATCAGGCTGTTGTAGCTGGATAATGGAAGCCTGGTCGTCGTCTCCCGAACAAGCAGGTAGACAACAGAGTACACAGAAAAAAAACCACTTATAGGTCACGATGACATCACCTCGCGTATGCTCGTTCAGAGTCCAATGAAGTGCTGAAATCTAAGATGCGAGGCCGTGAGACGCAAGATAGAATGCGTTCCATTCCCGAACACATCCACAATCGACCAGCAATACGACTGGCCGACCATACCAGCTCATTTAAATGTGTATCGCGCGGCCTTCGACGCTGAGCGCTGCCTCTTTGACCACTTCGGCGAGGGTCGGATGCGCATGACAGCTACGCGCCACATCTTCGGCGCTCGCGCCAAATTCGATCGCCAATGCCACTTCCGCGATCAAGTCACCGGCATTAGGACCGATGATGTGAGCGCCAAGGATACGATCGGTCGCCACATCCGCGAGAATTTTGACGAAGCCGTCGGTCTCGCCCATAGCCCGCGCACGACCATTCGCCATAAAGGGGAACTTACCCTTGCGATAGTTCACACCGGCGGCCTTAAGCTCTTCCTCCGACTTACCCACGCTCGCGATCTCAGGGTGCGTATAGACGATTCCTGGGATCGCGTCATAGTTGAGATGGCCATGCCCATTGACGATATGTTCTACGCAGGCGACGCCTTCTTCCTCTGCTTTGTGCGCCAACATGGGGCCCGCGATGACATCACCGATGGCAAAGACGTGCGGCGCGCTCGTCTTGAAGTGTTCGTTGACTGGAATTCGACCGCGGTTGTCGACGTCGATCCCCACCGTCTCAAGTCCAAGGTTGTCCGTGTTAGCTACACGTCCAACGGCCACGAGTACGCGGTCACAGTTAATTGATTTACCGTTCTCGACCTCGACGACACACTTGTTCTTGTTCACCCGGGCCCCGGTGACTTTCACACCGAGTTGAAAGTTCAGCCCCTGTTTTTTGAAGACCGTCATTGCGCTGGCGGCGAGCTCTTCATCCATACCAGCGAGAATACGGTCCTGATACTCCAGGACGGTCACCTTTGAACCGAGCCGAGACCAGACTGAGCCGAGTTCAAGACCGATGACACCCGCACCGATAATGACAAGGTGCTTCGGTACCTCCGGATAGCTCAGCGCCGTAGTGCTGTCGCCGATGCGGTCACCGTCGAATTCAATGCCCTTTAGCTGCGCGACCTTGCTGCCGGTGGCGATCAAGATGTCGGTTGTCTCAAGGACCTGACGGCGGCGACCTTTTTCAACGACAACTGACTTCGTGTTGAGAATACGGCCATGTCCTGAGTAGCGGGTCACGCCGTTCTTTCGAAATAGATGGGCCACGCCCTCGGTGAGTCCGGCGACGACCTTATCTTTACGCGCCATCATCTTCTCGAGATTAAAGCTCACCTCACCGGTGATCCCATGTGCGGCAAAGCTTTCTTTGGCTTCATGATATTTTTCAGACGACTGTAGGAGCGCTTTGCTTGGAATGCAGCCGACTCTCAAACAGGTGCCGCCGAGCTTTGCCTCTTTTTCGACACAGGCGACCTTCAAGCCGAGCTGGGCGGCGCGAATCGCCGCCACATACCCACCCGGACCAGAACCGATGACGACTAAATCGTATTTTGTTTCGCTCATTTCTTCTAGACCTCTAGCGCTAGGCGGATCGGATTCTCAACACAATCCTTAATGCGGCTCAGAAAGCCCACAGCTTCCCGGCCATCAACAATTCGGTGATCGTATGTGAGGGCCACGTACATCATTGGGCGTGCGACGATTTCACCGTCCACCACAATCGGCCGCTCTTTGATGCCGTGCATGCCGAGAATACCACTCTGTGGAGGATTCACGATCGGCGTCGACAGCAGCGACCCATAAACACCACCATTGGTAATGCTAAAGGTCCCACCCATTAACTCATCGAGCTTAATTTTGTTGTCGCGCGCCCGCATGCCGAAGTCGCGTATCGCGTGTTCAATGCCCGCAAACCCAAGTTGGTCTGCGTTTCGTAATACGGGCACCACCAACCCCTTGCCGCCGCCCACGGCGACACCAATATCATAGAACTCACGGTATACGATCTCGTCGCCGTCAATGAGCGCGTTCATCGCAGGGTAAGCCCGCAACGCATCCACCGCCGCTTTGACGAAGAACGACATGAAGCCAAGCTTTACCCCGTGACGATCAACAAACACATCTTGGTGAGCCTTTCGCAGTTTCATCACCTGCGACATATCGATTTCGTTGAAGGTGGTCAGCAACGCGGCGGTTTGTTGAGCTTCGACGAGCCGTCGCGCAACGGTTCTTCTGAGCGGTGTCATACGCACGCGGCGCTCAACACGACCCGCTGCGACGGGCTGACCTGATGTCGCCGCCGCTGGCTTCGGCGCCGCTGGCGCCGGGCCCTTTGAGCCACCTCGCTGCGCAATGAAACGCTGCACATCTTCCTTTAAGATACGACCGCCTCGCCCGGTACCGGTGATCCCTGAGGTCGTCAAGCCATGCTCTGCGAGCAAACGCGCTGCTGCCGGCATGATACTGGGCTGACCGGCAGACGCATCACTCTTCGCCTTTTGCGGCGCGGGCTCAGCAGGCGCGGGCGCAGCTGCTTGCACAGCTTGCGGTGTGGGAGCCGCGGCCGGTGTTGCCTCAACGATGGCTTCCGGCTCATCGTCATCCTCAACCTCATCTGGCACCTCGGCTTCGACCAACTCCGCGATCGCTTCACCGACCTGCGCAGTGTCGCCGGCATTCTTAAGGATTTTGGCGATCTTGCCATCGATTGGAGAGGGCACCTCTAGGTTTGCCTTGTCACTCTCGATGACCACCACGTTCTCATCGACGCGAATCCAATCACCTTCGCCCTTGAACCATTCACCGATGATTACCTCTGAGATCGACTCGCCAATGGATGGCACGATCAACTTAACACTCATGAATTATTCTCCCTTGATGGCGCGCCGTGAGACGGCCTGGGTTTGTTGGATATCGAATGCTTGGTCGATCACCAAAGCCTGTTCAATTTTGTGGCTTGCCGCTGACCCTGTGGCGGGACTTGCGCTGCTTGGGCGACTGACCACGGAAAATGGGAAGCGTCCATCACACAACGACTCACCAAATCTCAATCGCATGTACGGCCAAGCCCCCATATTCTTCGGTTCTTCTTGCACCCAAACAACCTGGGTTCCGTCTGGATAAGCATCGAGCAGCTCGGAGAGGGTGTCGATTCGCAAGGGGTAGAGCTGTTCGAGCCGATGGATGGCCACATGCTTGAGTTCTCGCTTTTCCCGCGCTTCCTCAAGCTCGTAGTAAATCTTTCCGCTGCAGAGTAACACTCTTTGAACCGTGTCCGGGTTCGGCTCGGTCGGGTCGGGTATCACGACGCGGAATTGCTCGTTTGAGAGCGCATCGAGGCTCGAGGTCGCCCTTGGGTGCCTCAGAAGACTCTTCGGCGACATGATGACCAACGGCTTGCGGACATCCCGGATCACATGGCGTCGCAGGCAATGAAACAGCTGCGCCGGTGTGGTGAGGTTACAGACGAGCATGTTGTCTTCGGCGCAAAGACCAAGAAAACGCTCCAAACGGGCACTTGAGTGCTCTGGCCCTTGGCCCTCAAAGCCATGTGGAAGCATGAGAACAAGACCACTCAAACGTGCCCATTTCTCCTCGGAGCTCGCGATAAATTGGTCGATGATGACCTGAGCGCCATTGGCGAAATCACCGAACTGAGCCTCCCAAATCACTAAACTCTCGGGCATATCGAGGCTGTAACCAAACTCGAAACCGAGGACTGCCGCCTCCGACAATGGGCTGTCGATCACCTCATATTGCGCTTGATCAACACCGAGGTGATTCAAGGGTACGTAGGCGATACCGTTCTCAAAATCTCTCAAGACCGAATGGCGATGACTAAATGTGCCACGTCCACTGTCCTGTCCGCTCAGTCGAATTCCGGTGCCATCGGCCAAAAGCGATGCGAACGCCAGAGCCTCAGCGGCGCCCCAGTCGAGGTCTCGTTTCCCCTTGGCCATTTCCTCGCGGATACCAAACAAACGCTTAATCTTTGGATGCTCGGAGAAATCATCGGGGGTCTTGGTCTGCGCCAGCAAGAGCTTCTTGAGACGGCTCTTCGCCACCCCGGTCAAAGCTTCCGGCAGATTGCGCATGTGTCCGCCAGAGTAGGCAGCCCAAAGTCCTCTGTTCTTGTCCTCTCGATACACGAAATCGTCGGAGGCCGCCTCTTTGAGCGCCTCGTCGAGCTTATTAAAGCTCGCCTCAGCGATCATCTTCGCGTCTTTCTTAGACACGCTGTTGAGCTTCAGTAAGTTGTCGAGGTAGGCCTCTCGTACTGTCTTGCGGCGTCTGATGGCCGAGTAAAGCACCGGCTGCGTGAACGCAGGGTCATCGCCCTCATTGTGACCGTAGAGCCGGTAACACCAGAGGTCGATCACCACGTCTTTCTGGAATTCACGCCTGAACTCCATCGCCATTTTGATCGCTTGAGTCACCGCTTCTGGATCTTCACCGTTCACATGGATGATTGGAATTTGTAGCAGCTTGGCAACATCGGACGGATATGGACTCGACCGCGAGAATTCTGGCGACGTCGTAAAGCCGATTTGATTGTTGACGATGATATGCAGCGTGCCACCGACACTATAGCCCGGTAGCTCGCTCATATTGAGCATCTCGGCGACAACCCCTTGACCGGCGAACGCCGCATCACCATGGATAAGAATCGGCAACACCTTCTTTCGACGCTTATCGACAAGCCGATCTTGCTTAGCCCGCACACGACCGACCATGACCGGGCCGACGAACTCGAGGTGGCTTGGGTTAAAGCAGAGCGAGAGATGAATCATCTTGCCCGAGCTCGTCTCGTGGTCGGAACTAAAACCGAGGTGGTACTTAACATCACCTCGTCCGAGATGCCGGGTACCATCAACGTCGTTAAATTCGTGAAAAATCTGAGCCGCTGGCTTGCCCATGACGTTGGCCAGAATATTCAGGCGCCCACGATGCGCCATACCGATAACGGCTTCGCCAATGTCATCTTCTGCCGCAGCATCGAGCGCCAGGTCGACCAGTGGAATGAGGGTCTCACCGCCTTCGAGTGAAAACCGCTTAGCGCCTAAAAACTTTTTGTGCACAAATTGTTCGAAGGTCTCGGCGTCGGTCAACTTACGAAGCACCTGCAGCTGGGTTTCACGGGTCAGAGAGATGCGGTTTAGACTCGACTCTGCGTACGTTTGCAGCCAATTCTTGGTTCGCAGATCATCGATATGCATGAACTGCAGACCGAGCTTCCCGCAATATGTCGTGCGCAACCGGTCGATGATGTCCCGTAGACTCATGACTGGCGGTCCGGACAAATTCGCCGCTGAGAACTCTTTATCCAAGTCTGCCTCTGTAAACCCGTAGTAACTCGGCTCGAGCTCTGGATGGCCTGCACGTGGCAGACCGAGCGGGTCAAGCTCTGCGACCATGTGGCCACGTACGCGGAATGCCCGCACGAGGCGGTCGAGGCGTTCTTGCATCACCGCGGACTGCATCTCTTGCGCACCGGATTGTCCAGCGATCGATGTCGGCGCAAAGACGCTGTGTTCACGCGCTTCGCGCGCCTTCAATCCGTCGGAGAGTTCTTGTGCATCTCCCCATCGTTCGAAGTATTCACGCCACTCCGTTGGTACAGATTCTGGGTCTTCCACGAACTTCATGTACAGCATCTCGATGAACGCTAGGTTCTGACCAAGAAGTTCCGGCATGATCTGAGTCATCTCTCGCTCCTGTCTAAACACCGAAAGGTCGCGACACTTCCGGTTTGCTGCGGGACGAACGCACGTTGCAGGCAAGTATTCCGCAAAGCAACCAAATCGCCAAAGTTACGTTGTCGTTTTTTGTAAATCGAGTCTTTCATGGTTCGACCGCCCGATGCGCCATGTAGCTGGACCGAACCAGTGGCCCAGCTTCAATGTGTTTGAAACCGAGCGTGTAGCCCACCGCTTGTAGCTCAGCAAATGTTTCCGGTGGCACCCACCTCTCGACCGGCAGATGACGGGTCGTCGGCGACAGGTATTGACCAAGCGTCAGGATGTTACAGCCGACATCGCGGAGGTCGTCCATCACGTCGAAGATCTCGCTGTCGGTCTCTCCCAATCCCATCATGACACCTGTTTTGCTCAAGACGCCGGCCTCGCTAATCCACTGCAAAACATCGAGACTGCGTTGATAGACAGCCTGAGGTCGCACACGCCGATAGAGCCGAGGCACCGTTTCGATATTGTGAGCAACGATGTCTGGTCCAGCGTCAATGATGGCTTCGATGGCAGCACGGTCGCCTTGATGATCAGGGATGAGCAATTCAATCGTCGTTTGTGGGGCTTCGCGCTTGATGGCCCGAACAGTTTCGGCGATGTGCAGAGCCCCACCATCGGCGAGTTCATCTCGATTAACGCTTGTAATCACTGCATGCCGGACGCCCATCTCAGCTACGGCCAACCCGATTCGCTTGGGCTCATCGGCATCGAGGGGGCTTGGCATCCCTTTTTGGACTGCGCAAAAGCCGCACCGCCGGGTGCAGATATCACCCATCAGCATGAACGTCGCAGTGCCCGCGCTCCAGCACTCGTCGATGTTGGGACATCGTGCCTCCTCGCAGACCGTTACCAACTGGTGCGACTCTTTGGTCTCGCTGAGGCGAGCGAAAGCACCCGCTCTGCTGTACCGCACCGTCAACCACGGCGGCCTTGGGCCTGGTTCGCGTTTACGCGTCCTCCGTGGTGCGGTCTTCACACCGTCGCCAGCCTTCCTGGGTTCGTTAATTTTGATTAGATTCATCGAATGGGTTCGTGCGTTTAGGCAAACTTTCTCACGCTGCGTGTCATCGTCTCTCGTTTGGTCTGAACGCCCACGATTGCTCGGAAACACTCCCCAAAACCGCTGCATAGACCAACGTCAACAGCGTAAGAAAAGCACTGCCCGATCGAGATGCCAAGGGCAAAGTGGACCAAGAGACCGATTCCTGCCAAAAAAGGCCACTTTCAATGGCTAACGAGCCGTCGTTCGAATGCCAAATTCCGGATATTCGATCCCGAGTAGGTGAGCTCTCGCTTCCGCAACCAGAAAACTCGAGCCACAGACGACGGTGGAAGGACGATCCCGGCACCCATCGATCGCATCGGTAACCGAATCGCAGATCTGCACCGGCTGGCTAAAATAGGTGGCTAATTGATCAGCCGCGATCCGTCTCGGGTAATCTGGGGTCACCAAAGTGATCGTATCAGCGAATGACTCAATCATATGGGCCATCTGTCGCAGATCTTTATCTTGCATAGCGCCGAAGATCACGTTGACGTCCGAACCGCGATTCGCTCTGACCCACTCAGAGAGGGTTTCCAACGCTGCGGGATTGTGGGCAACATCGAGCAGGAAGGACTCGATCTGCTCACAGCGACCCGGCCAGCACGTGCCACTGAGATGCTCAGCGTCTAACGGGTGACCGAGTGCGCGTCCGACTTCGAGCGCAAGTGCCGCGTTACGGCGCTGGTGCAGGCCACTCAATGACAGTTCCACATCGGACGGCAGCGGGTCGACCACCGTCACATGCTGCTCTATGACCGTTTGCAGAGCCCGTAGCCCAGCCCCGTGAGCCGCGGTTAGAGCCGGCTTATCCGGGCGAAAGATCGCCGATTTCTCTCGCGCGATGGCCTCGAGGGTGTCGCCTAAGACTTGGGTATGATCGAGCGCAATATTGGTGATTGCGCTCGCGACCGGCGCAGCCACATTCGTGGCATCTAGGCGACCGCCGAGGCCGACCTCCCAGATCACGACATCGGCATTCATCTCTCTAAAAGCACAGGACGCAAGACCCCAGGCTGCTTCGAAAAAAGAGACGCCGTTGGCCTCGGCCCAATCGATGAGACGTAAACCTTCATTCGCGAGCCAGTCGTCTGAAACGGGCTGGCCATCAACCTGAATACGCTCTGAAAAGAAGTTCAAATGTGGAGATGTAAAAAGTCCGGTTCGTAGCCCGAGGGCACGCAGACCGTGTTCGAGAAACTTACACGTACTGCCCTTGCCATTGGTGCCCCCGATCAGAATCGACGGATAATCTTGGAGCGGCCATCCCAGAAAACGCTGCAGCTCGCGTGGTCCGCTAAGGTCAAACTTCTCACCGAACCGTGTGAGACCGTACAGACGTTTGAGAAAATCATGGTAACGCTCAGTCATTGCTCAGCCCCAATTCAGATAAGCATCTGATTGTGTGTTTCGGCGCGGGCACGCCGAGGTCTTCCAGATAGCGAACATGCGTGCCAAGCAGCTTCAAATCGTCGGGTCTATCCACGTCGTACCAGAATTCCAAGAGTCGATAGCTGTACCCTCCCCTCGCCAGTATCTCGATGGTCTCTTGCAGAACAGTGTTTGTCCCCCATGGCATCGTTTTAGGAAAGAGCGCAGGGATGGTCCGCCTCAAACCCACGAGATAGTAGCCGCCATCACAAGCCGGACCGAGCACGACATCGCAATCTGAAAGCGCTACAAATGCCTCCTCGATCAATCGCGGCGGCAAGCTCGGACTGTCGGTGCCGATGATCACCACCGAATCGGCCGGACTCGCCAGCATCGTTTCACTGGCGCTGGCCATCCGCTCGCCCAAGCTGCGTCCGCGCTGCTCATATTGAGGCACATCGAAAGCTGTCCAGAATGGGTCGTTCGGATCGCTGCCACGCCACAAACTCAGTTGGCAATCCAAGTGGCCATGGCGCGCGAGCACGTCTTTGACGAATGCAGCATGAAGCTGTGCTGCAGCGTCTGCGGGTAACTGTAAGCGAGTCTTTACTTCGCCGGGCTTTGGCGCCTTGGCAAAAACCAATAAATGCTTCATGACCGACGCCTCAAAGCTTCCCGACCAATGGTGTAAAGGATTTTGACGCCAGCCCGAATAGAGCCCTCGATGGTGCCCGAGACCTTACTTTGACCAGCGTGTCTGCGCTTGTATTGGACCGCCACCTCTTCGCACCTCAAACCACGACGAGCAGCCTTGGTTTGCATTTCTACGGTCCAACCGAAGTTACGGTCAGCCATCTGCAGGCGTTCAAGCCCAGACCATGTCACAGCGCGAAACGGGCCTAAGTCGGTGAAGCGAAGACCAAAAAGGTAACGGATGAGATGACAAGACAGCCCATTACCAAAGCGTTGAACCGGCGTGAGCGCGCCTGCTTCTGCATCCCCAAGTGTTCGCGAACCGATCACCAGATCTGCCTGCCCGCCGATTACGGGTGCCAAAACGGATGCCAAATCATTCGGGTCGTCCGCACCGTCGCCATCCAGGAAAACGACGACATCGGGTGGATCATCGGCCATGTACGCCAACCCCTTGAGACAGGCCGCCCCGTAACCGCGTTCCGGCTCGCAAACCACGACTGCACCGTGGCGGCGGGCGACATCGGCTGTCGCATCGGTGCTGCCGTTATCTACAACCACGATTTGTCGAAGAATATCAGGCGGCACCCGACTCAACACCAATCCGATGTTGAGTTCTTCATCGAGAGCGGGAATCAACATGTCTACTATCATGATGATCTAGGCCTACTTCGGTCATTGAACGATTTCAAGTACCGTGAGCCACTCGATGACCATTTCGGCCATTTCATTTCCGTTCATTTCCGGTTAGTTTCCCGTTCAAAGAATCTTTCGATAGGAAATTATTGTGGCAACATCGGAACACTACGATGTGCTGGTCGTCGGACGGACCGTCTCCGGTCTCATGGCAGCGACGCTGCTCGCAAAAAGACGGCTCCGCGTTCGCGTACTCGATGTTGATTTCGCAATCGAGCCAGACCTACCCATCTTCGGGTTAGAGACAACCCCGCTGCTCCATCCTATGCTTGATGAGATGGGCCTGGTGCACGATGTCAGGACACGCATATTCGGTCCGCCAACGCCCGTTCATGTGGCGTTGCATGACCGCCGATTTGCGCTGTACCCGGACCCACAACTGCGCGCGCAAGTACTCGGCGAAGTCTTCCCAGAGGAGATCGACGCCCTCTTGGATTTGTTTGGATACATCGAACGCTTCGGTCCACGCATGGACTCCATGCTCGACGGACAACTCGACTTTGCAGCGGATGGGTACCGAGCCAAGAGAAGTTTCGAACGCATCGCAGAAGAATCCGGCATGCAGGCTTTGCTCAATGGCCAAACGCTGTGGAGCGAGAGCCAGATTATCGGTGACTTTGTAAAGGCACTGCTCGCCGTGAGCGGACGCCTTGGCGGCGGACCTGAGCACATGACACCAGGTGCGCTGAGAAGCCTCTGGCATCTATGTTTTGGCATTCCGCGCATCCGAGATAGTCGACGGGGTCTCGAAGAGCTCTTTGCCCAGAAACTACTGACCTCTGGTGGCACCATCGAAGAGCATCGGGTCGCCGACCAGCTCGATATTCGGCGAAAGAAGATAAAGGCGATCCAAACCAAAGATGGCGCAGTGTTTGGTGCTGACTCCGTCTTGTTTAGCGGTGGTCTGCACACACTCAACGAGCTGACCGGTGAGCCGATGGGTGAGGTCGATATGGCCACGTCCAGTCGCGTCGCACTCCATGAACTCGACCGTCCAAAACCTTTTCAGGACCCCTGTGGCTGGGTCGCCCGGCCCGGTGATCAACCTTTCCTGGCGCGACCTCGCGGCGGCGCACTCGACCTGCTGTCGAGAAATGAGACGCGCGCACCGCTCGAACAGCTCATGCCGATGGTCGAACTCGCCCGGCCTGAGGCCAAATCGAGCCCCTGGGCGGGTGACGCTGTGCACGATCCCTTCGGTTTTTGTGCAACGCCCATGCGTAGCCCCCTCAAGAATGTACTGTTCATCGGTGAAGCGGTGATGCCGGGCTTGGGACTTGAAGGCGCCTGCCTGACAGCTTTTCAAGCCGCCGAAGCGATCTCGGCATCAAAGGCCAGTCGCTGGCCATTCGGTGGGCGCCTTTAGCATCAAATCTTCATATTTTGCGACCTTTTCACGGAGCCGCGGTGTTTTTCCCAAGCTGAAAAACAAAAAAATCTGTGAGCGCTACGCGGTCTAAAAATCAGCGTTATCACACGGCGTCAGCATATCACGGGCTCCGACATAAGGTGTTTTGGCACAATCGAAAAGAAATACGGGTCAGCTCAGAGACGACCGCAAAAAATGAAGCCGTTCAAGCTGCTGTTCGTACCTTTTTCAAGGGCGTGACGGACAAAAAAAATCAGCGAAGTCGCCGCCCCGTCTTGCCATGCAATGCGAATCGATTCATCATGGTAGAACCCGAACAAGCCGAGCATCATGAAGGGGGCACATCTGATGACCAAAGGTGAGCTGATAGAAAACATAGCGCACAGCCGTGATATGAATCTCAAACGTGCAGAGTCGATCGTCAATACGATCTTCGACACCATGACCGACGCCCTCGTCGACGGCGACCGTGTCGAGATTAGAGGTTTCGGATCCTTTGAGGTACGCCACTACAAGGCATACGTGGGTCGCAACCCCAAGACAGGTGACGAGGTCACTGTCGCCGCCAAGAAAGCGCCCTTTTTCAAGACAGGAAAAGAGCTGCGAGAACGCGTCAACGGCGCTTAATTTACGCTATTCCTGTAAGGAGCGAGGCCGTTTCAAAGCGGCTTCAGTCGGGGCGGATTTACAACATCATTCACATCGGTCGAGACTGCCGGCATACGGGAGACAGTCAGCGTGCAGCCATTCGTACATCTACATGTAAACACTCAATACAGCCTCCTCAAGAGCGCGATCCGAATCAGTGACCTGATCCAACGGGCCCAAGAGATGGGCATGCCTGCTGTCGCGATGACAGACACCAACAATATGTTTGGTGCGGTCGAGTTCTATAAGAAAGCGAAAAAAGCAGGGATCAAGCCCATCTTTGGCACAGAGGTCTCCGTGTCTCTGGATCCCATCGCAGAACGACCAAATCGTGTATCTAAGCTCGTTCTCCTCGCGCGGACCAACCGAGGATATGAGAATTTGAGAGAGCTGCTCAGTATGGCGTGGCTCGACGGTCTTCACGACGGGGAGCCCTTCGTCGACTTCTCCATGCTCGAACGCTATAGCGACGATGTGACAGCGCTGAGTGGATCCATTGATAATGTGATCGCGAAAGCCATCGTGGAGGGGCGTCCTGACGATGCCATTTCTTGGCTTGAACGACATCAGCAAGTATACGGAAGGGAGAACTTTTTTCTCGAGGTGATCTCCGGGGGAACCGACAAACATACTGAGGTCAACCGTGGTTTTTTGCAGCTCGCTCGAGATCGCGACGCGCAGCTCGTGGCAGCCAATCGCTGCATGTACCTCGATCGGAATGATGCGCGTAAGCATGAGGTCCTCCTGTGCATTGGTGCGGGCCGCACCCTTGACGACCCCTATCGACCTCGATTCGACACGGACAGTTTCTGGTTTAAACCGGGCGAGACGATTCTTGAGCAGCTCGGAGAGGCATACGCAACGGCGGTTGAGAATACGAGTCGCATAGCGGCGGCCTGTAACGTAGACTTGACCCTGGGCGAGATCTATCTGCCAACCTACGGCGTACCCGAAGAACACACCATCGCCTCCTACCTCGTCGAGATGTCTCAACAGGGTTTAGAGCGTCGCTATGCCGAATTCGAAGCCGTTGACAAACACGTGGATAAGGCTGTCTACCAAGCGCGCCTCGACGAAGAACTCGGCATCATCGACTCCATGGGTTTTCCGGGCTATTTCCTGATCGTTATGGACTTCATCCAATGGGCAAAACGTCAGGATATCCCTGTGGGCCCGGGTCGCGGTTCGGGCGCGGGGTCTCTGGTTGCATATGCGCTCGAGATTACCGACTTAGACCCGATTCCGTACGGACTGCTCTTTGAACGATTTCTCAATCCAGAGCGCGTCTCGATGCCCGACTTTGATATCGACTTCTGCATGAATCGCCGCGGTGAGGTCATCGACTACGTGACTCAAAAGTATGGCGAGCATAATGTCGGCCAGATCGCGACATTTGGTGGTCTTAAGGCGCGCGGTGTCATCAAAGACGTCGGACGGGTTTTGGGTTTCTCATTCGGGGATCGAGACCGCCTCAGCAAACTGGTACCCGACGTACTCGGAATCACTCTCGACCAGGCGCTTGAGCAAGAGCCCCGTCTTCGACAAATGTGCGATGACGATGACCGCATCCGAGACCTGATGGAAATTGCGAGGAGCCTCGAGGGCTTATATAAGTCGACAGGTATGCACGCCGCTGGCGTGGTGATCGGCGACGATCCGCTGTGGAAGTATTGCCCTATCTTCAGAGGGGCTGCGGGTGAGATCGTCACACAATTCGCAAAAGACGAGGTCGAAGAGGCCGGTCTCGTTAAATTTGACTTTCTCGGACTGAAGACACTGACGGTGATCGAAGATGCCGTCAAACTCGTCAATCGAGACAGAGCGCCCGCCGACCATCTTGACCTGACGAAGGAGCTACTGAAAGATCCTGGCGTATACAAGCTGATCAGCCGTGGTGATACCGAGGGTGTATTTCAGCTCGAATCCAGTGGTTTCCAGGAGCTTCTCAAGAAGCTCAAACCTGACAAATTTGAAGACATCGTCGCCGCGGTGGCGCTTTACCGGCCAGGCCCACTCAACTCAGGTATGCTCGACGACTTCATCGCCCGTAAACACGGCCGACAGAAGATCAGCTACCCGCATCCTGACTTGAAGGACATCTTGATCGATACCTACGGTGTCATCGTCTACCAAGAGCAGGTCATGCAGATCGCTCAGGTTCTCGCCGGATTTACCCTGGGCGCTGCGGATCTATTAAGACGCGCCATGGGTAAGAAAAAAGCCGAGGTTATGGCTGCACAGCGCGAGGAGTTTGCAAAGGGCGCCAAAGTCAAAGACATCGACCGGACGAAGGCCGACGAAATCTTTGATCTGATGGAGAAGTTTGCGCAGTACGGCTTCAATAAATCACACTCAGCCGCCTATGCCCTGTTGACGTACCACACAGCGTATCTCAAGGCGCACCACAAGGTCGAATTTATGGCCGCCGTGCTGACCAATGATCGGGATAACGCCGATAAGGTCGCTAAAGGGATTCGTAGCGCCAGAAAGATCGGTATCGAGGTGTTGCCGCCCTGCGTGAATCTGTCGGGCGTAGACTTCGACGCTCTCGATGGCAAACTGTTGTTCGGAATGGGTGGCATTAAAGGCGTGGGTGCGGCATCGGTAGAAGCCATCGTTGAAGCACGCGAGGACGGGGGTAATTTTGAATCTCTGTTCGACTTTTGTGAGCGTATCGATCTGAAGCGTATCAACAAGAAAACCATGGAAGCGTTGGTCAAGTCAGGGGCCTTTGACTCGCTCGAGCAACCGCGAGCGCGCCTCATGGCTGCCATTGATACAGCCATGGAGCGTGCGCAAAATGCCCAACGAGATCGGGCCTCGGGTCAAGCAAATCTCTTCGGCATGCTGGCGTCTGCATCGGAAGAAGAATCTGAAGACGCCTTGCCCCCTGAGCTCATGCGGGTTGAAGAGTGGCCGGAGCAAGTATTCTTGGCACATGAGAAGTCCACCTTGGGCTTCTATATCTCGGGCCATCCACTCGACCGTTTCTCCCACCTGATCGCTCGCTATGCGTCGACCACAATAGACTCACTCGGCAATCATAAGAACCACGACCAGGTCACGCTGGGCGGTGTGCAGACATCGATTCGCGTCGTCCCCTTCAAGAAGGGCGATGGCCGGATGGCCATCATACAGTTTGAAGATCTAACGGGTAGTACCGAGGTCATCGCAATGGGACAGGACTTCGACCGATACGAAGCGCTATTGACCTCCGATGAGCCTGTGTTGCTCAAAGGAACGTTGCGCATCGACCGCGACGAAGACCGCACCAAGATCTCGGTTCGCTTAGGTGCCGGTCGACGGCGACGGAACGCTCCGCCAGCCAGCGATGAGCCCGATGTCATTTCGTTACAAGAAGTCCGCGCCACGCGGTCGCGCGGCATCGAGCTGCAGGTCTCAGCTGATCAACTCTCCGAGCCCAACCTCGAGCGCCTAGCCGATGTGCTTGGACAGGCTCAATTCAATGGACAATGTCAGCTCAAGTTGCGGGTGCAAACACCGGAGACACACGGTGATGCGGTGGTCACGCTTGCAAGTCGATCCCGGGTCTCACCAAGTGATGAGCTCAGCCACGCGATAAAGAGAATCTTTAACGGGCGGTGTGAGCTGAACATTCGATAGAGGTGCTCAGCCCGACTTCAATCCGTGCCAAGGGTGTCGATATAGACATCTAAATCTTTTCTCACATCACCACCGAGCCATAGCCTGAAGCCGATGAAGAGGCCGCTCAAGTAAAACCCAAAGGCGGCAAGCAGCGCATAGAAGTTCGCCGTGATCGCAGCCCCGATAGGCTCACTTGGCATCACGGATGAAATGTGTAAATAGCGTTCAAAAGCGAACACGCTCAAGCTAAGAAAGACAATCAATCGAATCTGACTCGGCGTACCAAAGGCACGACCCATGCGGCCACCGATGCCGCTGCCTATGCCGATGAGAAGACAGGACACGCCCCAGTTCAATCGCAGCAGGAGTGTCATACAGATGGCGAGTGATGCACCGGTCATCGTACCCAGTAACAAGCCGAGCGTGGCCCGATGTTTCGCTCTCATTCGGACGTCGAGATGTTGACCATTGGAAAATCTCCGGTCGTAGCATTGTCATCTGCTGTCACAGCCACCGCGGTGATGACGGTTGTGACCAGCACGACCGACCCGACGCCAACCCAAACCCACTTATTTTTGTACCATGGTGTCCCCGCACGTCGTTCCACGGTGGGTGCGAACACCAGCAACGGCGCGAGCTTGGATTTGCGCCCCGCCTCCAACTCGACGCGCTGTCGGTACGCGCGGTGCCCGGGCAGACGCAGCTCCACATCATATTCACTTGGACTCAAGGCCTCGGAGAAGGGCGTATGACCGTACATCCGACCGTTGATGATCACCTCTGCATTCGATGGCGTGCTATCCACCTCGAGTATACCTGTCAACTCCGTGAGGTAAGCGGTTACCCGCGCGAGTTTGCCTCGCCTGATCTTCACGCTCTCCAGGTAGTCGCCATAGCCGGGCTTGCTGACCCGCAACGTGTATGTTCCTTCACGTTTACGAATAGCCTTTTTGAGTGGTAGCCGCCCATACCGGCGGCCGTCTATAAATACCTCAGCGCCAGCGACCTCGCAGGTAACTTCGAGCTTGCCATAGCGACTACGTGCCTCCGCGGGAAGCACAAAAAACGCGAATGACCAGCACATCAGTATGAATACGGTCCGGTGCATGACTGGAGCATACTTTGGACACCTACCTCAGGTCAATGCACGCGACCGTTGGCCAAAGGTTGGATCGATCGCCCAAGATTGCTCAATTTAGGCCACCGCATGGATTGACGCTAGGTCAGCCCCGTGTTAGCTGAGCCTATTATTGGCTGTATTGCCTGTCCTTTTAGAGCCTGGAGTCCTGAGCTGTGAAGCGACTGACCATTCTGTTTATGCTACTCTTTTTAGCCCTTGTGGCCGATGCAAACGCCGAAGATGACGGCCAACTCGAAGCAGCCAAGAAGGCAGGTGAAGCTGCTGCTAAAGCTGCGGCGAAGAAGAACACCAAGGCCAAAAAGAAGACCGAGGGCGGCAAGTCCAAAAAGAACGCTCTATCTTTCGGTGGCGATATGAGTTGGGGCAAAGCAGCCAACTCAAAGCAAACGCGAGCCACGGCGCCGGGTCACGAGATCAAAGCCCATTGGGACGCAGCGCTCGGACCCGTGGCCCGGGTTGGCTATCCGTGGATCGAACATCACGGCACGTATCGTTTTCGCACACAGCTGTTTTATAATTTCGACCTCGATACCTATCGGGTGAACGCTGCGCTCAACAGCTCACCATTCAAACCACCGCTCACCGAGATCGATCAGCTTGGAAACCAACACCCGGAGTCGACCAATCACCGTTTTGGCCGCGATGGGGAGTCTCAGTCGAGTGCAAACATGCGGCTGCGCTATCAGCCAACCGTCCACATCGCCGACAATCTGCGCATTCGGTCAACCATGGATATTTTCGACAACCTCGTCCTCGGTAGCACACCCGACGGCGGACCTCATGCACAACGCAGTCTCGGTAGTCAAAACGATGTGCTCGCACGTGACGACATTGCGCTCGAGGTTTTCGAAGATGGTCAGCGCCCACCTGAGTCAGGTGTCAATGGTTGGAGAGACTCGATTCGCGTGAAACGGCTTTGGGCAGAGTGGCAGACGCCGCTTGGGCTCGTTGCAATGGGACGCATGCCAAACCACTGGGGCCTTGGCATGATCGCGAATAACGGTAACTGCCTCGACTGCGATTTTGGCGATTCCGTCGACCGTTTAATGGCTGCGACCAAGATCGCAGATACATATGTTGCGCTGACATGGGACTTCCCCTCGGAAGGCGCAACAGCTTTCAGCGGTAACCAAACGGCCCGTAATCAACCCGGCGGACAAGCCTATGATCTCGATCAACGAGACGACGCGAATCAGTTCATTTTCGCATTGTTCAGGAAGCCTCAAACCCGTGCGGAGCTCGAAGCCCGAACCAACGAACTCAACACCCTAAGAAAACCCGTTTTCGATTGGGGGGTCTACAACCGCATTCGGACACAGAGCCTTGAGTCCGGTTACGGCCAAAATGTCGTCCCACCCGAGGATTCGAGCGATATTCAGCTCTACGAGGTCGACGCGTTCACCTATACACCCGACCTGTGGATGAGATACGAATATCGACCCGCCAAGAATGTCCGCTACCGACTCGAATTTGAAGGTGCGGCAACATTCGGTGCTGTCGAGGAGGTTCCAAGCTTATACGCGGAACCACTCGAAGAGTGTGTTGATCCAACCGAGTCCAACCTCGACTTATGCGACAAGGCGCGTCGACGTCACCGTGACATCCAAAGGTTTGGTTATGCTTTGGAGTTTGACGCGCAGCACGAGGCGGTCCACTGGGGTATCCATCACGGCCTCGCCAGCGGAGATCGCAACGGGTCATTTGGTCGTTTAATCGGTCAGGAAATCAATCAGAGTCTACCCTCCGGCACCAAAGACGAGGCGCTCACGAGCTTCTATTTTGACCGGGACTACCACGTGGACCGCATCATGTTCCGACAAATGCTCGGTGGCGTAAGTAATGCGACCTACTTCAAGCCGTACCTCCGGTATGACTTTGTTCAGAGCGACACGGAGGCATGGGGTTTTCAGTTGTCATCGATTTACGGCTACGCCCTCGAAGCCGATGCAACACCAGGCAAGGAAAACAGTCTTGGTCTTGAATTCGATCTCGAACTCTTCATTAACGAATTCGACCGATATCGATGGTCTTTCAACTACGCTGTCTTCATGCCGATGGGCGCCTTTAATGTTCTCGACCAGAGCGGTGCGCTGCTCGCCGAGCCGTCGAGCGCCCAACTCCTACAGATGAATTTCGGTTTCATGTTCTAGAGCCAGGAGCGTTTTGATATGTCAGACTCGCAACGCACATGGGGCGGACGCTTTACCGAAGAAACGGATGCCTTCGTCTCACGTCTCAACGCATCGGTCGCCTACGATCAGCGCCTATACGCTGAAGATATCGACGGTTCTAAGGCTCACGCCGAGATGTTGGCCAAACAAGGCGTTATCACCACATCGGATCTGGAGGCCATCAAGACGGGCCTCGAAACCATTCGAAGTGAGATCGAGAGCGGTCAATTCGAGTGGAAGACCGAGCTAGAAGATGTACACATGAACATCGAGAGCCGGCTCATCGAACTCGTGGGTGATCCCGGCGCGAAGCTGCATACAGCGCGAAGCCGCAATGACCAAGTCGCCACCGACCTCAAATTATGGCTTCGCCGACACATCACTCAACTTTGCAGAGCCATCGACCGCATGCAGGATGCGCTGCTCTCTCTGTGTGAACGCGACGGTGACGCCATATTGCCGGGTTACACCCACCTGCAGCGTGCTCAGCCGATCCTGTTTGGCCACCACCTACTCGCATATTTTGAAATGTTTGAACGCGACCGTAGTCGCTTTATGGATTGCTTTGAACGAGCTGATGAATCACCGCTCGGCTCCGCAGCCCTCGCGGGCACGCCATTCCAACTGGACCGCGAATATACAGCGACCGCACTCGGGTTCAGGCGACCCATGCGCAATAGTCTCGATGGCGTCGCCGACCGTGATTTCGCGGTAGAGTTTAGCGCTGCCGCGACACTGATGATGGTTCATCTCTCGAGGCTATCAGAAGAACTCGTGCTCTGGTCGAGCCAGGAGTTTAGCTTTGTGGAAATCGGTGATGCCTTCGCCACTGGTTCGAGCATCATGCCGCAGAAAAAGAATCCCGATATTCCGGAGCTTGTCCGCGGAAAATCTGGCCGCGTCCTTGGATCGTTTGTGTCATTAATCACGACCTTGAAGTCTTTGCCCTTGGCCTATAACAAAGACATGCAAGAAGACAAAGAGGCGCTTTTTGACGCTGCAGACACCATCCTTGATTGTGTAGAGGCGACCGGACGTTTACTGCCGGCCCTAAAAGTAAACTCGGCGGCCATGCGACAGGCATGCGAAGCCGGTTTCGTGACAGCGACCGATGTAGCCGACTACCTGGCAAACAAGAATATGCCTTTTCGCAACGCACACCATGTTGTTGGGCGATTGGTCGGCTGGTGTATCGCAGAGCAACGGAGCTTGATGTCGCTCAGTCTCGACGAATTCAAACAATTCAGTGATGTATTTGAGGCAGATATCCTCGACGCGGTCACCGTAGAAGCGAGTGTGCGCGCCCGCTCCAGCGCTGGCGGCACAGCGCCTGCTCGGGTCAACAGCGCTTTGGCCGTTGCCCGAGCCACGCTCAGCGCGCGCATATCCGCCTGAAGTCGCTCGGTGAGCGACTTTGGACCTAAGGCTTCGCGTAGCCCTCGTCTTCAAATTTTGTGAAGATTTGGCCGCCCACAACGGACGCTTCGATAAGATAGTTCTTTCCAGCTTCAACGTTCACCTTACCGTTGAGCGCGCTGAGGACTGGACCCATGCGTGCAGCCTTCAGCTTGAGCGCATAGGCAAACTCTCCCTTTGGAGTCTTCACGTAGGGCGTAAAGGCCACCGATAGACGCTTCGAGCGACCCCTCTTACCAGCGCGATATTCAATATTTGGGATACGCTCTCCCTTACCGCGAAACGAACGAAAACGAACTTGCGCTTCAGCATTTGGGCTTAAGCCTTCTGGGCGCGCAGCTAAATCCGTAACCCGGATGTTGGCCCAACCGTTTGCGCAGCCCGACAGCGCGATCGCGTAGTTGCCACCTGCTTTCATCACTAAATAGCCGTTGTCCCGCTTCGAGCCTTCGAAATTGAACTCGTAAGCGTTGTTTTCTGCTGCAGCAAAGGTCTTGCCAGCAACCTTCTCAGCTGCAGCCACCTTAATCGTCTCTGGCCCGAGCTTCATCGCAACCGGCTGTTGGCAGCCATTAGCCACCTCGACGGTCACAGGGCCAGCTGCATCTTTACTCGTCGGTGAACTATAGGCAGGCGATGCGAGCAATACCAATGCCGCGCATCCAAACGTTGTTCTCATCATTGCCAGCATATCTGCAATCCTCCTGGTGTAACTGGTGACGTAGTGTAGATCTAGAGCGCCCAGGTTTGAAGGTGGAAAACCACATTCTCGCGAGGGCGGGTAGAAAACGGTCGTTGCCAACCTTTATTCAGCTCATCTTGATGGGGTCAATGTAAACGATGACGAGGGCCACCCGAAGCACAAGTGCGGCCATTGGAGAATCTGCTGCAACGTCCAGGGCGCCTTGGCTCGATTCGGTTGCGGGTAAAAAAAGCTCCAAAGCGACGCGCAAGTATCACGGGCCAGTGGTCACCGCGCGCCTCCCTTAGCCCAGACGAAGTCAACTTCGGTGGTCTGGCTGCGGGTGGTCTATCGTCTACAAGACTGGACACAGCATGGGGCTGGCGCGTCTGCAGATGCTAGCTGAAAGCCTTAGCGTATGAAGTCCCTTAACGGCGACGGCGCTGTAACCAGGCCGGCACGTTAATGGATTCCATCTCGACTGACTCTTCGGTGCTCGCATTCCAGAAGGCCTCACCTTTTGGCGCCTCACCCACTTTACGTGAGCCCGGGTCTCGAACAGCGGACCGGCGTTCAATCGCTGGTTTGCTGAGCTCAGACTGCTCGAGCGAACGTCGATTACGAATCCCATGCGCTGGCTGTCGTGGCGGTAAAGAAACCGCTGGACCTGACCGCCTCGGGCCTGCTGAAACACCGCCGCGGTGACGTCCAGCAACGGGCCCTCGTGTGCCGGGGTTCGGCACGTTGGGATGCTCGGTGAGTTGGCTGGGCGCCGCTTGCATTTCCTGAGTCTTCAGGATTGCAGAGTCCTGACCAGGCTCATAAGGCTGGCTATATCCGCTCGGCCGCTCGTTTGAGTGGCTGCCATCGTTCGGGGGTGGCGCGAGCAAGCCGACACTCGGCTGCCGCACAACGTGCTCTTGCTGAGCCGGCGCATGGGCACGCATCTGGGGAGACGCTGGCGGCTGCGGTGGAGGCGGTGGCTCCCAAGCGGCCGGCGGTGCATAACCTGGCTGATGCGGCGTCGATTGAGACACAGGGGGGACTGGCATTCGGGGTTGGTGCCCCTGCGCTGGGTAACCCGGGACGGTCCGCCGCGCCTGAGTGGCCGTTTCCGTACGACCCAATTGCTCTTCGAAACCCGTCGCGACCACCGTAATCTTGATCTCATCTGAGAGCGATTCATCGATGACCGCACCAAAGATCAAATTGACATCCTCGTGGGCCGCGTCTTCGACCAGGCTTGCGGCCTCTTCTATCTCTGAAATCTTTAGGTCATAACCACCCGTGAAATTGATCAGGATACCCGTAGCCCCTTCGATACTGATGTCATCCAGAAGCGGGCTTGAGATGGCTTGTTGAGCCGCGATGAGCGCTCGACCTTCACCAGATGCTCTGCCTGTACCCATCAGCGCCATTCCCTTAGACATCATGATGGTGCGCACGTCGGCAAAGTCGACATTGATCATACCGTGGTCGGTGATCAAGTCGCTGATGCCCTGCACCGCATTGTATAAAACGCGGTCTGCAACACCAAAAGCGTCCATCATGGTGGTGCTCTCATCACAAATGGACAAGAGCCTCTGATTGGGGATAACGATGAGTGTGTCGACCTCAGCCGCGAGCGCCTCGATACCTGCCTCAGCACGTCGGCGACGGGCCCGACCTTCAAAATTGAATGGCTTGGTAACAACACCCACTGTGAGAGCACCCGACTCACGTGCCACCCGGGCGAAAACAGGGGCAGCCCCTGTTCCGGTGCCACCGCCCATACCCGCTGTGATGAAGACCATATCGGCCCCAGCGACGGTTTCGTTGATCAGGGCGAGGTCTTCGAGCGCTGCGTCGCGCCCAACATTCGGGTTGGCGCCGGCACCGAGTCCGTTCGTCAGTGCAGCACCGATTTGTAGTTGAACGGTGGCCGGTGAATGGCGTAGTGCCTGAGCATCCGTGTTCGAGACGACAAAATCGACACCCTTGAGCCCAAATTCAACCATTTTATTAACGGCATTACTGCCGCCACCGCCGACACCGACGACCTTGATTGAAGCCCCTGAACCATCGTCGCCATAACCAAACGGTTGGTCAAACACTGTCTACCCCTCTCAGCCAAAGCTAAGTCACACACATCGCTCAATTTTCTGGGTCACGAGGCGTCCATTTCTGTAGATCACCCCACATACACTCACATAAAGGAAATGATCCTCGGCCTCAAGGACTTAATGCATTTACCTTCGGTATTTTTTTTACGCTCTCTGCCAAAATCGCAAGGTCCGCCGTGCGCCACGTCGTTTGAGCCGAATCTGACGGTTGCTAAACCATTGCAAATGCTTGAGTTGTGCGCCGCAGAGCACCAACCCCGTCGCGGTTGCATAGCGTGGTTTCTTCACCACATCGACGAGACCCTCGATGCCGTTGGGTGAGCCGACGATGGCATCCTCAATTCCGAGGATACGCTTTGTGAGATTCAACAGACCTGGCAAATTGGCACAGCCGCCCGTCAAAATCACGCCGCCGTTATAACGAGCCGTGCATCCGGCCTGCTCCAGTTCATCGGCAACAAAGTGAAGAATTTCTTCGGCTCGCGCTTCGATAATCTCACATAAATAACTTCGCTTGACCGACTCTTGGTTGCGGCCACCGACACCGGGCAGCGTGATTTCTTCGTCGGTCGTCACCATACTTCTATCAGCGCAACCATAAACTCGTTTCATATGCTCGGCCTCGACCAAGGGGGTGCCCAGCAAATCCTTGATGTCTTGAGTAATGCTATCACCGCCAATGCCCAAAGTTGCGGCGTGCACGATGCAACCACCTTCAAAGACGGCGATTTCGGTTGTGTCTGCCCCCATATCGATGAGGATAACCCCCATGTCGCGAGCATGGGGCGTCAGCAAAACCTCAGAGCAAGCCAGCGGACCATAGATAGCGTCAACCACTTGCAGCTTTGCCTGACGACAGACCGACTCAATCGCCTCGATACGACTCAGGTGACCGGTCACGAGATGACCTTGCACCTCCAAGCGGACCCCCTTGATGCCAAGCGGATTACCAATACCTGCGCGTTGGTCGACGATATAGTCCTGAGGCACGATGTGAAAAACGGCCATGTCCGGTGGCAGTTTGATGGCGGTTGCCACATCGATTACAGCGTGAACGTCATCACTGTCTACCGCGTCATTGATGATTCGAGCCATCCCATGGGTATTGAAACTCTCCATGTGCCGGCTGGATACGGATACAAAGACCTCTTTTATGTCTACATCCGCCATCAGTGAAGCCTCAGCTACAGCTGCCTTCACACTTTGCACGGCGTCAGCCTTGTTGGAGACCACTCCGTTCTTGAAACCGTTGGATGGATGTGCACCACGTCCAATGATATCAATCTTGCCATCATCATGATGAACACCGATGACACATTTGATACTGTGCGTACCTAAATCCAACCCCGCGATAATCATTTGACCAGCCATTATTTTTCTGTCCCGGACGCATTGAGTGAGAATGACGAACCATCAGTACCCTTTACAGCAGACTCACGTACGATGACCCGACTGGGGTCATCGCCAAAGAGTATGTAATCAGCACCGAGTTTTCTTTTGTTCAACGAATTAAAAATTTGATTTAAGCGTTTTAGCTTGACGGTGAATTGGTCACGCCCGAGGCCAACTCTTACGCCACCTAACATGAGGTTGAGTCGGTCGCCTGACTCAATCGCGATGGAGCCTGCGCGCCAGCGGGAGGACATCGGGAGAGATTCGTACTGTCTGACGACATCAAGGGCGCGTCTAATCCGCGCTTGCGTACCCATCTCGTCGGCTTCGAAGTCCTGCACCGTTATACCCGTCACAATAGGAAACCGCCCCTTGTCGGTGGCGTCACATTCAATAAATGGTCGTCCTTCCTCATCGATGAAGAACATCCGATTCATCACAAGAATCGCGACGGGCTTCCTCGGCCGTAGCTCCACCGATATCTGGTCGGGTAACTCAACGGTGACCAGCGCTTGGGCGACCCAAGGGTGACTTAATAGATTCACTTGTGCCTGAGGCGCATCAAATCGAAAGATATTGGTGTTCGGAACGACGTTCATGCGCGCGAGCACCTCTTCGTCGTCAAGCTGCGGAATCGATTCGATATCCACATTACGAATGACGAAATAGGGTGAGCTCAAGACAGCCTGCCATGCGCCATAGCCCAGGCCCAGAATAAGAACGAGCATGAGACTCGCACGCACCACAGGCCGTAGAAAACGGAACATAAAGAGACCGCTGTCGATGGCGATACCCACGGTGTCATTCCATTCGAACCGTCGACGTGGCCGGTACCGATTAGCCATGGCTTACCTCCATTGAGCGACATCCTGCGCCATCGAGAATTAATGCGATGAGCGCGTCAAACTCGACTCCAACCGATGCAGCGACCTTCGGCACCAGACTCTGGTCGGTCATGCCGGGCAGCGTGTTGGTCTCCAATACAATCGGTCCATGAGCGCCGAGAATGACATCACTGCGCGTCAATCCGGAGCAGCCGAGCGCTTGATGGGCGGCGAGACCGACCGCCTCGATTGCATGTCGCTCAGACTCGGATACGCGGGGCGGAATGTGATAGCGCGTGCCCGCCCCTTCGTACTTTGCGCTGTAATCATAGAAATCGCGCAGAGGCTCGATTTCGACCGAGCCCAGACAGCGATCGCCCACGCATACAACTGAGAATTCGGGGCCGTCTACAAAGTCTTCGATCAGGTATGCGTCGAATTCGCCAGCCAGCACAATCCCCTTCAGTTCGTCGACGGTGTCAACGATGTGCACGCCGACACTTGAACCTTCGGAAACCGGTTTGACGACCACCGGTAGCTGTATACGCCCGAGTCGGTCATCCAACGCATCCGTTTCGCCTCGTCTTATGACTCGGTCGGTCGCGATCGGTACGCCAGAACGGCGATACATCTCTTTCGCCAAGACTTTGTCGAAGGCCAGCACACTGGCGCGAACGCCTTCGCCCGTGTACGGGATCTGTAACCAGTCGAGTAAGCCTTGCAGTCGGCCGTCCTCACCATAGGTTCCGTGAAGAGCGTTGAAGACCACATCGACCGCAGCCTCCTCAAGTTGTCGCCCAATGGCCGGCGTGGGGTCTATCTCGACGACGTGGTGACCGAGACGGGTCAACGCAGCGGAGACTGCGCGCCCTGACTGTAGACTCACTGAGCGTTCGTTCGATGGACCACCCATCAAGACACCAACACGTTTGCTGACGAGCGCTGTCATGATACCGCCCCCCCTTCGCTCAAAAAACGTGTCGACTCACCACTGAGATCGAGCAGGTCCCCAACGAACGCCGTCGCAGCATTGGGTCGTCCTCGACTCAAGGCCGCCTGCCCCATCTCTTCGAGCTTCTTGTGGTCGTCGAGCAAAGGCTTGAGCAAGCCCACCATGACGTCTACGTCCATTCCCTCTTCACGCTGCATGAACGCTGCCCCGGCGGAGACCAGCGACTGTGCGTTGGCCGCTTGGTGGTCATCCGCAGCAAATGGGAACGGAATAAAGATAGCCGGGCGTCCGACGCACGCGAGCTCTGCGACAGTGGTCGCGCCCGCACGAGCGACAACGAGATGGGCCTTTTGCATTTCGCCTGCAACATCATCGATGAACGCTGACACAGACGCATTGTCTACACCCAAGTTCTCATAATCTGAACGGACGGCGTCATCGTTGTTGCGACCCGTCTGATGAACAACACTCAGAGTCGGATGAGTTTCTTGCAGCGCAGCGATTACTTTTGGCAATAATTGATTGAGCGAGCGAGCGCCCTGAGAGCCGCCGAGAATAAGAATCCTTGCAGGCTCAACGTTCGGTGACCGCACCGAAGATACAAATTCTCGTCGGACAGGGTTGCCAAGCTCTCTGACCTTGGCGCTCGGCAAGCGTTCAGCGGCCTCCGGAAACGCCGTATAGACCCGTTTAACGAAGCGCGCCAATATGCGATTGGTGAGCCCCGGCCGCGCATTTTGTTCGGCCACGGCGCATGGACGACCGGCCAGCGCGGCCGCGAGGACGACCGGTCCAGATACATAGCCGCCGACCCCCAAGACAACGGTGGGGCGTTCGCGCCGTATGAGTCGATACCCAGCGAAGATCGCTCGTGGCATTCTGATGAGGCTGCGCAGGCGTTCTAGTAAACCGGCGTTCTTAAGTCGTCTCGCTTCTACTGGTACAAATCGATAGCCATGCTGGGGGATGACGCGGCCTTCCAGGCCGTTCGGATTGCCAACGAAAACCACGTCTGCATCTTGGACACGGGTGAGCCATGCCTCGGCCACAGCGATGCCGGGGTATAGGTGGCCTCCGGTACCACCACCGACGACCATCAAACGAGCGGACGACGAACTCAAGCGACCGCTCCTTCAGCACGCGTTCTCGCGAGCTTTGACTTGTAGGGCCTGTCGATAACCCAATCCGTCAGCCATGCTGGAGGGGGTTGGCGTCGGGAGATATTGAGCAGAATGCCCAGTCCAAGTGATGTGGTGACGAGGGAACTACCACCGTAACTGATCAACGGCAGCGTCAGTCCCTTGGTGGGCATCAATCCGATGGCGACCAACATGTTTGCGATGGCTTGTCCCGCGATAGCGGCGGTAATGCCGAACGCCAGCAATGAGCCGAAGGAGGTCGTGGCACGACGCGCGATCAGGAAACCACGCCACACCAGCACGGCAAAAAGCGCGATGACGACGAGTACACCGATAACCCCCAGCTCTTCGCCAAGGATACTAAAGACGAAATCGGTGTGTGCTTCGGGCAGATAACTCAGTTTCTGACGGCTAGAGCCAAGGCCAAGACCAGTCCAACCACCACTACCAAAGCTGATCAATGCCTGATAAAGCTGCCAAGAATCCCCTTGTTTGTCAGCCTCCGGATTCAAGAATGAGATAAAACGTCTGACTCGATAAGGTTCCATCAGAATCAGGAGCACCAGTGCACCAGCGCCGACCCCAAATGCAGCGAGTAAATGCCTTATCCGCGCACCTGCAGCGAAGACCATGAGCATGAGCAGAGCCGCGCAGATGACGGTGGAGCCAAGATCGCGTTGAAGCGCCAACACGACCACAACGGCCCCGAGACACAGTGTGGGTGTCAACCAGCTCTCTTTCCAGCGATGTAGGCGATCTTGCCTTGAGGCGAGAAACGCTGCGAGGAAAACGACCCATGACAGCTTAAGGGCTTCGCTCGGTTGGTATCGGATCGAGCCAAAGCCGATCCACCGGGATGCACCTTTAGCCTCAACCCCCAGCCCAGGAATCAGCACAGCGAGCCCCAACAAAAAGCTGAAGGCGAATAGGACGTGTGCAAACCGCTTATAGACACAGTGATGTATGTTCATGGTTGCGACGAGCAGGGTGAGCGCTGCACCGATGTAGATGAGCTGGCGATGCAGATAGAAGGCTTCATTGCTCCGGTCAGCCTGTGCCGTGACGATCGACGCCGAGTAGACCATCACAATACCGATACCCATGAGCGCAAAGATCACCAGCAGTAGGATACGGTCATAGGTGAATGAAACGACCTCTGTATCGCCGATTTGCGTCTTAGCGCTGCGCTTTAGCCCTTCGTTCATCATCTCACCTTCAAACTCGCCAAGGCGATCAGCGACAGCATGACCGATACGATCCAAAAGCGAACCACGATCTTGGGTTCCTGCCATCCAAGCTTCTCAAAGTGATGATGAATGGGTGCCATACGGAATACGCGCTTACCGGTCAGCTTAAATGATGTGGTTTGAATGATCACCGAGAGCGCTTCGACCACAAAAAGGCCACAAATGATCACACTGAGCAGCTCGTTCTTGGTCAGCACCGCGAGCATGCCGATGGCGCCACCGAGCGACAGACTCCCCACATCACCCATAAAGACCTGAGCTGGGAAGGTATTGAACCAAAGGAATCCAACGCCCGCACCGATGATGGCGGCCGCGAACACCGCAAGTTCATTAATGCCCTTTACATGAGGTAAATGTAGGTATTCAGCGACATTGAAGGCGTGATAGTCCACGATACGGCCATCACTAAATTCGGGGAGATTCAGTACCGTACCGCCGCAATAGGCGAGGATCATGAAGGTCAATGTCGCGACCATCACAGGCCCGATTGCGAGGCCATCGAGCCCATCGGTTAGGTTCACAGCGTTGCTGGTTCCTGCGACAACGATGACCGCGAATGGCACATAGATAGCGAGCGGAAGTACGAATGAATACTTTTCGGCACTCAAGAATGGAAAGTACAAACTCCGGTCAAACCCTGCGTCTTCTCGAAAAAGTGCGAACAATACGGTGGCACTGATCAAGAACTGAAAGAGGAGCTTAAATTTACCCGATAGACCCTTTGAGTTTCGATATCTCAGCTTCAGATAGTCGTCAACAAAGCCGATCACGGCGAAGCTCACGGTGACCGTAAGGGCAGCCCAGATGTAACGATTGGTAAGCTCTGCCCACATAATTGTCGGGATGACGAGCGCAAAGACCAATAGCGACCCGCCCATCGTTGGGGTTCCAGCCTTGCTAAAATGACTTTCCGGTCCATCCTCACGAACCACTTGACCGATCTGTCGGGACTGCAAGCGACGGATAAACCAGGGATGCAATACGAAACTGATGACAAGCGCGGTCAGCATCGCTGCAATCACCCGAAACGAGACGTATCGAAATACGTTTAAGCTCGTGAAAGTCCCGAGCAACTCATCAACCAGCCATAAGACCACGACTCAAGCCCCCCCGTTCTCGGACAAGTGTGTCCAGATTTGTTCTAGCTTCATGCCACGCGACCCTTTGAGCAGGAGCGCCTGGCCACGGCGTGTATACTGCTCGATGGTCTCAAGGGCCGCGGCTACGTTTGGAAACCACAATAAAGACGACTCGCCGACCCCGGCTTCGCGCGCACCATCGACGATACTCGACGCGAGTGGGCCAATGGCCATCAGGGTGTGTTCATGTCTATCATTGGCAAAGGAACGACCCAACGCGACATGTGCTTGATGAGCGCAATCACCCAATTCGAGCATATCGCCAAGCACTAAAAGACCCTGAGGATGCCGACCCATAAAGGTGGACATGGCCGCTCGCATCGATTGCGGATTCGCATTGTAGCAGTCGAGTGTCACCTCTGAGCCGGTGTCCAGCTCTTTAAGTTCGCCTCGAAGTGCGGGCAAAGCCACGCCTTTGAGCGCTTCACAGATCAAGGTCTTCGAGAGCCCCAGACGGACCGCTACAGCTGTGGCCAAAGCCGCATTCTCAAGGTTATGCCGACCTCTGACAGGTAGCTCTATTGTCAGCTCTTCCTGATCAACCTCGATGGTACCCACAAGGCCTTGCTCCGTGTCTTGATGTTCCAGGATACGGACAAAGTCATCGGGCGCAGGGCCAACTGTGAGCTGTCTTGCGGTGACGCCGTCGGTGAGTACGGACTTGTAACGGACCTCCGATGGGAAGACCGCCGTGTGTTCGGCACCCAAATGTCGCAAGAGTTCACCCTTGGCACGGGCAACTCCCTCAAGGGAGCCAACCCCCTCGGTATGCGCTTCGCCAACGGTTGTCACAATGCCTAAATTGGGCTGCGCGAGACTCGCCAGAAAGCTAATCTCACCGGGCGCGTTCATGCCCATTTCAACGACGGCGTAACGATGCTCTTCTGTGAGACTCCAAAGTGTCAGCGGCACCCCGAGATGATTATTTAGGTTGCCCTGTGTCGCCAAAACCGGTGCGTGCACCGATAGGATCTGCGCGAGCATCTCCTTGGTGGATGTTTTTCCGCTCGAACCGGTGAGCCCTATGGTGAAGACGTCTTGGGACTCCGCCCAACGCTGTGCAGAGGTCTGCAATGCTTGCTCAGGTTCGTCTACCGTGACCACAGCGAGGTGCGACGGTAACTCATCGGGCAGCTTATGGCTGGCGTCTTTTGCAACGACCACGACGGAGGCACCGCCAACGATCGCCGATGCCAGAAAGTCATGACCATCAAATCGAGGTCCACGAATGCAGAAGAAGGCGGCCCCCTCAGACAACGTCCGCGTATCGATGGATACCGACGAAAATGACTGATTATCACCGGTCACCAACTGGCCATTCGTCGCTGCCGCGATAAAGCGGGCATCACGCCTCAACATGCGCACCGCCTTCCAAGAATGAGCGTGCAACCTCAACATCGTCGAATGGCATTCGGCGTCCCGATTCTTCTTGATAAGTTTCGTGCCCTTTACCCGCAATGATCACCACATCTCCGGGCTTCGCAGCGCGTATCGCAAGACCGATCGCGCGGCTTCTATCCAAAACCACACAGGCGTGACCAAGCTGCGGCTTATCCCCGACAGGCATCTCGGTTTTTGCGATGCCCGATGAGATATCGTCTACAATCTGCTGGGGCGATTCCGACCGGGGATTGTCATTGGTGATGATGACACCATCAGCCTGGGTCGAGATTCGACCCATGATGGCGCGCTTGCTCACGTCGCGGTCCCCGCCACAACCGAATACAAGCCATATGTGGCCGTGGGAGACACCGCGCACAGTCTCGATGACATGCTGAAGCGCATCGGGTGAATGAGCATAATCAACGAATACGGCGACCTCACCGTTATGAGATACCCGTTCGAGACGGCCGCGGACACTCACCTTTGGTAATCCGTTCTCAATCTCTTGCGTGCTCAACCCAACGCTTTGGCAGAGCCCAACCGCCATCGCAATGTTCTGAGCGTTAAAGCGTCCGAGCAGTGGACTGCGAATCTCGACCATGCCGCCCGGTGTCTTCAGTTGCCCGTCAAGACCGCGTTCGGTTGATTCGAGGATTGGAAACATGAAATCTG
Organism: Bradymonadia bacterium; assembly: GCA_049889275.1. Classification (GTDB taxonomy): domain Bacteria; phylum Myxococcota_A; class Bradymonadia; order UBA7976; family UBA1532; genus UBA1532. Next base: position 144,616 of record JBMHDS010000044.1, on the reverse strand, counting down.
CCTCATCCGTGACCGAAACGGTCAGGACACGTATCTCAGGCCGTTCTCGTCTGAGTTGCGTTGCGAGGCGCACACCGAATTCATCATCGATACAGATGTAGGCGACGCCTTCATCTTTGAGCAGCTCGGAAAAGAGCCTCGCCTTAGCACGCCCATAATTTTCCATGGTCCCGTGATAATCGAGGTGATCGACCGTCAAGTTGAGGAATGCACACGCATCGAATTCAACGTTCGAGACGCGATGTTCATCAATGCCAACAGAGCTCACCTCCATGGCGACGCAGTCCACATGTGCATCGACCATCGTTCGCAATATCCTTTGCAAAGCAGGTGATTCAGGCGTGGTAAACTGTGCAGCCACAAGCGACTCGCCAATCCGATGACCATTCGTACCGATTTGGCCAGGTACACGCGATGCATGTTCGCAAAGACCGCTCACGAGGGACGCCACGGTAGTCTTTCCGTTCGTCCCCGTAATACCCAAAATACTGAGTTCACGGCTCGGATGGGCATTAAGCGTGCTCGCGAGGGCCGCCAAATCTCGTCTTGGTTGCTGTAGATGAATGACTGGCACTTTGAGGTCGAGTTCAACATCCATTGGCACAGCGACAGCAGCTGCACCTCGCGCGAGGGCTGCGTCTAAGAATTGAAGGCCATCGGCACGCCGACCCGGCAATGCAACGAATAGGGTATCGCTGCACACCTCGCGACTGTCATGGGTGATGTGATTGATCTCGACATCAATTTGGGTCTGGGCAAGAGCGCCACTTGCCCCAGCAATGAGTTCACTCAGCATCATTTTGACCTCGGCCGTGGCGAACGCAGGTCACCGGGCAGGGCGAGCGCGACTTTGACGACAGCCGAAGGTGGCAAAAGAGCGCCTGCTTGAGGCTTCTGTGATTCCACTAGACCTGCGCCGTTTGCTTCGATTTTGAGCCCAAGCGCGTCGATGAGTTCGAATACTTCCGCGAGTGGGCGACCTTTAAGATCTGGCACAACGATGTGATTGGAGACGCCAGCAACGACAGATTGCTCTTTCCACCACGGTCGCGATTGCGGGTCAATCTCTTCTACGAAGAGCTGTTCATCGACTTGGTTCAAACTCCCATATAAGTCTTGTATTTGCTGGGTAGATTTCACCCCTAGGTAAGGCAACGCTTTGGCTGCAATTTGAGCGAATATGGGCGCTGCGACGAGGCCTCCGTAATGCTCAACCGTGGGTTCGTCAACGGCCACATAAGCAACCAGTCGTGGATTCGATGCGGGTGCAAAACCAACAAACGAGGCCACCACCTTTTCTCGGCTATATGCCCCGATGAGTGGATCAACTTTGTGCGCAGTGCCTGTCTTGCCAGCCACCACGTATCCGGGCACGCGGGCGAGACGCCCCGTGCCGCCTGTCTGGGTCACTGTGATCATCGCATCACGTGTGTATTTTGCCGCAGACTCACTCACGACCCGACGCTGTATCGATGGGTCAAAGCGCTGGACCAGCTGGCCGCTGGAATCGAGCACCTCTTTGACGAGCCGTGGTTTCATCAGCAATCCACCATTCGCAATTGCGCCAACGGCGCGCGCCATCTGAACAGCTGTTACGCTGAACCCATAGCCATACGAAAACGTTGCGAGATGAATCTGACCCCACCGTTTGTGTGAACGCAACGAGCCTGACTGCTCGCCACGCATGCCAATCTGAGTGCCGGCGCCAAAGCCAAAACGTGTGAGATACTCATGCCATTTCTCTTTACCAAGCCGCTGGCCGATTTGTACTGCACCCACGTTTGAGCTTTTCTGTATAATTTCGGCGTTGGTCAGTTTTTTTGCGGCGTGAACGTCTCGAATGATCTTGCGGCCCACCTTGAGGCGGCCCTTAAACCCATCCCAGATCGCATCACGGCGAATGCGGCCACTATCGATTGCCGCCGCGAGCAGGAGCGGCTTGATGGTCGAGCCGGGTTCACTTACGTCTGTGATAGCCCGATTGCGCCATTGCTTTGGTTTCGCCGTTCGAAAGGAGTTTGGATCAAAAAACGGCGTTTGAGCCATAGCCAAGATGTCGCCATTACGAGGGTCGAGCACGACCACAACCGCGGATTTGGCCTTCATCTTTTTGACCTGTTCAAAAACCGCGCGTTCAGCGACCTCTTGGATGCGGGCGTCGATGGTCAATCGAAGAGAATGACCCGACCAATCTTCAACTGGCCGTGTACCGAATTGCAGCGCTCGGCGTCCGCGCGCATCAGCCAATGCGCTGATGACATGTTGTTTGCCCCGTAGGTGCTTATCCCAGTCCCGCTCAAGTCCTTCGAGCCCTTTGCCGTCAATCCCGGCAAATCCGATGATCGCCCCCATGAGGCCACCGTTTGGATAAAAGCGATGCGGTTCGTTACGGAGCCCAAGCGCCTTGCTCTTGAGTTCGCGTAAGGCGTCTGCTTCGGTCTCTGAAATGTGCCGTTTAAGCCAAATGAAAGCCCGATTCGATGCAAGGCGTTTTTGCAGGGCAGTGGGTTCTAACTCTAAGAGCGGCGCCAGCTGGCGCGCGAGGTCCGCGGGTGATTTGACCAGACGTGGGATCGCGTATGCAGATGGCACCATCGCGGTCAGCGCGAGTTCACGACCGTTGCGGTCGTGAATGTCTCCACGCCGTGACGGGATTCTGACCGTGGTTTGGTGTTGCCGCTTGGACTCGCCTATGTATTTTTGATTGTCGTTGACCTGAACGAACCAGGCACGGACCATGATCGCAACAAAGGCCAGCGCGACGAGGAATGATGTCAACGCCATTCGGCCGCGCTGGGGCCCGACCTCTTTTGGCTTCTTTCGTCGAAAAATATTAGCGGGCATCGCTTGGACCTCCCGCCATAGGCACGACTTCATCGGGTGTGGCAGCTCTCATCCCGAGTTTCGCGGCTGCAGGCCGTAACCGTTTCGGGTCTAGGAGCGCAGCCCGTTCGATTCGCAAGCGATGGATGATCTCTTGTTGGCTTCGGAGTTCTTTCGATGCAGCTTGAATCTCAAAACCGATATTGACGCCCCGATTGCGCTCATGGACCACTCTCAGTGCAATACTGACGACAGCTGCGATGGTTAGAGCTGAGATGATGAAGAATCTCACGCGGCGTTCTCCAGTTTACGCACGGCCCGTAGTTTGGCTGTCCTCGCACGCGGATTTGCACCACACTCTTCTGCTGACGCCGTCACCGGCTTAGTCGTGAGCAACTCAAAAGCAGGTCTCTGCACAACGGGAAGTGCACGGCCCCCTGGCCCCGGCTGCACATTGCGACCACTCCATCTATTGAACGCCCGTTTGACGAGTCTATCTTCGAGAGAGTGAAAACTAATGACCAATGCACGGCCACCAGGCTTTAGACAAGCCGGTATGGCCGCTAACAAACGCTCCAATGCGCCCAGTTCATCGTTGACCGCGATTCTTAATGCCTGAAACGTGCGGGTCGCTGGATGATGTTTTAGCTTTGAACGCACACGATTGGGCATCGCTTCCGCGATGATAGCGGCCAACGCCGTTGTATCATCGTCGACGTGCTCGGTTGCCCAGGCCTTAATGGCGCGTGCGATGACGCCTGCCAACGGCTCTTCACCATACCTCTTTAGAATGCGCGTCAGCTCCTTCTGAGTGAGACGCTTAATCAGCTCAAGCGCACTCTCACCCACATCACGATTCATGCGCATGTCGATCGGGCCCGGCCGGCGAAAGGAAAAACCGCGTTCTGCTTCATCCAGCTGAAAGCTGGATACGCCTATATCGGCGAGGATACCGTCCACCGGTCCGTCTCCGGACTCATCAAGAAGTTCAGCGACATCCCCAAAGTTACCCGCAACAATATGAATTTGATCGTCAAAACGGGCCAGACGTTGCTTTGTGAAAGTCCGCGCGTCTGCGTCTTGGTCAATACCGATGACCGATGCCCCACGCTCGAGAAGTGACGTGCTGTGCCCGCCAAAACCCAGTGTGCAATCGACCCAGCGATCTCCAGGCGTGACCTCGGCTAGACGAACCACATCATCGGCAAGAACCGGTGTGTGAAATGTCATCTCCGCCTTCATGGTCTGCTCCGCTCCACCCTATGGAGCCCTGTTATTTTTACTCGACTCTCAACACCCAGTTGAGAGTCAATCGTCTATGGCCACCGTATCGAATCGGCTTGGCTCACAAATTAAACGAACTCAGATCGTAATCTTCGTACGCTTCGGGTCCGTGGGTCACATCCCAAACTGACATAGACCAGATCTCGATCAGCGCCCCTTGACCCATTAAGAAACACTTACCTTCAAGCTCCGCGTAGTTGCGGAAAGTTTGAGGTATTTGAATTCGACCCAACCGGTCGACGCGCACTCGGCGAGCTGCACCACAAACGACGCGGCGCAAGGCCGATGCCAAGCGAGGTTCTGCGCGTGAGATCTGCTCTTTGAGTGCATCCCATGCGCCTGGCCAGTAGACGAGCAGACAGCGTTCGTTCAAATGCCGCGTCACCACCAGCTCCGCTCCCTCCTCGAGACCAAGTACAGAACGAAAATCGGATGGGATACTGACCCGTCCTTTGCCATCGACGGTGTGTTCGTGCTGTCCCTCGACAGCGACACCGGTGGCGTGTTCTGTTTCTCGATTGCTCATCTGTCTCCTTGGGAGTTGGATCCACTAAACCCCACCAAATTATCCTACAGTCTCATTCTTTGGGATCAAGCGAGAAAGCGATCAGCGCCATCAAAAATTCAGCAAGACGAAACAGACCCAATATATAGACATACTGACTAAAAGCTGCACTATATATGGAAACATGCAGCTTTATCGACTGGGCTGTGATCCTGTGTAAATCAGTGTAAATGTAGTAACAAAACCCCGCACACATATCCTACATAAACAGGCGTTCAGTATCCAAAAGTGCTCTCCCAGCTAGATTTACGATGTATGGTCCGACGTCGACTCGCACTGAGTGGGAGAGGGTGTAATCGGAGTTCAGATGGATTGAATCAGGTGGTTGATCTTGTGATTGCCAACGCGTTATGTAGACGACAAGATCCCCGAAGGCGGAGCCGACTCACTTGAGCGTCAACGAGAAACCCGATGACAGGCGTGGACAGCCCGAAAGCGTGAATCGCCTAGACGACGAAGCGGGTTTAGACACCCCCGTCGCGGCAAATAAGCAAGGTCAGAGCCTCGCCATGCAACACTTTGAGCGGGGAGACGTACTCATGGCCCGGCGCCTGCTGCAAACCGCCGAGAATGAAGAGAAACGATTTCTCGAGACAGCGCTTAGATGGGATCCAACCCTTTGGATCGCATGTGTTCTTTTCATCTTAATATGGTCATACGCGACCTTTGCCACGGTCGTTCACTGAGCCTCTCCATAAGACCCGCCTGTGCGGTTCAGCTACGCGACCGCTCAAACAATAGAACACCCACGGTCACCTCAATCGAAAATCAGCCCAAACGCCCGATCCAGGGTATTATCTGCAAGCTTCGTCTGTTATAAGTCGCCGCCGTAAGGATCTGTTTTATGCGGAGTATACGATGATTTCTGTATCTGAAGTGTCGATGAATTACGGAGAGCAAAATCTCTTCGAGAACGTGAATGTCGTTTTTAATTATGGCGAACGCTACGGCTTGACCGGGCCTAATGGATGCGGCAAGTCGACGTTTATGAAGGTGTTGAGTGCCGACCTCGAAGCGGTCACAGGACACGTCAATCGACCAAAGAAACTCGGTGTACTACGACAGGATCACTACATCTACGATACAGAGCGCGTCATCGATGTTGTGATTATGGGCAATACACACTTATGGAAAGCGCTGGTCGAGAAGGAGAAGCTTCTCGAACGCGCCGACGACATGACAGACGAAGAAGGCATTCGTCTCGGCGAGATCGAGATGGTCATCGCAGAAGAGGATGGCTACATGGCGGAGGCGGAAGCCTCGGAGTTACTCGAGGGCCTCGGCATCGAAGAGTCCTTTCATTACGGACCGCTGTCAGCGCTGACCGGCGGCGACAAGGTCCGTGTGCTCCTCGCACAAGCCTTGTTCGGCAAGCCAGAGGGACTGTTGCTCGATGAGCCGACCAATGCTCTCGATATTGCTTCGATCCGTTGGTTGGAAAGCTTCCTGAAAGAATACGACGGCGTGCTCATCGTCATCAGCCACGACCGTCATTTTCTCAATGAAGTTTGCACAAAAATCGCTGACATCGATTACGAAACCGTCATCATTTATCCCGGCAACTACGACGATATGGTCGAGGCCAAAGCCAAAGCGCGTGGTTCGTTGGAGATGGCCAATGCAGCCAAAGAACGCCGAATCGGTCAACTACAGGATTTTGTTCAGCGTTTCCGCGCTGGCTCGCGCGCCAGTCAGGTGAAGAGTCGAGAGAAACAACTCGAAAAGGAACGCGAGGCGCTTAATCTCCTCAAGCGGTCCAATATCGCGCGGCCTTTTATTCGGTTCGATTTAGCCCGCGCGAGCGGTAAGCAGGTCTTGCGAGTGGAGAACCTTAACAAGCAGTTCGAGGCTGGCGTTATCTGTGAAGACTTCCACTTCAACATGTTCCGCGGTGAAAAAGTCGCCATCGTCGGAAAGAACGGCATCGGAAAGACCTCAATGCTTCGTCTGATGCTCGATGAGCTGCGAGCGGATGACGGCATCGTAGAGTGGGGCTATGAGACCCAGATAGGCTATATGCCGCAGGACCATGCGGAAATGATCGAGAAGTCCGATGAAACCGCCCATCATTGGCTTTGGCGGTGGAATGACGAGGCGAGTGAAGAACAGCTGAGAAGCCTCTTCGGCCGCCTTCTGTTCTCGAAAGAAGAGCCCTTTAAGAAGACGAGTGTACTCTCCGGTGGCGAGACAGTGCGCCTCTTGCTCGCACGCCTAATGCTGCTCAAACCCAATGTCCTTCTGCTCGATGAACCCACAAATCACCTCGACCTAGAAGCGATTCGCTCCCTCACCGAGGCCCTTGCCCAATATGAGGGCAGTTGCATTTTAGTGACCCACGACCGCCATATGGTCACGCAGGTGGCCGATCGAATATTGGAGATGTCGGACACGGGAATCAGAGAGCTTTCACCCGAGCAATTTGCCGACGGCGAATTCCTACAGAAACGGGATTCTTATAAGAAAGCAAACACCTGGTAGTCGCAACCTTACACCGCGTTGCTCAGAGACGAGACTTGATTGAACCCTCGACTCAGGCCATGCTCGGTTTATGAAATCCGAGCGCCTCGCCATCTTTATGTTCCTCGCTGTCGCGGCAGCCGCGACAACCTGGTTTGCCATCGAATTCAATGCCGAAGGCCTGAGCCGTAACAACGCCACAAAAATGGCGTTGACGGCCGGTGTTTTTGTCTTTTGCTTAGTTTGGATAAAGCGTCCGAGGACACAGCGCGCACAGCGTGCGGCGGTGCTGAGCAAGAACGCAAAGCTGTTGCTCACCGCGAGTAGCTTTATTCTCTCGGGCTTAGCAGTGTTACTATCGGCACAGCAAGCGACTCGTGGTTATCCTCCGCTCGCGCCGGACTCTGTCATCGCGCAACCGGAAGCGCTGCCATCGGACTTTTATGCCATTACCGGTCACCCGGTGCTAGACACCACCTACAGCATGCAAGGCTCAGAGGGGCAACATGTTCTTGTCCCGATTAAACCGTATGAGGGACGAATCCTTGCCATGCTCGAATCATTGCCGAACAAACCGGTGGAGCTGCGTATCACAGGCCTCCTACGCGATGATGTCAGGAGCGTTCAACGCGGCCAGAACGGCGGTATTGATGGGCCTTTTCTTGGCCTATATCGAGAACGTATGGGACTACCAGCGGGGACAAGGATTTATTTTCTCGACACCAGCAAACGCGCGGGCCTGACGCTCACATCTGTCCTCATGTTTCTTATCCCCTTTTATTTCGGGCTGCTTTTTGCGGTTCAACCCGTCAGACGAGCCAGGGGCTAGACCTTTAATTCGCCACCTTGGGGTGGACGGTACGGCGCGGCAGCATTTTCTTTCTTCCCACCTAAAAACGGTCGACGGGGTAAATGACTGGCAATACGGCTGACCACTTCGTAATTTATGCTCCCCGACCAGCTGGCGTGTTGCTCTGCGGTGATCACTTCATCACCCTGCTGACCAAGCAAAACCACCTCATCTTCTAGAGCGACTTCTGCGATGTCGGTGACGTCTACCATCGTCATGTTCATACAGACCCGACCTCGAATTGGCGCACGTTGGCCGCGGCAAAGCACATGACCAAGATTACTCAACCCTCGGTCGAGCCCATCGTGATAACCAACCGGGAGGATCGCAATCTTGGATATGTGTGAGGTCATAAAGGTGCAACCATATCCAATGAATTCACCGGCAGGAACAATCTTGATCTGGGCGATTCGAGTCTTCCAGTGCATGGCTGGCGTCAGCGAGAGGTCTCCCCGACCCGCAAGAGATGCTGCGATCTGGGTTTCCTTTGACGGCCACAAGCCGTAACCAGAGATGCCAACGCGCACCAAGTCCAATTGCTGGTCTGGCCACAATAGAGTCGCCGCAGAATTCGAGAGGTGGCGAATCGGAATGCGATGACCGTTGGACGCCAATCGCTCCACCGCATCCTGGAAAATGCTGAGTTGTTTCCTCGCGTAGCGATGGTCGGTCGTGTCCTCAATATTGGCAAAGTGGCTGCAGATACCCTCGAGTTTGAGCCCAGCATGACCGCTACTTATTCGGACTGCGAGACGCAAAGCCTCATCAGCGCTAATCCCCTGCCGATGATTGCCCGTCTCTATCTTGATGTGTAAGCGCGCGTCGACCTCAAGCTCGATCAAACGCTCGACGGTCTCTTCATTGTAGACAACCATGCGTAAATCTAGACCGTCGGCACGAGCTAATGCCGCGAGTTCGATTGGACCCATAATGTAGATGGGGACCTCTATGCCCGCAGCCCTCAAAGCCTCGGCATCTTCGATGGAGTGCACCGATAACCAATCAGCGCCCCCCTCAAGAAAGGCTGCGGCACTCTCGAGGAGACCGTGTCCATATCCGTTCGCCTTGACCGTCATCGCCAAGATGACGTGGTCACCGACTAAGCGTCTAAACAGACGCGCATTGTCGCACAAGGCTCTCTGATCGATGTCACACCAAACAAACGACAATGCTCCGCTCTCCTTCACCACTTAGCCATGTCTACAGGTCGCCATCTTAACCGATTTAACAGCCCACACCTAGGGTCTGTTGGGCGTGAACTATTGTGGTCGCCTTTCTATATTTGCTAAACCGAAGCGAATCACCGATTACAAGCGACGATCGCGCAGCCCATGAGGACGAAGAGTTATAAACTGACCAGGCAATATCCGGCAGAGACGGCCTCGCTCATCCTTATCACCGGTGGGCTCAGTCTAGCCATCGCCCTTTTGTGGCTCTATGTCATGGGGCGCTTGTACCGGGCAAATAAAACAAAGTTAACCCTGACCGCGCCTGTACTGGTCTGTGGCTGTCCACCAGGCCCTGCATTGACCGGACGGATTCATGCCGCACACCGTTTAATCATGTCGGGTCGAGCAACCGAGTGTATCATCTCTGGCCGTGGCGAGGCCGAGTATGGACACGCGCTATTGGTCTCATTCGGGGTCGAGAGTACGCGCCTGACCATGGAGACTGAAGCCACCAATACCGTGGAAAACCTGCTGAACGTGGCTGCGATTTTGAAGACAACTCGAAGCTGGGTCGTCAGTGATGATTGGCATCTGCCACGGGTGCTTTGGATCGCCAAACAACTCAACTACGAGTTGGTCCCCTGGCCATCACGACGTTCCGTGCGCATCCACCAAAGGCTTCGCAATTATGTTCGCGAAGCGGCGGCGATCAATCAGCATTTCATGCGAACTTGGCTACCCTACTGAACAATGCCTCCGCCTGACACCAGGTGAGCGGGATCAATCCCCGCGGTTCGCAATGCACGCTCCCACATAGAGTCAGCCGACCACTCGAAAATCATCTCAGGGGATATATCGGTGTATATCCAAGACCCCTCAGCGAGCTCCGATTCCAGCTGCCCTGCGCCCCAGCCCGCGTATCCGATGATGAGTCTGAGTTTGCTTTCGTCGGCCAGAAACATCTCTTCCAGCGCTTTCTTACTTCGACTGACGGCCATCCCAGCGCCCACCATCAGCGTTTCGTCAAAACGCCACCGGTCGGCATGGACCATCCACAACGACTGCTTTTCGACGGGCCCTCCGCGACGCAAGAAAATCTCGTCGCCTGGCGTCCAATCGAGACCGAAGCTTTCGGCGACATCCCGACAGCGATGCTCCGTTTCATGATTGATCACCAAGCCAAGCGCGCCCTCATCGCCGTGTTCCAGCATGAGAATCACCGAACGATGAAAGTTAGGATCGAGCAGCTGCGGCATCGCAATGAGCAGGCCTGGCGCTGCCAGGGTCGTCTTCATCGACGTACCCCGAGCTGAGTGAGAATCGTGGATGGCCGTCTAAAGAGCCCTCGTACGACGAGATCTTCCCAGCCATCGGGCTTGAGCACCGATTCGATAACCCACTCGCCATCGTCTCCATCGTCGCCGAGCAGGACCCGCGATTTGCGTTCACTGATCACCTCGCCTTGCTCTGTTCGAAGGCGCTCTAAGAAAATACGACGCGCCTTGGTTATCGGTGCCGGTACTTGATTATAAAGAGCTCGCCCGCGCAAATGTTCGACATCAGCCACGACGGCAACATCACCATTTTGAAGTCGAACTAAGGTGCCGACCGGCAAGAAGCCAACGACTGCCAAAAAGATACGTATCAGTCCGTGATCGAGCTGCGACGGAGGTTCGGTCAATAGCTCAATGGCGACGTCGACTGGTGAACGACCTTGCCCATGCTCGCCGCGCCGGACAGCTGTCAGGTAAAACCGGGTCAACGCCAGCAGCTGACTCCAAGGATGCGGCGATGGGCCACGAGGCGCCACTTGGTGTTCGTCATGATTCTGAAGCGTATCACGCCACTCAAGCGCCGCGACGACGCGCCGAACGAGCAAATGATTATAGGACGCACCTTCGACGAGCTGCCTCAGCGCGAAGGTCGCAACAGCCTGGTCCACGCCAATCTTGTCGGGAATGGGATTCGGATAAGCATGCCCGGCACTGTGGAGAATACCAGCGGTTGCCAAGTCGGAACATTGTACAGCCGATAAACCGAGCCCACGACCAACAGCCGCAGCAAAGATGGCACAATCGACGGCGTTTCGAGAGCTGGACCAGCTCTGGCCGCTGAGCGCGAGGCCGATAAGGAGGTCTTGCTCAACCGCGCAAGCATCCACTAATTGTTGCGCGGTGCGTCGAGCGACCTTGACTTCGATGGGGCGTCGACTCAGCAAATCTGTGATCCCCGCTGTTGCTTTCGAATAGTTCCACAGCGCGGACACCCCTCTAACGCCCTGACCGATGCCATCGAGCCTGAGTGGCTGAGGGGCAAGCTTCAGCTGTGAGATGCCCAACTCGATCAAGCGATAGTGAAGGGCTTGGTATTGGCTCTCCGCATCCTCTGGTGGCCTGAAGCGCGCAAACTCAAAAAAGAACTGCTTGAGCTGCTCCTCATTTGGTCGCTCGGCAAAGATGACACCACCGGCTTCTCGTCGGGCTAAATACTGCTCTAATGCCTGTGCCTGCTCAAGCGTCCCACGATCCAGCCAAAGTGCGTGACTGTTGATCTGCGCGATCCCCTCATGCACGACAAAACTGATAGAGCGACGCTCAATTCGGATCAGCGCATCCAAAGCCTCTGAGAGCTTCTCAATGGGTCGGATCCACGCCTCGTTATTCAAATCGTGAATTTCACCGGTCTTGAGTAAGGAAAACACATAGATGAGAAGGTTTTTGCCGGCTGATTGAACCTTTTCGTGGCTGTCCCGCGCGATACCACTCATTCTATTTATCCTCGCCTGAATCAATGTACGATGCCAAGAGGTCATCGAGTTCAGCATGTTGAGAGTCCGCACTTACCTCGTCAGAGTCTGGCACGTTGGCGCCGCCCAGCGAATCAGATGTGACCCTCGTCTCGGGTGCTAAAATTTGAGGCGGCGGCGCGTCGGGAAAAGCCGGAGCGCCCGGTTTGACCGGAGAGGTATCGGTCATTGGCTCATCTAGATAGTCATTGAGTAATTCGCTCAAGTTACGTTTATCGTCCGTCTCCACGGGTTCATTTTCGGCTACGTCCCCTTCTAGGTAGGCCTGCAATAATGAATCGACCGGCTCGGGTGGCGGCGGCGATGCCTTGGGAACTCGTGACCGTTCAACGATGCGCACCGGTGGAAGTGAGGTCGGTCTGCGCACATGCACTGCAATGTTCTCTTGATTCACGCCGACTAAACTCGCCTCGGCGTCGACGATCGTGTAGCGTTCCCCCTCGAGTATAGCAGGGCGGACAACCAGCTTCACCCGATCCCAATTATCGAGAACAACATGGTGTCCCAGTAGTGGATTGGGCCCCAAATCTACGAGCTCTTCCGCATCGTCGACGACGAGCTCAACAGCCTGTTCGGGACTATCGGCCGCCTGCGCTACATCCCTTACGCGACTCGAGTCGTGGCCCTGCATTCGACGTGCATCGGCCTGTTCTTTGAGCCCGTCAACATCGTCGAATCCCAACGCATCGAGGGTAAAGACGAAGGCTTGCCCCATGCGTGAGGCGCCCAAAGAGATGTCTTCAAGGAAAGCGGGGGCGTCGCTTTTCTGGTCAGCTGAGGACGACTGCTGTGAGCGATCACGCTGAGAGAGCCGCAAAACGACGTCACAATGCGCCGCTAAACTCAGGTCACTGCGCGCCTTCACGTCTCGGATGACGGCATTCGCTTTGGGCGTACTCATAAGCGCAAGTGCAGAGATAGCAGCTCGCCGGGTGATATTATCCGTGATGGCATCATTTGCGCGCCGCATGAGCTTACTGATGCCTGATTGTTCAGTAATATTGAGTTTGTCGACAATCAGATCGATATGCCGTTCGCCTGAGAGATGGACCACAGCCTCCATCAACTCGCGCTGCTCATCTTCGCTGAGCGCAAAAAACTCGCCCGACTTCAAGATATGGGTCAGGTAGGTCACAACCGAACGGTCTTCAACCGAAACAAAGCGCGTCAAAACGGCTTTTCGAACCTGCGGTTCGGGGTCTTTTAGAAGAGGCAGCAGCGCCTCGCGCGTCTCCGTATCGTAGCCTTGTGTAAGGCTCTCTATGCAACGCGCGCGCACCCCGCCGTCGGCATGCTTGAGGGTGTCGAGCAAAAGGCCTTTGGCCTGTCCCGCAAGCCCACTGCCAACGATGACATCGATCACCTCGAGCACGATGCCCGGGTTAGGATCTCGCATTCGTTCGGCCCAAGGGTCCAGAGAGGACGTGCCTTGCCGCCGCAACAAGTCTTTAAGCCAATCGCGCCCACCGCTGTTCTTGCAGCCATTGACCAGCTCGAGAATGGTCGGCGCAGTCAATTCACCCGCATCATGAAAGAGCCACCGACTCCAGGAGAAGAACTGCGTGTTTTCTGGCAGAATATGGTCTGCGATCTGCTCTGCCATATCACGCCCCAGAATCACCTTCCGGAGCTTATCAAACCTCTCAGCGACATCTGGGCTGAATGCACGACCAAGGTCGAGCAGTGCCGAGATGCTGCGCATCGCATCCGCATACCCTTGCCAGTTCTGCTCTTCTAGGTACGACGTCAATAACCGAACCCAGATACCCTGAAATTCGGCATTACTCAGGACACTCCGTTCACTTAAAATCTGGCACGCGGCGAGGTGTAAAAGGTGGTGCGTCGTGTCGACGATCTCTTCGTCAGGCATGAGCGAAACTGCGAGACCATCCTGGTCCGCCGTGAGGGTTTTTCTAATCTTCCGCTGCTCGATATCGGCTCGGTCGACATCGCCATGGTGAGTGAGAATGTTGAGCGGGCGTTCTGCTTTATCAACACCAGCTTCTTCGTCATCATCCATCTCGATCAGCCCGGGAGCCACATCATCGAGAACCTCTCGGAACTGCTTGATAAACTCAGCTTCCGACATGAAGATCTTTTCGGTGAACATATCGATGGCGATGATCTCGATGTGGGAACTCGAGTCCTGCCACATCATCGTCACAAAGTCCTCATCGATTTGCTCAGCCGAGCGGCATTCGGCAAAGCGCCTGACAAAGCCTTCCACTTCATCTAAATCGAGCCCGGGCCGAAACGTGAGCCGTCTGAGCCCCTGACGAAACAAGTCAAAGGCGAGATTATTCGTTCGCGCCTCGGATTTGTAGACCTCATCATCGTCACCCATCATGATGCGATTGCTCGAGATATTCAGCTCGAACTCACCCATGACACCCAATGCTTTACGCGCAACTTCGGTGATCGTCTCGACAGCTTTACCGTAAGCTTGACGGTCGGTTTCAAGCAGCGGAGCGGCATCGCGGATCCGCTTCAACAAATCTCGAACGAGTTGTCCCCCGCCGTCGTTGGCTCCTGCGACCAAGAACCGTCCCTCCCTGTCGACTGTACGATGCGAGACTAGCTCGGAATGGCTGATTCGACAATCTTCAACCCATTTTTAATCAGAAGATTGTCAAGGTCGTCCTCACAGATGTCGTGGTCAGACCGATCCGACCCATCATCTGACGTGCGCAGAGCCGCGTTTACCCACAACGCTCATTCATGACGATTGCACGGCCAACGACTTGAAGATATCGAGCGCCTTTATCATCTCATCGTCCGTGGTGTAAGGCGCTGGACCAAATCGGATGATATCCGCGCGCGCATCGGTGAAGACATTTCGTTCTCGCAACGCGCCCACAAGCTGTCGAGCGTTTGCGATCCGAACCGAGACAAAACCGCCACGCTGTTCCCCCCTCGGGGTGACAATTTCATAATCTGAGAGTTGGTCAAAGATCAGCTGCGTTTGCTGGAGCGATAGAACCCTGAGCCGCTCCATCGTCATCCCGTTTTCGTGGAAAAACTCCAACACTCGTGACGCGCGGTAGTGACTGGCGGGGTCGTAGGTACTTCCGGCAAAGCGATCGGCTGGTGTCCGGCCGTAGCCGAGCGTTTCTGACTGCGGTGACTCCAGTCCTGCAAAGTCACTAAACCATCCTGTATAGATGGGTCTCATAGAGGTGTCTGGCGGCACGCGCATCCAGCAACAGCCCTCGCCCCATTGAGCGTATTTGTATCCGCCGCCTGTTACAAATACCTGACCGGATTCGGGTAACTGAGTCGGGTTGGGCATAGCGCCATAAGCATGGTAAGCATCCAGCAAGACAGGAATCTCGCGTGCCTCACATACCGCCAAGAGCGTCTCCACCGATGGCACCACAGCCGCGGTCTGATATTGCACTGTAGACAACATCACCGCCGCAGTCTCATCATCGGATTCGGCAACGAGACGCTCTGCGAGGGTGTCGAGCGGCGCACTGCTGACCCAGCGAACCTCAACCCCTTCCTCTTGCAGCCGCAGGAGTTGGCGTCGGAGACTATGAAATTCTCCATCGGTGGTGACGATATTACGTCGCCTCAGGTTCAACCCAGAAAGGAAACGTGTTGCGAGTTCATGGCTATTTTGAGCGAGCGCAATCTCATCACGCTCGACGCCGAGGTAATCTGACACAGCGGTTCTCAAGTGATCGGCTCGCTCCATCGCCAGCGCCCATTTGTCGTCAACGTGCGCGGCAGCATCAGCGTAAGCACGCAACAGGCCTTCGCGCGCGACGCTCGGCCAAGCCTGGTGTGAGTGACCGGTGAGTAAGATCCGATCCGGCTTTAAAAAATCACTGTAATGAGGGCGTAATTGTACCGGTTCGAGTGCCATTCTGTGCTCCAAGGTATCATTTCGTCACGAGTCAACCTACAATGAGAACGGCACAGACGAAAGCTCTGTTCATATGAGATCGGGGAGACTGACATGGCCGAGCTACAAGGCGCAGCCGATTGGCGCTCAGAGAGTGAAAAGCGAAAGTCGCTGCTCCGTAAAGCATGTATCTCAATGTTCAAAATCTGGATACCAGATCATCCGGAAGCATCGGTCGCTCGTGGAGAGGTGTTTCCCCAATTCAGGGATGCCGTGGCCGACTATGCAGACAGCTTTTCACTTGTGAGCTTGTTGTCATTCGGTTCCGAAGACATGTTTTGCCATGACTTCACTCAGACGCCTCTGTCAATGCAAGAACTCTTGGTCCAACGCGAAGGAACAGACGCGTTTTTGGATCCGAAGAACGCGTTGCGCGTGGTCCGGCGTAAATTTGGTATGATGACGCTCATCGCTCGGATGGCCTCAACCTTCGAGCAACGCAATATCGTCGCGATACGGGTCCATCGTGGACTCGATCAAAATGAGATGGTCGAATTTGGGCGTTTGCTCAGCATGCGTGTCGAGGGCACCGCTACCGAGGAAGAAGCAGAATTCAAGAAACGGCTTCGAACAGCGAACTGCCCCCACTTTGAGGTGCTCTACCACAGCGACCTGATCGGTCGCCGAGTGCCAGTGCCTTGGCCGATCAAAGAGCTTTATTCTCAACTGGGTCGTCTCTACAAGAAGAGCCGAACGATCCAGCCTGAGCAGTTGGTCGACTTCGCCCATAAACACACAAAGCGTTTAAGCGCAAAGGGTCTCAAGCAGCTCAGTCTTTATGCAGACGAGATGGCAAAAGATCTCGACGCCGGCGACCTCAATCCGTACGAGGAGTTCGTCAAGGCAGCTGATGAACGCTTGATGTTGACAGCGACGCGCAGCATCTTCGATGAGTTCCAAACCATCCGTCGGCTGCGTCGACAGGAGCGGATCAGTAAACATCTCGATGATGCTGAGGCCACAGAAGCTGACGAGGGGGCTGAAGACCAACTCGACTTGGATGCAGACGAGGCGTTTATTGCCGAGGCTGAAGCCGACAAAGGCGGACAGGAAGATGACGAATTCCTGCGTCTAGCGAAGGGCCTCGAGCGCATCCGCTCGACCTTGGGTAAGGCGTTTTTTCACCGAATTTCAATGGTCAGCGGTGATGTCAACTTTATCGACGCCGCACAAGCGGGCAGCGACGCTGTTGGCGACGGCGTCGCCTATCAGGTCGATCCCGGTGAAGCCTTGCTGCAAGCACGCGATGTCGCCGAGCCCTTCTATCGTGCTCGGTCGCTCGCGGCCGTCATTCAACCCCTCATGACTGTTGGTCGTATTGAAGATGCCTGCAAAGCGGCTCTCGAATCACTCGCTGCGGCGAGAGCCTGCCAGACCGATGACCTGGTCGCTGCTTACGCCTGTGCAATCCCCGCTTTGATCACGACGGAACAGACCGGTGAAGCGGCCGACGCGCTCGAGATCGCACTCAATCGCTCGCACGGAATCGGTGATTTGGAGCGACGTTCGTCAGCACTCATGAGGTTGTGCTCAACGCTCATGGAGGCGGGCGCGCTGCCACCCGCTGTCAAACGCTCGCTGTCTCGCTCGATCATCGGTGATGATATCAACTTCTGGGGTAAACCCGTCATCAAGTCGCCCTTAGTGGAGGTGATATTGTCTCTCTTGAGCGGTGTCGATGACGACACACTCATCTTTCTACAAAAAGTGGTCGTTCACCCCGACGACAGCATCAGGCGCAGCGTGTTGCGCACGCTGCCACTCGGAGAGAATGAGCATATTCGGAATATGCTCGTCAGTCACTTAAAGGACGATACGCCGGAGGTGCGCATCGAAGTGCTCGACCGCATCGGGGCGAGCGGTGATATGAGTTTAGCCATCTACCTCGTCAATCAATTCAAACAAGACCTCGCCAGGACCGACGCCGAGAAGCGAGCCCTCGCACTGAATCTGGCGCGTCTCGGTGGCGCACGCTACCTGTCCTTCTATAATGCCATGCTCGGCCGTCTCGCCACCAAGGATGCCCGGTATGTCAAGAAATGTAAGCCACTCAAAGACGACGACGGCTTTCAACGTGCAGGTTTAGAAGTCCTGTTTCATCTAAAGAGTCGCGAAGCACGACGGTTAATTTACAATGCCGCTACCAAGGGTCGCGGAAAAATGAAACCCACCGCAGCGCGCGTTTGGAATGCGCTTAAGAATCAGCCGTATTCAGATCCAACGCTGCCTCGTTCGCCTCACGACGCTGAGTATGACCCGGAGCAAGACCTCAAGCTTGAAGAGCGACTCATCGCCTATGAGTCTCAGTTCGGCGGACCAGACGCTGGGCTGACTCAAGATCCTGGGTTTCTTGGCCGGATGAAAGCGAAGTTTCTTGGTGAGGCGCCACCCACCATGCCGCCAACGGCGCCACCGCCGGACATGGGGCAAGCTCAAGCATCCACAACCACGCCTGATGTTGCGTCTCCCCCCGGTGAACTAGACTCGACGCCTGAGGTCGTTGCTCGCACCTCCGCCGAAGGGCCGACACCGGTTGTTTCAGAAGCGCTCCAAACAGCGCGAGAGGAGTCAATCAAGCCCAAAGGGCCGCTCCGAGCCGGACTGCGTTTCGAAGCGGTTCTGTCAAACCAGGACGAGAAGTTGACCGGGATGGTTCCAATGGAGTTTGCGATCTACGACGATCCACACAAGGGGCGCCAGATCTGGTCAGAAACACGTGCCCAAGTGGTTGTAACTGCTGGACGCTTTGAAGTCATGCTTGGCGTGGACGATGTACGACTGCCAAGTTTACCCGAGCGGATCTGGCTGGGCGTTGTCGTCGATGGCGATGAACTCTCGCCGAGATCTGAACTGAGTCGCTATCGCTCGGTGATCCAAGGATAGAAGGTATTAAGTCGCACCTTTGGTCCGAGATATCAGAAGCGCAACTTTCTGCAGCTAAGGCTTTTTCCGGTCCTGTTCATCGAGGTCTGAGAGCGGGTTGAACGTCTGCCCCTCGAAGGGGGCGAGTGACACATTCAATACCGACGGACCGAAGGGGGATTCACCTGAGGTCCGTAATTGCCCTCGGTAGTAAATCGTGCGCCCAGCCGCGGTTTTGAAGCGGCCTTCGCGTCGCGGTTTCTTGGGCTTCTCGAATTCTTCCCAATGCAAAGGCAATTCCCCATTGTCGCCCATAAAAAAACCTGACGCAGAGGTCAAATCCGCGCTCACTGCCTTCGGCGGAAAGATGAGCGCTGCGCCAAACACCTGGTTTCCTACGGTCTCAAACTCGATACGTAAACCGTTCCGATTCACGAATGCCCTGCCGTCTCCATCTGGATCTTGGGTCCAAAACTCCGACTCAAACAAAGGGCTCAACCAGTTAACGCTGTGACCAAGCACGCCTTGGCTACGAATGTCTCGTAGAGTCTGCGCCCCCATGCCTGCATCAGGATTTTCTCGCCGCTCACGTGAGACCATCGCATCGAACGTCTGTTGTCCAAGTGGCATGTTAAGGGATGGCAGTCTGAGCCGTTTTTGCGCACCCACTGGTGGATTCGAAGCCGCTTGGTTCGTGGGCATATCCGAGGTATCGGGGCTAAGCCCCCAAACCGTGAGCGCGATCATGCTTACGAGGGCGAGGCCCGAGACGAGTCCAGTCGTTCTCACGCCTTCGTTACCCGGCCGCAGCAGTGCTTAAAGCTGACATGTGTAGTCTACGCAGCTGCCCTGCGCACAATCGACATCAAGTCGGCATTCAGCAGAACCCCAACGCAGATCAAAAGACCCACTCTCGCCATTGGAGCCGTCCACGATCACATAAACGGGCTCATCGGCGGCAATGTCGAACACCACCGATTCAGTGAGCGCCCCATCGGAGCAGGCAATTCGCCGTCGAGCTGGGTTAGCACAATCACTCACCACGTACAGGGCAAGGTCCCATCCAGCTTCTGGCGTCGCTTCTATGTACATCATCTGCGCTTCAGGACTCACCAAGCGATAGACGACATCGCCTCCGGTCGTGTTATTCCCCGTACACAGATTCGCATCGAGCAAGCGATAGTCGTCGGCTGCGCGACTCGTCGATGCCATCAACGCACCACCCCCTGCAGGGAGTTCATCGGCGGCCTCACAGGTTTCGTTTGCCGGTACATCTCCCAAACTCTCAACATTCATTTGTACCGTGACCCGACCTCGTGCATTTGCATCCGCCCCATCGAGGACGAGGAAATAAACGCCGGGCTCAACCACTGTTTCGAACCCGAGGCCGCAAATTTGGGCATCTCGGACATGACAATCTTGCCCGAGGAAGGCGGAGACCGCGAAGGCGTCATTCGCTGCGGCCGCTTGCAACCGAACGATGGCCCTCTCAGCAAACGTCATTCGATAAACAACATCAGGTCCTTCCTGACCGATACAGCTGCTGAGCGAATCAGATGCCCGATCAAGGTTGGCACCGAAGACCGTGACACCGTCTGGATTGAAGGCCAGCTCTTGGGCCTGTTCGCATGTGTTATTTGCCGGGGCGACCGCAAGCTGACTCGTCGAAACGTCGAGGCGATAATTGGGTCGGTCGCCGATATCAATCCCGTCGACGACGACGAAATACGTGCCCGGCTCTGTGACCGGCACCCGTACCGTCGCAGGCGAGCGCTGCTGAAAGTTTGAGTCGAGCGGGTCGAGCTGCCCTGTAGAGCATCCAGCTTCCGTTGATGCATCGCCACACGTGCTCCGAATACTGACTACAGGGTCACCCAAGGTACCACCCGGAAGACCGCTCACACTCGCAGTCAACATCACAGGCAGCTGCTCGGCATCATCGAGCGTAATCGAGTAGATGGTTTCACCGCCATTAGCGACCCCTGCGGCGCAGATTGGCGAGAACTCATCCTCTTGACTTAACTGAGCCTGTGTCGTCGCTGAACCATTGTTCAGAGCCAGCGGAGTCGCATCCTCACACAATTCCAAGACAGCAGATGGCACAGCCGAGATATTGACCGCGTAACTGCCACTCCCTTCAGTCGCGCCCAGTTCAAGGCAGTAAGGACCTGCACCGGCGCGAAATGAGATCTCCTCTCCGCCTTGTCGAGTCCAAGTGCTCTCCGCATTTCGAACCAGCTCACCGTTCTCTCGGAGTACCCGTCCAGCAACGGTCAGATCGCCCGCGGTCACATCAATGCCGATGGTGACTTGCTCCCGTGGCGTCGTTGAGAAACACAGATAATCGAGATCGTCAGGGCACAGACGACCAGAGAGGTTCCCGTTGAAGCCCAGCTCACCTGGCGCTCGCAACTGCCGCCCCGTCTCAAAAGTGTCATCTCCCAAACCTGTTTCGCTCGCATCATCGATGCAAGCTTCACCTTCATCCACAAGCGCGACATCAAGCACATACTCGGCTGCACCGAGTGGGCCAGCTTGACCGATGAAGGCCATGAGCACTTGCTCTGATGGAAACGGGCCCACCACCACTGCCTCAACGGGCTCATCAGTCTCGGAGCGAGCGAGCTCGGCACCATCACGATTGAGCACACTGAGCGTCAGATTGGCAAGATTATCCTGTTGCCTCACGCTGACGGTCGCTGCGTGATTCGGAGGCAGTGTGAAGCGATACCAATCAGCATCATCACCGCAGCTGACGAGGCCGCGAAGAACCCCAGCGATCACGGGCGTCGCGTTCTCAGCATCATCGTTGTCCTCGTATACATCGTCCATACACTGCGGCAACTCGCACGCGCCGTTGATGCAAACACGGGAGCCGAGACATTCTGCATCATCAACACAGGTCTCTGGTTCAGTGCATCGATTACCAGTCGCGCGAATACGACAAGTCATCCCATCGGGACAATCCATATCCTCGCGACACGGTCCGCACTGCGAATCGCCACGTCCCTCAAGACAAACGTGCCCAATGGTTGGACAGTCTGCATCGGAGGTACAAGCGCCAGTAGGGTCGATGGCGCAACGGCCATCCTCATCGCAAAGCTGTCCGGGCGGACAAGACACGCCCTCTTCGCGGCAGTCTGGCGCATCCTCGCAGGTGCCGGCGACACACGAGCGACCCGAACGACACTCACGACTGTCGGTACAAACCTCAGGTTCAACACAGGTGTGCAGTTCGACGTCGCAGGTACCGGAGCCGAAACAGTCATCATCGACTTCACAATCTCCGCAGCGACCGTCGTAGCAGGTGGGCAGCGTAGGGTCAGCCATCTCGCATTCGGCGTCGGTGCCGCAACCGTCAATGCAAGCACCGTCAACACAGATACGACCAGCCGAGCATTGAGTATCCTGCTCACAGGGCACGACTTCAACGCACAGGCCGTCATCATCGCACACGAGGTTCCGAGGACACTCGCAGGCAGGACTTGCATCATCTTCGACCATCATGTCGGGCATGAGGCTGGTATCGGGCATGCCCGAATCGTTAGAACCGACATCTGCACCGCCGGAGCCGCCCGCTCCGCCCTCGCCTCCGCCGCCTCCACCACAACCGATAAAAAGGCTCGTGCTGAACATGCCAGCGATGATCCAAAGGTTGGCGCTTCGTAAAAAAGCCATCGTGTGTTCCCCTCAAGCGATGTCTCGTTGATAGCTGATGCTAAGAAATTCTTACCACTCGATGCAACTCTGCCATGCCAGGAAAAGAAGACGTAGAAAAAAAAGCCTCTATGACGATAGAAAACCTCAAACAGGACTTGGATCTATTACCCCACCCAAGGTAGTCTCTTAGCGGCTAGAAGTCGTGGGGAGGTCTGGCAGAAGATGAAGAAGTATATCGGCATTTTGTTGGTGTTGCTCGCGGGCTCGGTTGCACACGCTGGCGCGCCGCCCATACAGATAACGTTTCCGGCGAGCGGCGAGTGCGTCAACAACGGCGACGAGATTTTTCGCGGTGGTATCGTCGGCGGTGAGGCCCAAGCACAACCCATCGATGTTCCATTGGTGTTCAATGCCTACTCGTTCGACGGCTCGGATCTTGTGATCAGCTTTCTCATCGAATGGACCGCAACGGGTCTCGATGGCGAGGCCATCGACCGCAGCGAGATGTATGAAGCCATCCTGCAGTTGCCGGCGAACGAAGTGGTCGAGGTCGACCAATTCCCCGTGCCTGGATTCTTTATTGAGGACGCAGACGACGTACGGATCACCGTTCGTGCGACCCATCCAGTGGATGGGCTCTTTGAAGATAGCGTGGTGTTTGATCTCGACCGACGCGCGCCAACGGTTGTGATGCAGCCAGCAGATCTCGCGAATGCACAATCGGTATGCGATGCGAACCCGCCCCCTTTCGCCTACAGCCTCACAGATGAGCGGACACCGGAAGCGGACATCATCAGTGATATTCGTACAGAGATTGATGGCTGTATCGTCAATCGCATCATCACGGTTCGCGACACATGTGGCACCGGTAACGCCCAAGAGCTGACGATAACGAGTTCGGCGCCCGCAGCGCCCAATTCCATCGACGTGTCTATCGAAGGGTATCGTTGTACGGTCGATGGATGCATCACAGAGGGCGATGACGCCATGCCGTTTGGAGATGGTGACCGTGTCTCAATGCCAACCTTTCTGCCAGTGGTCAATGCGCCGCAAGGCTGTGCATCGAACGTCTCAGCGGTGGTCATGCGAGCTGAGGACGTCGTGGACCAATGTCCGGCTGAACCACCATCCGTAACCGGCGGTGCCGGCGACGAGTGCGTGCAAGATGGTGACTGCAGTGGTCAACAGACATGCACAAATGGCTTTTGTGCCGAACCGGTGGTTTGTGCTGCGGATGTGGACTGCCGCGCTGGCCGTCTATGTCGAGATGACGGTTGCGTCAGCCCGTGTATGCCACTGCAAGGTGGGCGCGTATTCGATGATGCCGGCGACTATCTGGCTCGCGTGAGAGTCAGTGACTGCGGTGGAAATCAGGTCGAGACGTCCATGACGGTCACGGTTCTGGAGCGGCCCATCGCCATGCCTGGCGGTAATTTACCGAATGGCGATTACCAAGTGCGCCAAGGTGAAGCGCTCGTTCTCGACGGCAGTACAAGCTTCGCCGCCCCCGAGGTCGGTGGCATCACCGAATATGCTTGGGACCTCGATGGCGATGGTTTTTTCAACGTCGACAACGAAGTATTCGGCGGCGGCCAACCAACCGTCGAATTTGATACTTTTCAATCAGGGACTTTCCGGCGCCGGCTGCGCGTCACAGCTGGCAATGGAACCACGGCCTACGCCTGGTTTAACGTCATCGTCGAAGATGTCGACCCAATTTGCTCCGCTGGTGGGCCTTATGAAGTCTCCGAAGGCGAATCTCTACGCTTCGATGCACGAGCGAGTCAAGCTGGGCACGAGGGCGATCCGATCCAATTCTACAGCTGGGATTTTGGCGATGGTTTCCGTCCTCAAAGTGGAGCAGGACTGAGAGAGCCACTACATATTTATCGCGATGCCAGCGACGAGCCTTTTGTGGTCACGCTGACCGTGGCCGACCCTGACTCAGAAGCGCAATGCACTGCATTGGTGACCGTCCGAGACGTGGCACCACAACTCGATGGTGTCACCGTCCTCAATCCGCAGGCCGCCATCGAAGGCGAGACCCTGCGCTTCGAAGCACAAGCGAGGCCCGGTAGCCAATCGGACCCCCTCACCTATTTCGCATGGCAATTCGGCCCAATCGGTGCGTCCGCAGAGGGGCCCGCTGAGCGAACCGCATCGTATACCTATCAGGATCATGGCACCTACGACGTGTGCGTCACCGTCCAAGACGAGGACTCGAGCGTTGAAGAGTGCGTCGCGGTCGAGATCGAAGACCTACAGCCGTTCGTTTCACTAGAGGGGCCGAATCGAGGACTTCAGGGCGAAGAGCTTGTCTTTGACGCGTCCAATACTCAGGCGGGTGGGCCATCGGATGCACTGACAATGTTGGTTTGGAATTGGGGTGATGGCAGCAATCTTGAGACCGTGCAAATAGGCAATAATCTACCGAATCAATTTGTCGGCCGACATATCTATCCCGAAGACGGTGAGTACACGATTACATTGCGGGTCGTCGATGAAGACTCCGCGGCTGTGGTCCAGCACGTTGTGACCATTGAGGATGCGGAGCCGACCGCCGATTTCACCTTTGCTTATCCAGGTCTCGAACGGACGATTCCTGAGGGCGTTGAGCTGCTGCTAGATGCGTCTAACAGCCGGGCTGGGGCGAACACGGATCCCATCGAAGCATACATCTGGGACTTCGGTGATGGCAATGAGCGGACCCTCGCTGCAAACCAAGTCGGTGTGACCTACAGCTGGGCGGATGAGGGCGCCTATGAAGTGCGTTTGACCGCCCGAGACGACGACGGCAGTGAATCGACTCAAATGCGCATTATCGAGGTCACCAATCGACCACCCCAGGTCAGTCTACAGACCGAGACGAATCAAGTGGCCATCGGAGAAAACATTCTGTTCGTCGCGCTGAGCGGCGAGGTCCCCGATGTGCAGGATGGCGCACGTGTCGTTGCCCTCGTTGACGACGTGCAAGGCGACCTGCCGCCGGCACGCGTATCTTGGGATATGGGAGACGGCTCGCAGATAGAATCGGGCTCGCATCGATACGCGTACAATACCCTCGGGCCTAAGGTGGTTCGGGTGACCATCGATGATGGCGACGGTGGCGTGACCGAAGAAGAGATCGTTCTCAACGTGACGCCGGCAGCGCCGACGATAGAAGCAGTGCCTCCGCAACAGGTCAGCGAGGGTGAACAACTCATCTTCGACGTTCTTGTCCAGGCGCCGGTTATCGGACCGGGTGTATTTGACCAGATCGAGGTGAACACTGTGGAGGCACCACCTGGCGCGGATGTGGAGTACATCGCTGAAGACAACAACATCAGAGTGCGCTTTAGCTGGCGTCCGACATTTTATGACTCTGGATACCATCGACTTTGGCTTCGGGCGAACAGCTCGGAAGCCGAGCGCCTCCGGATCATAGATATTAACGTGGACGACGCAGGTGTGCCGAGGTTGGTCACCGTGAGCGGCAGTCCGTCTCGAGGTGTCCTCAATTTTTACGACTACGAGCGCGGCGTTCGGGATATCGTTCTGCGTTCCAATCCGGAGATCGAACTTGGCCTTGGCGTCGGCGGGCTCTGCGCAAGCCCTGATGGGCGATTCGTATGGGTCACAGTCCCCGGTTCAAACAAGGTCGCGGTCGTATCCACGAGCGGTGCCGGTGCCTTGGTGAGACGCGTACCTGTTCCAGCGATGCCTGTCGCGGCCACATTCGGTGGCGAACACGTTTGGGTTGTCAATCACTTGGACAACTCACTCACCGCGATTAATGCCGAAACGATGAAGGTAGTGACCACGCTGGCATTCGAGGGTGTTCATGGTCCCAATGATATCGTGTGGCTACCAGAGAACGAAGACGGCGGTGCGCGTTTGGCGGTGGTCACCAGCTCAGGCCACCTTCTTATCATCGACGCACAAGTGGTTCTGACAGGTGGTCTACAACCCGTGGTCGCGACGAGACAGGTTGGTGGCGTTCTCAACCGAATGGTTATGGATTCAGACGCCGGCTTGACTTACATCGCCGACGCAAAGACGCGGCGCGTATATCGCATGGAGACGTCAACGCTCGCTGACGAGGACGGGGCCGTTGAGGGCCTTTCTGTTGCCTTCGCTGCGCGGGACCTGCATGCGAGTGGTGGTGCCGTATGGGTTGCGACAGAAGTCAGCCTAGTGGAGTGGACGGCGGAGCGTTCTAGTTCAAATGATCTCATTCGGGCGCGCGCCGTCGGCGGTGTGATCGAACAAGCGGTCGCCACAGGCGCTTTGGCTGTCGCCACGAGCAGTCGAATCGAGAATTTTGATGCTGATGACTTAACGCGAATCACGGACATCGCGGGAACCTCCGTTCGCCGCATGATGACTTTGGTCGCACCAAGATAAGACATTCAATGCTTGGGTTGAGAGTCAACCCAAGCGCACAGTGAGGGGTTGTTTTGAAGACTACACAACATTTGGTGTTTCGGCTGGTATTGGCAGTTTCGCTCGCGGCCAGCTTCGGCGCATGTTCAGACGACAGTCCGGGTGGCCCAGGCAGCGCAGGAGGCTCGGGCGGCGTCGGCGGCATGGGTGGTGGCGGTGCCGGTGGTACCGGCGGTGACGGTGGACAAGGTGCGAGCGATGGCGGCATGTTGTGTGTCAACAACGGTCAGTGCCCGACGGGGCAATTCTGCGACCTCGATGGCGGCCGCGTGGGTGAATGTCGTCCAGGATGTCGAGACGATGATGAATGCGGCGAGGGAAAAGTTTGTGATCCCGAGACCAACATGTGTGTCGATGAACCGTGTGAAATCGACTCCGACTGTCCTGACAGCTCGCAATACTGCGACGAGGGTACATGCACGGAGGGTTGCCGCAGCACGGAAGAGTCATGCAACGAACTCGACGCCGTTGGCCGCAGCAGTATTTGCGATATGGACAGCCGCGAGTGCGTGCCGCTCTATGCATGCTGCACTGGCGTTGATATGTGTCAAGTCGAACTGCAGACCACGTGTGAGGCGAATGGCGGTGTGGCGCTCGAGGGTGCAGCGGACTGCAGCAGCAACCCTTGTGGCGTGGATTGTGTAGAAGATTCCGATTGTGGTGCAGATATCACCCGCTTCTGTTCAGAAGCTGATGGCCGCTGCCAGGATGGCTGCCGTGTCGATGAGCCCGGCAGCTGCGAAGAAGGCCAGTTCTGCAACCCGGATACGCACCAATGCGTAGACCTGCTTTGCGCTGTCGACATGGATTGCCCAGATGACCGTTTTTGTGATTTACGAGACGGCCGTGGACTCTGCCTCATCGGGTGTCGCGATGACGATGGCTGTGAGGATGGCGAGAGCTGCCTCGACAACGAATGCGCTCGAGTTTGTGACCCCAATGATGCTGACGCTTGTGCGGACGGCGAGTTCTGTAACCCGGATACGGAACGCTGTGAAGAAGCCTGTGTGCTCCATGCTGACTGCGAGGAGGGACGCTTCTGCGATGCAGCTTCTGGCGCGTGTCTGCCCGGATGTCGAGATGACGAAGGTGAAGGTGGTGAGCCCAATGATACGCCGGAGACCGCCACGGTCCTGACGCTCGACGCCCCCGATGCCAACGGTCGTCGCTATGGCTCCCTCGAGGGGCGAATATTGTGCGACAACAATCCAGATGTCATCCGAATCGACGTGCCTGCCGGTGCCCGATTACGAGTTGATGTGACTTTCGACCAAGGCACACCCAACCTCACCCTCGATGGCAACAGCGGCAATTGTGGTGACAACAGTAATTGTGCCGAAGCCCTCGAATGGACCTGTCAGGACCGCACATGTGTAGGCCCAACGCAGGAGGCGCAGGGCCGTGACCAGCACGCTGCCATCGAATATCCAGCGATTGGCGAGATCGTACAGGACGTCGCGAGCTATTTTGTAACCATCGCACCCACCAATCAAAGAGTCACCTATCGAGTTGATGTGGTTGTTGTGGATGCGCTTACGGGTTGCATTCCAGACATTAGAGAGCGAGCCGGCGATAATAACGCCGGTAGCGCCACCGAGATTGAGTCCGGTTTCGCCGACACCATTCGCGGCGTGGTTTGTCCTGAGGATGAAGATTGGTTCCGAATCTCGCTCGATCCCAATGATGGTTTGTCGATGACGCTAAGAAGCCTGGACGGGACTGCGCTGGATGCCTATTTCTATCCGGCCGGTTCCAATCGAGCTGACCCTGTCTTGCGCGCCGCACAGGACAGCGACCGACAGGACTATGCTCAAGGTCAGAGTCAATTTGTCCCGGGTGGTGACTGGTTTGTCGTCATCACCGGACGCGCACCCGATACAACGGGTGAATACGAACTCGATTTGCTCCACTCACCTAGTTTTGTCGACTGTGGTGACGACGACCAAGGCGCGTCGGTGGAGACAGGTGCTGCAGCGGATATTCCCCTAGACCAAGAGACCAACGTGGGCGCCGATGGGCTTGATCCAGCGGCCGAGTTGGCCATCTGCAACGCCGATGGAGCCGACGTAGATATGTTCTGCTTTGATGTCGAGGCCGATGAAATGATCACAGCGGCCGTGGTGATGACCGGACCGGATGCCGCGGCTGGGCGCCTCCAGGCACAGGTCGTGAATCAAGCGGGTGAGGTGGTGAGCAACGTTGCACCGAATACCGTTGGTGAAGCGCGTATCTTCGCACGGGTCATCGGGACTGAGGCTGGCCGTTACTGCGTCCGCGTAGAAGGCCTCAATCGCGCTCAGGGTACCTACGACCTCTTCGTGACACGAACAGGTGATCTCGCGGAGATGTGCGGGCTTGATTTCACTGAGAATAACGGACCAAGAAACGACCGCGCGAGTATGGCGACGCCACTCGAATCGGTCGATGGAAATTATGCCTTCGATGATGGTTATCTGTGCGATCCTGGCCTTCCCGATGAGGACTGGTACCGCTTCACCATCGAGGAAGCGAACTCATCCTTGTGCGTGACTGTGGGCGGATTCAGTGCGGCGCGCGCAGACATCGACGTCGGTATTTTTTCTGCCACCGGCAATGCGATGGGTCCGAACTGCACACAGGGTGGACAGGCATTCTGCGACCGCTCCGGCGGGGGCGCATGTATCCCAGGCGCCGGCGGCCAATTCTTCTGTACGCCAGCACTGGAGAGAGAGGCGACCAACTTCGATACCGAGTTGATTTCGATCCGTCGTAACATTTTCCGAGACCGAGACGGCGACTACCTCGCGCGGATCCACCATAACGATGAGAATGAAGGACCATATCAACTCAACATATCTGTGATTCCACCCTCTGATTTTTGTGAAGATGACAGTTATGAGCCCAATAACGGTCGTGGGGATGAGACCTTCCTTGGCAGCGGCGAGATCGCGATGTGTGACGCATGGATATGCGAAGACGAAGAGATTACAGGCGACCGATACACAATCGAAGTACCGGCTGGTGAAGACCGAACGGTGCTCATCAACTATTCCGACCTCGTTGAGGGTCGGCTATTCCTCGGCGCTGTGGACGCTGCCAGCGGCGAAGAGCCAACCTTGGCTGGCGTTGAGTCCAGTGCCCTGGCAGGCACCAACCAATGTATTGTGATCCGCGGTTCTGACGTGGCTAAAGAGGTGATACTCACCGTGGTACAGGCAGAGCGAGCGCCGGCCAATGACCTCGGCCGAACCGATTATGTATTGCGCGTTGTCCCAACGAACCTGAACGATCGTCCCGGTGGCGAGTGTGTTCGCCTTGGAGCCGCCGATCTAAGTAGTGGCCAGTTCCCGAACGGGTTGTGCCCACCACGTGCTGATTGGCCCGTACATCCAGTCCTGATGATACCTATTCAGCCAAACGGCTGTTGGCCGTTGTTAGACCTTTAGTCTTCACTCACCCTGAGATAAGCGCGCTGCACACAAAGCGCGCTTATCACCCTCCCCATCCCTGTTGACCAGGGAGACGACTACCATCGTGATGTTAATCAGCGTCGACATAACTCGTCATTTTTGATGGCTTCGCTGCGATAAAATCGCTTTTGGCGCCGATCTGCCATGCGATGGTTGCCGCTGAAGCCCGTGGATAGTACCGTCGGGTATCGAATTTATTGTAAGGCAGCAATCGTGACTACATATGAGCGATCAGCAGGCATAATCCCATTTAGGAGAGTAGATGGACGCGTCGAATTTCTCCTTCTACACAGTCAAATGGTCCGTAATCCTGATGCCGCATGGGAATTCCCAAAGGGTGGCATCGAAGAGGGCGAAGACGAAGAGCAAGCCGCTCTGAGAGAGCTCGGCGAAGAAACGGGCATGACACAGGTCAAGTTATTGCCTAACTTTCGAGACCAAGTGGGCTATCAATACAGACGGCACGGGCAAAATATTGAGAAGACTGTCATCTTCTTCATCGGTGAGGTCACAGACTGGGACGCAATACCCGACAGAGCCCCTTCTCGAGAACACAATCATCACCCGACCGAAGGTGTGTGGTATTGCTGGGGAAATGAACGGGAGACATCAAACCGACTTTTCCATTCGGGCATGCGTAGTCTACTCGGGCGAGCGTCATTCTTCCTTCATGAACACGACCGAATTGAGCGGTTCAGGACGACCTAGTCAGGACTGACGCCGGCCATGAGCTGTTCAGCGACAGCGCACACTGAAGCCACATCTGGCGCCCGCACCAAGAGCGCACCAACGCTACCGAGCGAGTGAGCTGGGAGCGCCGCGAGATGAGTGCGGAGCGAGTCAGGTAGCGTTGTGTCAAAGCGCTGTTCTAGCAGCTGAACCAATAGATCGCGCTGACCTTGCACATACCCTTGCGCAAGCAGCATCGCCTGGTCTTTACGTTCTAGCGTATCTACATTCATTGTCCATTCCCCCCAAGACGAACTATAGCGAACTCGACGCGAAATGGGACGAAATTTGTAACTCTGAGTGACAAACAGACATTTTGGCCGACGACCTGCGCTCAATCATCAGTCACATGGCAGCCAGTGCTGGTGCTTTGTCAACAAGCGGCGGGCGTGCCAGCCCACTTCTCCATGAGGATCCTTGACCATCATCTGGACGCGCGAGCGTTCCACTGCGTACAACGCTTGCTCAATCCCAACAAGTCCGGCAATTCGAACGGCCGGGTTCATGTCAATCAATGCCTCCAGACACATGTCTCGTGCGCGATGCGTTCCGTGTGCCACAGCCACTCTGACCGCCGTCAGGCGAACCTCTGGATCTGGGTCTCTCCAGGCATCGGATAGCAAGGCTCTGAGTTCGCTCCATTCGATATCGCCCAGCAAGCGCAGCGCTTGCATCCGAACCGACGGCGCGTCATCACGAATCCCCTGCCGTAAGAGCTGACCATCCAAGACCACACCGAGTCTGCCCAACGCCTGGAAGGCGCTCGCCCGTACGACGGCAGCGTGATCCTGACTGGCGGCGATTTCTAGCTGTGGCTGCGCGCGCTGGCAACCGATCCAGCCCAACGCTCTAATGAGCGCCGCTCTGATGTTCCCGTGGCGTTCTGTTCGAAGCGCAATCAATATTGACTCAACACTCCCGGTGTCACGTGTCAGCGCAATGCTCGCCGCAGCCCAGCGACGAACCTCGTCTGATTCATCCGACAAGAAGGGTGCCAAAATTGGACCCAGCTCCGGTAAACGTAACCAGCCTAGAGCCCGAACCCCAGCAATCCGCATGCCCGGTCTGGGATCCTTTAAAGCTTCTTTAAATGCAGGGATGTTTGACACACAGCGCTCGAGACCACACTCAAGCAATCTCTCCGTGTCGTCATGCCCCTGGCTCGCAGGCATTCAGGCCCCCGAACCTTTAGAGATCCACCTCGAGTCGCGACGGATGACTCGATTAATGGAATCACCCGGTGGGTCATAATCACGATCGCCTGGCAACACGAGGTGCAGTTCTCCGTCCACCCGTTTCACTTGCGGCGCCATCGGTTCAGATGCCCCGGCAGCGAGACGCTGTAAGGCTGTCCAATCCGCTGCGAGCGTCAGTAGAATACGAAGTGTGGGCGGTGCTAATTCAATATCACCGGCCTCATAGGCTGCGATCGCATCCGATGGCCGCATCCAAGAGCCACAGGTCGTCTCACGGTCATCAGCGGTGGCTGCCTGTTCCGGGGGCAGTTCAGCGACAAAAAAGCGAGCGTCAAATCGCCGTTTTTCAATCTGTGGGGTCACCCAACGACTGAAATATGACATGTCGTCTAAACGCAGTTTAAGATGATTGTCTCTCACCAAAGATCGAAAATCACACAGCCCACCGTTGAGTTGCTCACGAAATGAGCCAAAAACGCGGGCGCCAAGGGCGGAGTGTGGGCTCAGAATTTCCCCATCGTGTTCAGCAAGTAAAACACCTGCTTCTTCGAAAGTCTCGCGGGCCGCCGCGACGTAATGTGCCAACTGCGGCGGGCTGTCGATCCCCTTTACCAATGCCGGGTGGACAACCAAGTCATGCCAGAGGTCGTCAGCATCCGCCTCATCAACGCGGCCACCTGGAAACACCATGGCGTTCGGCATAAACGATGAGCGTTGACTCCGACGCAGTAAAAACACCAGCTTTTCAGGTACTCTGCGATACAAAATGAGCGTCGCTGCGGCACGGATAGGCGCATCAACCACTGGACTAGGCCTCACCGACAGTGCGACTGAGTAGCTTTTGGCCACCGCTGAGCGACCATTGCTCACGTTGCGCGTGTGCACGCTTGAGAACGGCAATACCAACCCCGCTGCCATCAAGGGACGTGTAGGCGCTGCTGACGACACCAACGCGCCGTTCATCGATAGACACAGTCGCACCTGCAGTCAGCGTTGTGTCAGAGCGCACGGGAACACACACCATCGCCGGTTTACCGAGCGCGATGGTACGCTCGATGACTTCTTGGCCCGGATAGCACCCCTTGCCATCTGTAATCCCATCGAGAGCGCCAACATCTAGGGGCGTGTAGTCGCTACAAAATTCACCTGGGGCAGCTGCAATCGCTGCATCGATCCGAACGGTATTCAGCACGTTGACCGAAGCGCTGCTGATATCGTTTGACTTACAGAAACTCTCTAGAGCCTCGACTGCTGACGGCGCCGTGGAACTCAATTGGACAGCAGGTTGACCGTACCGCTCTGTCTCAAGCGCACGATATTTGGTCCCGCAAACGTCGATATCTGAGCTTGCAAAACGACCATATCCGTTCCAGCCAGAGTGGTCGTGGAGGGATGTGAGCGCGCGTTTACCGAGCAGAACGGCGATGCATTGATTGGCGACTCGTTCGCATTTAAAGTCCTCGCCAAAATGATAGTGCTCCAAGATACGCAGGAGTTCGTTCACATCGCAGCTCGGCACCATGAAGGTGAACTCTTCTCCTTGCCGATAACACTCGAAGGTCGCCTGTATTTTACCCCGCGCGTCGAGCAAGAAGGTGCGTGCCCCTCCGCCATCTGCGATATCGGAGACTTGGTAACTTGAGAGACGTCCGAGATAGGACGCAACATCCCGCCCCAACACCTCGAATTGGACCCAATCGGTCACTTCGATGAAGGCACTCGCGCCCCTCTGCATAAGGAATGCTGCGTCTAGCGTTGTCCATTGATTGCAATCGTTATCCGTCATTAAAAATATCTTCCAAGCTGCGCGTCTACCACTAAGTTAAGAGCTGCCCAACCATCAATACGTCGGTTAGGCGACGACCCTTCAGGTGTTGTTGCGGGGCCGATTTGAGCGTCTCCAGCAAAAAATGGCCATGGGGGGTGAGGTATCGAACCGCGCCATTCAGCCAGACATATCGGTTTCCATCCTCTGCCCGACCAAACTCAAAAGAGAGGGCTTCGAAAAAACTTCTACACTGTTCAATCGCTGCTCTCGCCTTCGCGCGCTGCTGCATCAATTGATTTCGTTCACGCTCTAAGGCTTCGACCCGTGAAGATTCTTGCCATTGGGTTTGGCGTTTTTTGAGCAAACGATTCTTTCCAGCCTGCTCTCCGGCGTGCTTGAGTTGAACGCCAAGCGTGTTCAAGCGTCGCTCTAAGTCTGGCAATTCTGACTCAGCTTGGCGGTGATGGGTCCGCAGTTCCTTCAGGCGTCGAACCTTCTCAGTGTACGCCTGATGCAGTCGCATGAATCCGAGCGTCTCGAGGTCTTGAAAAATGGCATCGGGTGCCGCAGGCCTCTCAAATAGTCTCTCGCTCGCCAAAACGCTGAGCAGCTCATCACCTTGAATAACATCCACAAGCGCTCGCAATACACTTTGGCAATCCCGCTCACCCAAAGCGCGATAAACAGCTAAGTCGGTCACGTATCTCCCCAGAGTTAAGGCTCGAGTGCGGACAGTCTAACCCAGAGCGGGACCGACGTCACCTGACAACGCAGTCCACTGACTCAAAAGCATTTCTATACTTTCTTTTGGAGCAGGTCTCTGTGCAATATGCAGCCCTGATAACGGCTGAGCATCAACGGACCTTGAATCAGTACCAGTTGGATAATCTCCGACGGCTACGTCAGGACGTTGAATACTGAATTTGAGGATGGAAAATGAGCGTTGCGCCATCGACTGATTATCAATTTGACGTATGCATTGTTGGCACGGGCCGAGTTGGACTCCCGCTCGGGCTTTCGTTCTTGGAGGCTGGCCTCAATGCGACGGGACTCGATGTTGATCCGAGCCTTCGAGAAACGGTCAATTCCGGGCAAATGCCGTTCGCGGAGCCTGGCTATGATGAGCTGATTGCAACGAGACGTTTTCAGGTGACCGACGACCCTTCAGTTATCGGAGAAGCTGCAAACATCGTGATTACCGTTGGCACACCATTGCACACGCACATCGAAACCGATCTCGACCAAATCCGACACGTTCTCGCCAGTATCGGGCCACATCTCCGCCCAGGGCATTTGCTGTGTCTTCGGAGTACGGTCGCGCCCGGCACCACAAGTTTTGTCGCCAAATGGGTAGAACGCAATACCGACCTGGTCATCGGTGAAACCTTGCACCTCGCCTTTTGCCCGGAGCGCATCGCGGAAGGTAAAGCTTACGAAGAGCTTAGGACGCTGACACAAATTGTGGGCACGGAAGACGAGACGAGCGCATCGAGGGCAGGCGCCCTGTTTAAAGCACTCGCGCCGGACATCATGTACACGGATTATGTGAGCGCTGAGTTGGTGAAGCTATTCAACAACATAGCCCGCTATGTGCACTTCGCCATCGCCAATCAGTTTGCGCTCGTTGCAGATACATTTGGAGCGAACATCTATGAGATTCGCCGCATGGCAAATCATAACTATCCTCGCAGCCAGATCGCGATGCCTGGGCTGACAGCTGGAACATGCCTAAGAAAAGATTTTGGCATGATCAACGAATGGAGCCCCTACCCCGACATGCTGCTCGCAGCGTGGAAGATGAACGAGTTTATCCCGACCTTCCTCGTCAGTCATTTAAAGCAGCGTTTTGAGATTCATGACCGGCGGGTCACCGTACTCGGATTTACCTTCAAGATGGATACCGACGACACCCGCGATAGTCTGGTGCCTAAGCTCGTCCGTTACTTGGAACGAGAGATGCCCGCCGAACTCAGAGTCAGTGACCACCACCTGAATGAAACCATACCGCTCTCGGCGAAGCGAATGCTCAAAAACTGGTCTGCCGAGGCGGCATGCGCTGACGCCGACGTGATCTTTGTTGCAACCAACCATTCCGGCTATGACGAATTGCTCCGCTCGGTGTCGACACAGAATCCAAACGCTTGGGTGGTAGACATCTGGAACGTGGGTGGTGCCGATAGAATCTTTTATCAAGCGGGTTTTCTTACTCAGAACAGGAGTGCCTAAATGGCTGTACATCTCGTAACGGGCGGAAGCGGCTTCATCGGAGCCGGGCTTGTCAAAGAGCTGTTGGAAGAAGGACACCAAGTACGCGTGCTCGACGATAATTCTCGCGGCAGACCGAGGCGTTTAGCCGCGGTCGCCGACCGCATAGAGTTCGTCGAAGGCGATGTACGGGACTATGACTGTATGCGTCGGGCAACCGAGGGCTGTGAGGTGGTCTGGCACCTTGCCTATATCAACGGAACGCGACACTTCTATGAACGGCCCGACGATGTACTCGAGGTCGGTATAAAAGGCACGTTAAACACCATCGAAGCAGCCCTGGATTTAGGGGTTAAACGCTACGTTTTCGCGAGCACGAGCGAAACGTATAACCAGCCCACTCACATCCCGACAAACGAGAGCGAACGCCTCATGATACCGGATATCACGAATCCGCGATTCAGTTACGGAGGTGGTAAGATCGCCGGGGAGCTGTTGACGCTTCACTATGCCCAGCGCCGAGGTCTTGAGACGGTCATCGTAAGGCCCCATAATATCTATGGACCAGATATGGGTTTCGCACACGTCATACCGGAAATTGTTGAACGTATCGTCGACGTCACCGATGGGCTTCAGAAGCGTGCTGCAGCACTCGACATTCAAGGTGATGGAAGCGAAACGAGGGCCTTCTGCTATATCGATGACGGTGCTGCTGGTTTCAGGATAGCCGGGCTCCAAGGTCAATCCGGACACATCTACCATCTTGGTCAGACGCACGAGGTGAGTATCGCTGATTTGATTCGGGCGATAGGGCGCGCATTGAATGTGGAACTCACCTTGCAACCAGGACCGCTGCGTGCCGGCGGTACACCGAGACGCTGTCCTGACGTAACGAAGCTTGAAGGTCTGGGCTACAAAGCGAAAACGTCACTGGATGTTGGACTCCGAGAGACCGTGGAATGGTATGCGGAGACCTTCATGCAGCGAAGGGAGCGAACGTGACCGACGTCGTTCCTGCGTGGCTTAAGCCCAACTTGCTGCCCGACGACGTCAGCGCGGCGCTGCACGGCCAATTGGTTTTTGTGACCGGTGCCAACGGTTTTCTTGGACGACATGTATGCGCATCGTTGCACTCAATTGGTGCGCGGCTTCTCACACCGTCGAGTCGTGAGTTGGACCTGACCCACCAAGAACAGGTGGAACAGTTCATCGCGACCCACCGCCCACAATATGTGGTGCATTTGGCTGCAGCGTGCGGTGGTATCGGTGCGAATGTCGACAACCCTGGTCGTTTTTTATACGAGAATGCGCTGATGGGTTTGATGCTTCTGGACGCCTGTCGACGACATGATGTGACCAAGTTTACTTTGATCAGTACGACGTGTGCGTATCCAAAGCACGCGCGCCTTCCCCTCACTGAAGATCAACTCTGGGACGGTAAACCCGTGGGAGCGACCGGTCCGTATGGCGTAGCAAAGCGCCTACTTCACGAGGCGATTGAAAGCTATCACACCCAGTATGGCTTTAACGGCATTGTCTTGGTACCCGCGAACCTGTACGGACCTGGCGACCATTTTCAACCGGACCGAAGCCACGTTGTCCCTGCCATGATTAGACGCTATGTGGAGGCGCGGGAACAAGGACAAGCTTGTGTTCTGAATTGGGGGACCGGCAAACCAACGCGGGAGTTTCTATTTGTCCGAGACGCAGCGGAGGCCATCGTCCTCGCACTCGCCCGACACCATGACCCCATGCCCGTCAACATCGGCACGGGCGTTGAAACATCAATCAAGTCCCTCGCCAGCGATATCGCCGAGCTCAGCCAATACTCTGGCGAGCTACAATGGGATAGCTCAAAACCCGATGGACAGCCACGACGGTATCTCGATGTAACACGATCGAAGTCCTTTGGTTTCACGGCTGGCACGGCGCTCAAAGATGGTCTCAGGGAGACCATTGAGTGGTTCGAGCACCACCCTTCCCGATAAAACGTTAGATTTTCGTCAGGTTTAGACGTATGGTCTGAGCAGGTTGGAGGAGGGGGATCTTTCGACCACCATGGAGTGTCTTCTAAACCGATGGTAGACGTTCAACGATATAAACCAAGTGATCTCGCGCAGGTGATCGAATTCCTGCGCGAGGTCCACTTGATTTACCCGGAGATTGAAGCGCCTGAACCGGCTGCGTTCCAAGCATTCGCCGAGCAGCCGGCGAATCTCGATGGGCGCGACTTTTGGCTCGCTTGCAGCCATAGCAAATTACTCGGACTTCTTCTGTCAGGTCGTTACCAAGTGACTGATCGCGACCAACCCATCCGAGGCTTCCGCATTATCACCAATCCCGTGGGACGTGCCTTAGGGGCCACAGAGCAGCTGCTCACGGTACTCAACAATCAAGATGCGAACATCGCTGTCATCCAGCGAACGGTGTTACCAGGCGGTCGTTCGAGCAGCGCGCTCAGCCTTGAGTCTGAGGGGTTTAGCCGGGTGCAGACCATCCGTGTACTGCGTCGTCAGGGTCCACCACCGCAGCTTCCAAAGCTCGCAGACGGGTTCACGGTCCGTGATGCGGAGCACGAACGTGATACGCTTGAACTCACCCGGCTGCAGAATGCAGCGAACCGAATGCAATTCGGGTTTGCCCCGCTGACAACCGAAGAACTCGCAGAGACTATGGCGGCCCCCGGTGGCCGATTACTGGTTCTCGAAAACCCGATGAATGAGGTCATCGGCTCCGTTCAAACGCTGCCTTATTATGACGGCTACGGTGTGTTGTACGGCGTTCAAGTTGCGAGCGAGTATCGCAGCCGCGGCTTCGGGCGCTATCTTGTTAGCTTAGCCCTCTCGGTGCTCGCTCAAAGCGGTTTTCGCTGCGTTGAGTTGAGCACGGATGCAACCAACGTTCATGCACTCGCCCTATATGAAAAACTCGGATTTCAATCTTGGCGCGAGGACGCAACATATGAACGTTTAACCCAGAACGTTTAACCCAGGTCTAGGGCTACCAGTGGCCTCCCGAGAAGATTCACCCCGGCGCCATAACCCCAGGTCCGATAAGCCCCAACGTCCGGTGTGAGCTGCTCTGCTGGGTCCGAGTACTGCAGCTCTAGTATTTGCGATCAGTTCGGGTTACCAATTCCATGTCTATCAGCGAGGAGAGTGCACTATGACTACAGGAAAAAAACGTAAAAAAGGTCGTCAAAAGAGTAAGGCTGCAATCGAGCGAGACCGACTTCGCGGTAGCAACCACGGCCATGAGGCTGACGGTCTGACGGGATCGGCGGTGGAGACCCCACAATACCGCGGTGGTGTCATGAGCAATATGCGCAGCGGCTTTCAGTCAGCGGTTGGTCAAGGCGAGAACACCGGGAAAGGCAGCAAGCTCAACACTGTTCTCTGGATCGCTGTGATCGGTGCAGCCACCTTTATGCTGGTCAAACAGTTTCAATGAGACCTGCCCACCGCAGTCGAATCACGGCTCAAATCTCTGGACTTTCCTACGCCTGTAACGTTTGGGATGGAGGCGGTCAAACAACCGTCATCCTGCTCCACGGTTTTTTAGATTGCGGCCTAAACTGGCAGTTCCTTGTGGATGCCTTGGGAGACTCCGACTGGCATATTGTGGCTCCGGATTGGCGAGGTCATGGGGATACGGAGTGGATTGGTCGAGGTGGCTATTACCACTTCACCGACTATGCACGCGACCTCGAACAGATCGCCCAGCGATTCGCCCGCAACCGCACAGTGGTCGTCGGCCACTCCATGGGCGCGATGGCGTTGGCTCACTGGCTCGGTAGTCGACCCGAGAATGTCGATGGCGCTGTGCTGGTCGAGGCCGTCGGCCCACTGCCTCTGACCGCCGATGATTATCCCATTCGCTTGAGGCGCTGGCTTGAGCAGACAAATCAATGTGGGGACGCCCAAAAAAACAAAAGTATGCCTCATGAATCAGCTGTCATCGAGCGCTTACGGACACATCATCCACGACTTGATGATGCGCGCATCAAACAAATGTCAGCAAATTTGTCGAGACAAGACGACTTTGGGGCTTTTCACTGGAAATTTGATCCGCTGCACCGTACCACCTCGCCTATGCCTAGTTTTCCGGCGATTACCGAAGCATATCTCGCTCATATCCAATGCCCACTCCTTTGGGTTGGCGGTGCTGAGAGTCCATTTTTGCGACCTGAACTGGATAATTGGCTTGACCACGCGCAGAATCTTGAGAAAGTGGTCTTGAGCGGAGTGGGCCATATGGTTCATACTGAAGATCCTGAGTCGTTGGCCTGCGAGCTGACGCGTTTTGAGGCGAATTTGGAGGCCGGGTCGCGGCCAAAAGGAGTTTAGATGGCTACCTACATCACCGACGAATGCATAAACTGTGGCGCCTGCGAGCCGGAATGTCCCAACGGTGCGATTTCGGAAGGCGATGAGATTTTTGTGATCGACCCGAATCTCTGCACCGAATGTGTCGGTTTTCACGGCGATGAGGCGTGTCAGACCGTGTGCCCGGTTGAGTGCTGTATTCCAAACCCTGACATTCGCGAGCAAGAGACCGAGTTGCTTGCGCGTGCTGTAAAACTCCACCCAGGACAGACGTTCCCATCGGCAGACAAGCTCGATGAGACGACATCACGCTTTAGAAACTCAAATTGGATCAATGAAGGACGAGAAGAGTAATCCAATTCTCGTGCTCACTCCTCCGTCTTTGGGAGGATCGCTTCCCACCGTCCAAACACCGCAAACTCTCGGAGCAGGTCGAGTTGGTCTGGCTCCGATAACGCAATCACCACCGGATAGTGAGACAGCTGCGCAAGCGGTCGCCAATCGGCGTGTGGTATGACCTCAGCATTAAGGCGGTCGAGTAGTGGTTGAATGGAGGTGTCGTCATCAAGGGGAACAAGCCCGTAGGCCGCCAGCCCACCCAGTGCAAGACGCGCCAGCACGTTAAATATAGGAACCTGTTCATCCCGGTAAGTCGTCTCGCCGTCGGGGACACCATCCAGCAACACGATATCGTTATAACTGCCATGCGTCGGATCGAGAGCAATGCCCTTCAGACGAGCCCGAGCCGGCCCGATTCTGCGCGCCCAGAGGACCTCAGCCCCCCGGTCTGTGCGCGGTAACCTCACAGGAATCAGTTCACCTTCCGACAGCTCATCGACCGCAAGGTCTTCAGGCATGGGGAGGCCCACCTGAGCCCACATCCGCCGAGCATCCCCGAGTCGACCGAGCGCGGTATAGGCGATACCTAAATTCCAACTGGACGCTTGGTCATTGGAACGAAACTGCAGAACCGTCTCAAATGCATCAACCGCTTCAGACCAACGCCCCTTGAGCTTGTGAACGACGCCCAAGTTGAACTGTGCGCTCATATCACCAGGTAACGATTTTGCCGCTTCGAGAACCACCGGTTCAGCAAGTTCGGTCAGACCCCACTGCAACAATAGGTGCCCTAGGTCACTGCGAAAGGCGGGACCATGCTGAGCCGAGGTTTTAATCACGTGTTCAGCGACCTCTTCACCACCGCGACGGTCTCCGATACCGAATAAAACCGTGCCGATCCAATCCTCTGCGACACGCCCGAGGCGATCGTCAGGCAGGTCAGAATTCCAAGCATATTCGAGCAGCGCGATTGAAAGTGGGTAGAGTCGTCTCACCCGTAAGTCATCAAGAAGTTTAAATAGCTGACTCGCAGGTCGCCCATCGAGCCACGCCATCAACCTCTCGGCCAGATCGGTCGGGTCATCGAACCGTGGTTCAAATGAATCGATTTCATCCCGCAGCGCCTTGGATAGGCCCTCTGTCTCAACGGTGCTCACGTTCGGGCAAACTTTCGATATTTGATGCGCTTAGGAATCAGCGTGTCTACGCCCAGTCGGCGTTTCTTATCGGCTTCATAATCTTGATAATTGCCCTCGAACCAGACAACTTCGGAGTCTCCTTCAAAGGCAAGAATATGCGTAGCGATGCGGTCCAGAAACCACCGATCGTGGCTAATGATCAAAGCGCAACCGGCGAAATTGAGGAGCGCATCCTCCAGCGCACGCAACGTGTCGACGTCGAGATCGTTCGTCGGTTCATCGAGAAGCAGCACGTTGCCACCCGCCTTCAGCAGTTTGGCGAGGTGGACACGATTGCGCTCACCTCCTGACAGATACCCAACCTTTTTTTGTTGGTCACTGCCTTTGAACCCGAAGGCACCAACGTAGGCGCGCGAATTCATATCATGCCGGCCCATCTCTATGACCTCGGCACCACCGGAAATCTCTTCCCATATTGAGTGATCACCTTCGAGCGCCGCTCGACTCTGGTCGACATAGGAGACCTCTACCGTCTCACCGATCTTAATGTTCCCTGCATCTGGACTTTCCTCACCGGTCAACATTTTGAATAGCGTGGTCTTCCCGGCGCCATTCGGCCCAATGATGCCGACGATGGCGCCCGGTGGCATCAAAAAGCTCAAGTCATCCACCAACAGCCGCTCACCGAAGCCCTTGCGAATATCTGTCGCCTCGTAGACAACATCACCGAGTCGGGGCCCAGGCGGGATACGGAGTTCGAGTCGAGACCGTAGATCTTCTGTCTGATCGCTGAGCAACGCCTCAAACGCGCGGACGCGTGCTTTACTCTTGGTCTGCCGACCCTTCGGAGATTGCCGGATCCAATCGAGCTCTTCTTTGAGGGCGCGCTGGCGGGCAGATTCCCTTTTCTCCTTACTTCGCAGCTTGTCTTGCTTGGCCTCGAGCCAAGTCGAGTAGTTCCCCTTCCAAGGAATCCCATGGCCGTTATCAAGCTCGAGAATCCACTCGGTCACGTTGTCGAGGAAATACCGGTCATGAGTGATCAAGACGATGGTTCCATGGTAGCCGCTCAAGTGGCCTTCCAGCCAAGCGACAGTCTCGGCATCGAGGTGGTTTGTGGGCTCGTCGAGTAGGAGCAGGTCTGGCTTTTCAAGCAATAGACGGCAGAGCGCGACTCGACGTCGTTCACCACCACTCAGATGGGTGACGGCCTCATCGCCAGGTGGCAATCGAAGCGCATCCATCGCGACTTCGATCTGACTGTCCAATTCCCAAGCGTTCAC
Organism: Bradymonadia bacterium; assembly: GCA_049889275.1. GTDB lineage: Bacteria > Myxococcota_A > Bradymonadia > UBA7976 > UBA1532 > UBA1532. Next base: position 101,378 of record JBMHDS010000044.1, on the reverse strand, counting down.
CGCGTCGATTTTGTCCTGAAGCACACCCATTCGTTCGTAGAGCTTCGTCATTTCGTCGTCGTCTAGCGGTTCGCCCATCCGACCCGTGATCTCATTAAACTCGTCGAGGAGTGCCTGAGTGGGCGCCACGCCCAATTTGACATTCTCGAACACAGATAATGTCTCATCGAGCGCGGGCTCCTGCGGCAAGTAGCCCACTGAATAGCCTTTGGCGAGCCACGCCTCGCCAACAAAGTCTGTGTCCTGGCCGGCCATGATCCGCAACAGCGTCGACTTACCGGCGCCGTTTCCGCCGATCACACCGATTTTCGCGCCCGGATAGAATGAAAGATGGATACCCTTCAGGACTTCCTTCCCATTCGTGTAGACCTTCTTAAGGTCGCGCATGTGGTATATAAACTGCTCAGCCATCAGTGCCTCTCGATCGCATCTATTTTAAAATGAGGTAGACGGTTCTGTGAACCGATCGAACGTACACTAGCCCCAGTCTCACGGTGCAAACAAGAGGATTGATTGCCGAGGTGATCAGATTGGCTGCAATGGGGGGGGTAAGAGCGCGCTCAGGTGGATGAGAGTCGGCCGTTGCGCTTCTTCTTGAGTAGGCTCGCGTTGCGGAGACGAGACTTCCTGAGCTTCGCCTTGCGTGCTGCTTTTCGCCGTGCGGTGTTGCGACGCTTACTAGCTGATTTCATGATGCACTCCCAAAAGATATCTTACAGTCTAGGGCGCGCATTGTGACCGGAGTTTCTAAATAGATCAAGCATAAGTATCGACTTCGCTAAAAAAGACCAGAATCGATGCCTCACTCAACCTTGGTCCACCGAGTTCAGTTATTGCCGGCTTAGTTCTCGTACAAACTCTCCACAAGCTCACTGTACTTCGCCATTACATGCGCACGCTTCACCTTAAGAGATGGCGTCAACAGATCCTCTCTTGTGGTGAAAGGGTCCGCGATGAGTGCAAAATCGCGAATGGTTTCATGCCGCGCTAGGCGGCTGTTGACGCGATCGACAGCGTCTTTCATCAGACCACGAATCTTCTCATTTTGAACGAGCTCGTCGGGGTCTCGCACGAATAATTTCTTCTTTTTTGCCCACGCCTCTAGAGCGCTCACATCCGGTACGATCAACGCGACGCAATAGGGTCTCTCGTCACCGACAAGGCATACCTGTTCCACGTACGGATCAAGCCTCAGTAACTTCTCAACGCGTTGTGGCGCGATATAACGCCCACCAGAGTCTTTGAAGAGGTCTTTCTTCCGCTCCTTAATCCAAATGAACCCGTCTCGGTCGATCTTTCCAAGGTCGCCCGTTGCAAGCCAGCCATCATCGGACAAAACCCTCAGGGTCTCTTGTTGCTGGCGCCAATAACCCATCATGACGGATGGCGCCTTGATCATGAGTTCGCCATCAGGCGCGGTCCGCACGCGGACGTTATCAAGCGCCCGACCAACGCTGCCAAACTGATAACTTTCTGGACGATTGACACTGACAACCGGTGAAGTCTCCGTCAATCCGTACCCTTCCAAGATCAGAATGCCGGCAGAGAAGAAAAATTCTGAGATCGCGGGTGCGAGCGCTGCCCCACCGGAGACGAGTAAGCGAAGACGCCCCCCGAGACGTTCATGCAATTCGCTGAAGATACGATCTCTCAACCAACCATACTGCCACCGAAGTAGCGGGCTGATATTCTTACCTTTTTGATGTTTCCGACTCAGTCGAGCGCCCACCGAAAGCGCTGCATCCATCGCCAACCGCTGTGTGGGTTTCGATGCGCGGCGCACGCCCTGTGCACGCCTAAATATCTTCTCGTAGAGTTTCGGAACGCCGGTCATCAGAGTCGGTCGAACCTCTGAAATGTCTTCCATCAACCGCTCTAAGCCGCTCGAATAATAAATCGTCGCGCCGCCAAACAGTGCGGGCATGTAGTAGCCAGCCATGCGTTCAAAACTATGACTGAGCGGCAAAAAGGAAAGGAGCACATCTTCATGACTGATGGGTATAGCCCGAATGCACGCCAGGCAATTACTGACCATATTCTCATGTGAGATCATGACACCTTTTGGTTTACCCGTGGTGCCAGATGTGTAGATCAACGTCATCAAATCTGTCGGGGCGATGGCTGCGGTGCATTGGGCGACACGGTCAAGCTCAGGACTCTCTCGTCCGATATTTTCCAGTCCCAACAAACTCAAATGAGCTTCATCAAGTTCATCCAAGAGCTGAACTGCGCTATGGAAAGCGATGAATACACACGCGCGCTCATGATCATTTGAGTGGCCTGTAATCAGCTTAAGGAGTTCGCGGTCCCCGATGAACACAGCCGATACATCGGCATCGTCCAGAATCCATTGGATGTCGTCGTCTGAGGCGGTCTCAGAGATGGCTACCGTCACCGCACCGATCGATAGAATCGCGAGGTCGGCGATCACCCACTCAACGCTACTCTCACCGATGATGGCGACACGGTCTCCCGACTCGATTCCACGTGCGAGTAAACCCGCAGCTGCGGTGTTGACGCGCTCTTCGATCTGCAGCCATGTCAGGGGGCGCCAATGCCGGTCCCGACGGCTGTAGACCATCGGTCTACTCCGCAGCTTTGCAACCTGTTCTCGGAATACAGAAGGGATTGTTCTCGATTCCATGGACGCTCTGAAGGGCTCCCGTGATGTCGTTGAATGAGCCGCAGCTGTCTCTCTCATGGAGAGCAAAACCGCGCCGGGAGGCGAGCATATCAAATCCAGAGGCTTTGACGTATAGAAAGATGAACTCGAACTTGCCGAGACTCCACAGTCCATGCCACTGTTCAAGTCGAGAATTTTTGTCCCACTCTCGAAAGGAAGATGGCCAGTACAATGCAGCCGACCGATTTCCCATCTGGCTATACGCCGCAACGAGAACTCGGTGAGGGTTCCATGGGACAAGTCTGGCTTGCTCGAACAGAATCAGGCGCGCACTGCGCGGTCAAAATTCTTAATCTCCGACAAGATCGACGAGGTTCGTCGGAACGTTCATTTTATCGGGAAGTCCGCGCCATGGCGCGGCTCGCGCATCCGGGTATCGTCCAGGTGCATGATTTCGGGCGAACACCAAAAGGGGCCCCGTTCGTTGTGATGGAATACGCATCGGGCTCCCCGTTGAACCCCTATATGCGGGGCAGCTGGACATGGCGACGCCTCTGGACCTTGATCGACGGTTTGCTCGCAGCGCTTGGACATGCCCACGCTCGAGAGTTGATCCATCGAGATTTGAAGCCAGGCAACGTGATCGTTATGCCCGACCGTACTGGTGCCGGCGCCGTCAAGCTGGCCGACTTTGGGATCGCGCTCGCGCTGTCGGAAGCCCAGTCATCGGAACGACGCATCGAGGGGACACCTGCTTACATCGCACCAGAGGCTGCCTCAGGTGATGTTGCCGCTGTCGGACCTTGGACCGATCTCTACTCACTCGGGGTCATGCTGTTTGAGATTCTAACAGGCGATCTGCCCTATCATGGTCGACATTTGCTCGCGCACCATCAACGCAGCCCAGTGCCCCCCATCGAGATTCGACCCGACGTCCAGGTTTCGCCCGATATCATCCCTATCGTCAAAAGGCTACTCGAGAAAGCCCCCTATCGGCGTTATCGATCGGTCACATCACTGAGGAGAGCACTTCAAACATTGGGGGTTCCATCACCAGCAGCCCCCCTCGGCACTCCGCCAACAAAGGGATTCTTTCTCGACGACGATTTTCCCGATGAGATGGTGACGCTTCAACCCATCTCAGGTCCAAGTGGGCCTGGATTATTTCACATTCGACAGCCCACTTTGGTTGGACGAGAGGCGATGCAAAACACGCTCACAACCGCCGCTGAAGCAGCGATCGCTGGGCGTGGCCCTCGCCTTGTCATGATCGAAGGCGAGGCCGGGATGGGCAAGAGCTACATCGGCGCCTGGTTGCGAGAGCGACTCGAAGAGAATGGCCAGATGCGGACGCTGGTCATTCGAAGTGAGCCGCAGGCACAACAGGGTGGCGGACTGCGGGCAGCTTTGCTGCGACTGCTCGGCGCCCCCACTGCCGATTACAACGAAGCCGCCGAGGTTTTTCTCGAGACCTTCGACGATGAAACAACTCGTGAATTAGCGATGCGCGTTTTATGGCCGGAGCCAGACGATGCACGGAGCTCTGATCAGTCCGTCCGTGAGGCGGCAGAGTTGATCAAAACCGTGATTGGCGACACCCCGTTTATGCTGTGGAGCGATGACGCCCAATGGTCTCCAGAAGGCCGTGTACTCAAGTTGATCCGTCGCCTGGCGCGGCCAGATGGCTTGAGCCATCTATTGGTACTCGTCACCCTCCGTCCAAGCGAACGCGCGGCTGTGCAAACCACCTGTAAGGACCTGCTCAGGCTTCCGGGCGCGGAGTCGATCAAGCTTGGACCGGTGAGTCCACTAGAGCTCGCGCCCGCGCTCGAGTCACTCGCCCCTCTACCTGAAGGACTCGCCGAGGCGGCGAGTATGGTCGCAGCGGGGAACCCACTCATCGCGGTGGAGGCGGTTCGCAGTTTTCTCGAGTCTGAAGGCCTCGGGCACGCGCCAACGGATCCAAATCAGGTTCTAAAGCAGCGAATCGAGAGAACAACAAGCGGGCAGCGAGGCGGTGAGCTTCTGAGCACATTAGCGCGAGCGACCCTACTCGGGCGATCATTCACCCTAGGCCCGTTATGCAAACTTTGCGCGGTGCCGGGGGACCCACAAGCGACCGAACTCACGGGTGAGCAAGAGACTGTGCTCGGTCTTCTTGAAGAGGCGGTCAACAGTGGCCTTGCAGTCGAGCAAGGTGAGCGAAGATGGCGATTTGGTCATGACTTGATCCGCTCGCAGCTACGCAAGACCTGCCGAGAACTCGAAAATTGGCCGCAGCTTAATTTCAGGGCGGCTCAGCTCCGTCTTGAACGCAGTCGAGTGGATCCAACCGGTATCGAACTAGAGGTCGTGGCGCGCCATATGTGGGAGGCGAACGAGCCTGTGGAGGCGATGCGACTCGGCCTTGATGGTCTAAAGCGCTTGCACATCGCCGGATTGATGGGGCACGCAAACTCCTTTGGACGCCGCCTCATTCGTTGGGACGACGAGCAAGGCATATTGGCACCTGCTGAACGCGGCGATCTTCTGTTGCTCGCCAGCGAAGCAGCCGAGCATGCCGGTCAGCCTAATGAGGCCGAAAGGTATGCAAGGGATTGCACGAGTTTGGCACGCGATGAGAAAATCGACCCACTCGGCGCCAGAGCTGCGAGCCGACTCGGTGTACTGAAGCTTCAACACGATACGCCCGAGGAAGCAGAGTACTGGTTGTGGGACGCGCTGAGATTTGCCCGTTCCAGCGGCGATGCCCGCGCACTCGCAGACGTAAACCTATCTCTTGGCTATTTTTATCAACGTCGTGAAAAACTCGACCTATCGAGTACAGCGTATCAAGTGAGTCTCGAAATCGCGGTCGAGAGCGAAATGGTCAGCGTGGAGCTTGCTGCCCGCACTGCGCTCGCCGGCGTCGATCGAATGATGGGCCACGTTGAGCGCGCTGAGTCGACCTTTCAAGCGGTGGCGAATCGCGCACAAGACGCCGGCTTAGAAGTCATATCCCTCAACGCGAGGCTGCAACTCGGTTTATGCGCCAAATATAGAAACGATGCCAGCACGGCATGGGACGCATTCGAGGAGGTCCGAAGCGGCGCCCGGGGTAACCTGTTCAGCATCGACTTCTTTGCTTGTCTGGGTGCCGCATGGGCTGCGGCATCACAAGGCAGATGGCATGAGGCCGAGACGCCTTTGATGCATGCAGAAGACTTACGATATGACGTGCGACTGAGAGACCCAGAGGCCGAAGCCCTCAGGATCTCTATCAAGAAGCTCGCCCTCGAGGCGCGACGGCCAGATATTATCGAACGGATAACGAGACTCGATATTCTCAGAACCAAGTCCACAACGACTCAGCATTCGCTCTGAGGGTGAGGCCGTTTTCAGTCAGCATTCGCTCTGAGGTCGAGTCCGTGTTCGGTCATCATTCGCCGAATCAGCGTCGGGTCCGTAAAATCGGTGAACTGACCCAAGACCGACGCCTTTAGGTTCAGTGGGAGCGGCGTCTCTCCAATCACGTACACACACAGTTCCGCGGCTATGGCAGCGGTTACACCAGCCGGACTGTCTTCAAACACGATGGTCTCGTCCGGCTCCGCCATGAAGCGCTCAAGCGCTGTGCGATATGCGTCTGGAGCGGGTTTTGCTCGCTCATAGGTCTCAGCGCTGACAATCAGCTCAACATATCGACGAATATGAAAGTGATTAAGCCAGGCCTCAACCAGAGCACCACGGCTCCCCGTGACGACGGCGACACGACCGACTTGCGCCGCTGCTTTCACTGCTTCGATTGCGCCAGGAACAGCGACGGGTGAGCTTAAGACAGACTGGGAAAATGCTGCTGCGAGTTCATCGGACAAGATATCTGTCGATGGCAACGCGGCCGTGTGCGAGGCGATATTCGCCAACAGCTCGTCGGCGATTGCGGCCCAAGTCCAACCGCCATACTCGTCTCGTAGACTGTCCGACGAAAAGTCGTGACGCGCGGCAATCAACTTAATGGTTGGAAGCGTATGTATCTCCGAATCGGCTAACACACCATCAAAGTCGAAGAGAAAATGTTGAGGCGTTTTCGACAAAACTAAATCGCTAACCCGCGACGTTTTGTATAGACAAGCAAAGCCGCACTCCCCAAGAAAGCGAGACCTGCGATACCACAGAGGAGTATCAACACAGCGTTGGTACCCGATGTGTCCTTCAGATAAGCGATCACAAATTCCTGCAAGATTGGGCCCGCGGAGCCGAGACCATTGATGATCGCGGAGGCCACCACGGCTTTCTCACGGGTTGATATATCCATGGCAGCCGTCCCCGAAAGAAGTGAGTCGGGGCCCATCATCGCGAAACCGAGAAGCCCAAAGGTGATGATAAAAAACCAAACATTCGTTGTCCCGTACAATGCCATCAAGATGGCAACGAGGAACATCAGAGTGGTCATGTAGAAGACCACTGGCAACCTGCGTGAGCCGAACAATTTATCGGACGCGTAACCACCCGCGATGACACCGAGGAAACCCACCCAATCAAAAACGGTGCTCCAATGTCCGGCCTTGACAGTCGCGCCGTCGCCTTTGAAGAAGTCTCGCAGTATTGTTGGACCCCAACTGTCAGCGGCGTAACGAGTGAACTTGAAGCAAAAGTAGAGTAGGCCCATCATCACCACGATGTTCACGACCTCAGACCATGGTCGACCCGCTTCGGTGTGCTCACCGTCTTTTGTGACCTCATCAACAAAGGGTGGTAATCCAACGTCTTCGGGCCGTTCCTGCCCCCAGAAATAGAATAAAATCCACACGGCGAACAACACGGCGCTGGCACCCCAGAACGACCAGGCGATACCTAACCATCCGAGCATGAAAGCGGCAAAATGCTTGGCGAACATGCTTCCGAGCATATAACAAGTTCCCCACCACCCCATGACGCGGCCACGCTCCGAATGACGAGTCCAATGGGCGAGCATCCCAACATTGCCGGGCCAGCCTGTGGCTTGAGCAAACCCGTTGATGCCCAAAAAAACAACGAGCCAGATGAAGACCGACTGATTATCACTGGCACCGTAGGTTGAGAAGCCGATGAGGATGTTCATAAACAGTGACAGCGCCATGCCGCCGAGCAGCATGCGCCGACAGGTGTAGCGCTGGCCGAGTTTCGATGACAAAAACTGGCCAAACATATAAGTGGTCAGATACGTGCCCCAACACCAGGCCAGCTGCATATTGCTGAAGCCATAGTCTTCCACCAACACCGGCTTGACGATCCCAAAGGCTTTGCGGCAGAAGTAGAACCCAGCGTAAGAAAGCCAGGTAACGGCAAAGATACGAACACGCCAGACCTTAACGCTCGAACTCTGGTGGTTGTCCATGTGACCCCTTCGCGAGAACAGAAACGCACCGGTGCAAGCGACGCGTGTTCGGTGAGACTACTATTCAGCAAAAAGCACTTTGGGTCGAGTAACAATTCGAAGGCAAGGATGGTTGTTGCCCCCCCCCGCATGAGCTATCCCCGAACCTGACGATGGATCGACGGCGTCCAAACCGCCGACATCACTAAGTAGACAGATGGAAAAATCAAACTCGAATAAAACAGTTCAGCCGAAATTTGAGGATAAGACGCTAGGCATAGAGCCAACTGAACGGTCCATACAAAGCTACCCACCATAAAGAAACCTGGCCAGCGAATCGCTCTGCTCGGGTAAACAAAATAAACGGGCAGAAGGCTTAGAATGGCAAGAAAAACAACCAGTGAGGTCACGCCCCAACGAACCTCATCGATGGGTTCCAGCGTCCATTGACGCAAGCTGATATCCACCAGGAAGACAACAATATTCCAGTAGGATGGAAAGCCTCGAAAGAAGCCAAACTCCGAACTCTTCGCGCCCGTATTGACGAACGCGAAGAGGCTGGCGACGAGAATGCAACTACACCAGAGCCAGGTTGGCTCCAATAACCAGCCTGACTGGTACAAAAATAAAACCGGAACAAGCGTAAAATTGAGGAAATCAATGATGTTATCGAGTAGCGCGCCGTCGATCTCGGGGAGCACGTCTTTGACTCGGAATCGACGCGCTAGAAAACCGTCGGTCGCATCGATGATGACGGCTACAAGCATCCACAGATACATCGTGCCATAGGCACGTGCATCTAACGCTTCGATGGCCAAGAATGCGCAGACCACACCAAGAGCGGTGTAGGCGTGTACACTCAAAGCGATCAGTCTCTCACCTGGCGATGAACTTTTTGGGTCCACCATCCACCCCCCCCTATTATTCTGCATGAGGAAGTCCACGTACCGACGCGCAGCGCCAGCTTGTCTGAGAGAGGCCTCAGCGCGTGAAGATCTCTTTGGAAATGATGAGCCGCTGAATTTGACTGGTGCCTTCATAAATCTGGAAGATTTTAGAGTCTCTCAACAGCTTTTCGACCGGATACTCTGTGTTGAACCCATTTCCACCAAAAACCTGAACGGCATCACTCGCCACTCGATGCGCTGTGTCGGCAGCAAAACACTTCGCCATCGACGCAAGCTTCGTATTACGGCGTCCGTTGTCAATCGCCCAAGCTGACTGCCACACCAGCAAACGCGCAGCCTCGATATCTTTTGCCATGTCCGCGATCATGAAACTGACCGCCTGATGAGCGTAGAGCGGCTTACCAAATGACTTGCGGTCCTTCGCATACTCACGGGCATGCTCAAACGCTGCTCGCGCGAGCCCGACAGCCCCTGATGCAACCAATGGCCGAGTGATATCGAAAGCTTTCATCGCGATCTTGAAGCCATAGCCCTCTTCACCCAATCGGTTGGCTACGGGTACCTCGACATCTTCGAAGAGGATACCGCGAGTATCGCTCGCCCTCTGGCCCATATTGATTTCTTTTCGGCCCAGCGTGATACCCGGTGTATCGGCGTCAACGATGAACCCTGTCATACCGCCATGACCACCCTCGGTGTCGGTCTTGGCGAGTACAAAGAACCAGTTTGCCTTGCCCGCATTGGTAATCCACATTTTCTCGCCGTTGAGCACGTAAGTATCGCCACGCCTCACCGCTGTTGTCTTAATGCCCGCTACATCACTGCCTGCATTGGGCTCGGTCACCCCGTAGGCGGCGAACAGAAAGTCGTCACACATGCGACCCAAATATTTCTTCTTCTGTTCTTCCGTGCCAGCGACGATGACCGGCGCCTCAGCCAAGGTGTTGGCCTCCATGACCGTGGAAATGCCCGTACATCCCCAGGCCGTTTCTTCGCCCATGAGGACGCCTTCTGTAACACCGAGCCCCATCCCACCGTAAGCCTCAGGGATGTGCGTATTCATCAAACCAAGTTCCCAGGCTTTCTTCAGTACTTCGGTTGGAAATTCGCCGGTCTGATCGTGATGTGGTGAGGCCGGTCTTATCTCATTTTTCGCAAACTCGTGTGCCAGTTCGCGTAGTTGTTGCTGTTCTTGACTCAGCGAAAAATCCATCGTGTTACTCCAAACATACCTGTGGTCCGCCGCCCAGTGTAGCCACACTGAACGATGCCCACAATAGCACTCGAAAAAAGGCTTATTCGGCAGCCCTAAGCGCCCTGCGGAACGCATACGCGTACAAGGCTGCCTTCGTCATTTGGCCTCGGCAAGCAACGCTCTCCGTGAGCACAGTCATCGTCGCGACAACAGGGTTCTCTGCAAACCCGCTCCACGCACTGTCCGCTGCCGCATACACCATCATTCATACAGGCACTGCCCGCATTCTGAGGACCTGGTATGAGTGGTACGCAAGCCGACACGATGGTGCCACCGAGGCCAACCACCTGCCCACAGGTCGTCGTCTGCGGGCATTGATCCGACCGGCAACATAGATCTGCACATTGGCCTGGAAACCCATTCACAGGCACAGGGACGCAGACACCACTCATACAATCGAACTCGCTCCGGCATCCCTGTCCAGTTTGACCAAACCCCAGTGGGACCGTCTCGCAGATCGCCCGCGCGAGATTGCCAACCTGCCGAAACTGACACACCCCACCGCCACAATCACCATCGGTGCAACAGATACCTAGGCACCGATCGGTTTGGAGGTTGCACAGCCCACTTTGGCACGACCGGGCCCCAGGGCCGCATTGTTGGCCTCGGACAGCATCGAAACTATATCCGACCGGATAGATTTCGCTGGGAAGACAAATTTGAATTCCCATCGTGTCTCGGCAGCCGAAACCAACGGGGCAATCAAATTCACTGCAGCAAGGGCTTGCGCAAAGCGTGTGCTGGTGACCTTCAACGCTCACGTCGAGACAGAGTCCGGAAACACAGTTCGCGGACCGTTCACAAGGTCCGCCCAACGGGCTGTTCGCGATCATCTCAACACAATCGCCGGTTTCTTCGTTGCACACCGCTGCCCCATCACAGCCATCGAAAGCGCAATCAGGAGCGGCCAGACATTGGCTCGCCTCGTCACCACATGCAAACCCTTGGGGGCAATCGGTCAGACGACAATCCGTTGGTAGGCGAATGCAACTGTTCCGCCGTCGGTGGCAGCCAAAACCAGTCGGGCACCCGGCCTCTAAGCAATTGGCAGGAAGAGCCTGACAGCGTTCATTGTCCACGTCGCAATACTGTCCCAGGGGACACGTATTATCCGTGCACCCCTCTGTTGTGGGGGGTCGACAACGCCCTGTTGCGGTCTCACAGATCGTGCCCTCGGGACAAGGCGACGTTGACGAGCAAGCGCCCATGTCAAGCCCGGCTCCCCCCATATCGCTGTCATTCATCATAATCGGCGGTCGACACTGCCCGCTCACGCAACGCTCTGACAAACAATCCCTATCCTCACGACACTCGAAGGTGCATCGGCCTGCATCACTGCAGTAAAGCTGGGGAATGCAGTCGCTGTTGAGACGGCAGGCCTGGCCCGTTGCGTCAACCCACCCGGCGCCCCCAGCGTCGAACACCGATCGACGTTCACTCGTGTCCGATGTCATGTTCATTGTGTCGTCGTCACAAGCTGCGCTGAGACAGACGAATAAAGACACAATCCAACGGCGATCGCGTTCGCGCATCAGGGTTCTTCACCCGCCGGAGAAAGGCGCTCCCACGTCATTGACACGATGGTCCCGATATACAATTCGTCGGTGCGATATGGATCTTGCAGATACCGAGCCGCCAACAACAGCGCGGTCAGTTTTCGCGCCTTCATCCAACCGGGACGATATCCGATGACCATACCACCGATATGTCTTGAATAGGCAGCCCGTTCGACCCGATGACCCTGCCACAGGCCGCCGAGCATGAGGTGCTCAGCGCTAAATGGAGAACCATAGGCATACCAACCGAGCAAACTATGAGCTCGATGTACATGGTCAGTGCGGTGGAGTAGAAGGTCATCACTCGGCTCATACCAGCTGCGGCCGAGGGGCACGTCTGCTTGATACAATCCAATGCTGTACTGCGCAACCGCCGCTACGCCTTTTAAGTACGCTCGGAATTGTGCGCTTGCTTCGGCTCGCATCGCTGTTCCGTGACGACCTGACGACAAGTCCGTGTCGCGTACATCGTCGGACCAGTTCGGATTTTCGTCTTCAAAACTGCTCAGGTTACCAAATGCGCCAAAATAGCGGAGTTGTTGCACCCGGACACGAAAAACGAGAGGGGCGATCGGAACCACAGACAGATAGGCACCGGGATTGAATGCTGCTGGACTGGTCGCGCCTAGAAATCCAGCCTCGATATGAGTGCCTTTGAGCAGCACATGGTCTGACTGACTCAGCGGCACGCGATAGCCCAGCGCCGGCCTCAGCGCGATGCCGACTGGGTTGTAGCGACCCACCATCTTCAGCTCGAGTCGCCAGTGATTGTCCTCTACCCCCTGAGCGATACCGTCTCGAGGTACCGTGAGCAGTCCACTCAGACCGACGGCGGTCACAAGCTGAATCCATGTGAGGTGAGAAAATCGATGTGTCATAAGCCGTATCTTGGCATGCCTCGAGAGCCGAAACAAATGTCCATGTGTCAGACCGACCACTGGGGGCCCAGATCGACTGTCCGCAAAGGTTCATGAGTTGATCGCCAAAAGTACCTTAGAATGCACATTTTCAGCCGCTAAACCTGTCGAATTTCATACGAACAGTGGTTCGCGTAAAATGCTGTGGATCTCGGGCGCATTACGGGTCAGTATCGATGAGTGGCAATGATACATTGAGGAACGGATGCCGAAAGAGGTGCTTGTAGCGCGCAGATACACCTTGCTCGACCGAATTGGTGTGGGCGGCATGGGAGAGGTGTGGCGCACGCACGACCAGTGCACAGGCGAGACCTTTGCGATCAAGATACTCCGTCCACCCATCGCCGCAGCCCCCGCAGCAGAGCTTCGTTTTCAACGAGAGATCAGGGCGATGGCGCGGCTGCACCACCCCCGAATTGTGCCCGTTGTTGACGCGGGGTCGGATCCGGACGTAGGCCTTTTCTTTGTAATGGAACTACAGAACGGCCTACCCCTGCATGAGGCGGCGCTGCGCTTTACGAGTTGGCGCGACCTCTGGCCTGTTCTTGATCAAATTCTCGAAACGCTCGCTCACGCACACTCGCATTCGGTCATCCATCGCGATATCAAACCCGACAATATCCTCGTGGACAGCGCAGGCGAAGCTGTTTTGCTCGATTTCGGCGTGGCCCGTTTGAGAGACCGCGCACGCAGCGGCACATCGGCGTACGATTTATTAGGGACAGTCGACTACGCAGCACCTGAACAAGCGACAGGAAATCGCCGACGCATCGGCCCCTGGACGGACCTGTACTGCTTCGGTATCGTTTTGTACGAGATCATCTGTGGTCGCGTACCTTTTTGGGCATCAAGTCCCGTTCAATCATTGATCATCCGACTGGACTCTGGCTGCCCAAGTCTGGAACCGCGCCCTGGCTTTGAGACGCCCGTCGGTTTGTGGGACGTCATGAACAGGATGCTCCAGCCGGAACCCTTCGAACGCTACCGGACAGCGGCAGAGGTGCGTGCTGCATTGGCGAGTCTCGCAGACAGTGAACTCGAAGTACTCACACCCCAGATCGATGGCGTTGTCACCGGTGTCCACGAAGTCAACCGGCGCGAGCAAGTAACAGACGACGAAGCGAGCGTTCTGTTTGAACACCGTAAATCGTTACTCACGTCGACGTTTGAAGGCAGCATTGGCAACAGACCGCCCGAGGCACCACTGCGCACAAGCACACTTGTGGGCCGAGATGAGCTTTTGCTGAGTTTATCGAGAGGCCTTGACCATTGGGTCAGCAACCCCTCCCCCGGTATCCTGGTTCTGACGGGTGAGAAGGGCAGCGGTAAAACCCGGCTGCTCTCCGAGCTCCTCAGCCCATTTCTTGCCCAGGGAGAGATCGAGGCACATCAACATCAGTGGAGGTACGGACCGAGTATGCGCTCGACGATGACCAGTATCTCCGGCGGTATCGGCATGCAAGCAGAAGCGCTGCAGGAGCATCTAGACTGGTTTCTCGACGGTCATCATGTGGACGCAGCCAACAAACTCATGATTACGGAGTGGTTGCTCGAAGACGATCGAGGCCACAGTACCGACCGAGACATGAAATGTGTCACGGAGTTCGTGCGTGCCTGTTGTGACCAGAGACCATTTGTCTTGGCCATCGATGGCGTGGAAGTGATAGACGACCAGATTATTGCGATTATTCGCGCTGTTCGGAACGCAAAATTACCCGTTATCATTGTACTGGCCGGCAGCGACCCCGTTGTCCAAGCGGGGCTGGATGTGCCCAAATGGCTGGCCAGCGCACGAAGAAAGCTCGAACCGCTCAACGAAGAGGAGCTTGGACGAATCAGTGACGAGCTGGTTCGGATCGAACCTCATGAAAAAGCTCGGCTGGTGAAGCAAGCGCGCGGTAATCCGAAGCGCCTCTTCGATCTTATCTATGAGCTACGCCGTAATGGAGACATCATTCCAGCACTACCCAGATGGGTTCAAGCACCTGAGGGCTGGGTGCCCATCGACGCTGCATCGTCTGGTATGTACTCTGTGAGCGGCATGGATCTTTCTATCGCTATCGATGAAGACATGTACTAGAGAAGCGCTGCGAGCTGATAAAAGCCTGCGCATCGATACCCACGTCAATCCAGAGGGTGTATGTTTGAGAAGGCGCCTCATCTAAGGCATGTACTGAGACCCGCAGGTGGCGGCATCCATGTGGTAAGCACGGGTGTACAAGAGCTGCAAAATCTACAAAAGCGCATCTATCGGTGTGCCCATCCAGACGAAATCGAAACAGCGTGGCTGAGCACCTTAGCTAAGCTGAAAGATGCGCGAGCAGCCATACTTGGTGTGCCCTCAGATACGGGGGCAGGGTTTACGCGCGGTGCAAATCGAGCACCCGGTGCACTCAGAGAGTGGCTTTTGTCTATGCCGACACATCCAATCTGGAGCGAAGGCGTGTGCGACATCGGTGACGTGTACACTGTACCGCAGCTTTTGTCAGAGGAGATGCTCTCCAGTGAACAGCGCGAACGCACCTCTCTCGCACTCTACCAACAGGACGCTACGAACCCTCAATGGCCTATCAGCCCCCTCGGCATATGTCGGGCGATACTCAACGCAACATACCAGCACAATGCCGACGTCGTCCCCATCGTGCTCGGGGGCGACCACAGTGTTGGTTGGCCGGCGTTTGCAGCGGCATTCGAGCATTGGGAAAAGCACCGCGACCGGCGGATCGGTCTCCTCCACTTCGATGCCCATACCGACCTACTGCAAGAGAGATTGGGTGTGCGCTATTGTTTTGCCACCTGGGCCTACCATGCAAACGAATTGCTCGGTCGCGATGGCCGTCTCGTCCAAGTGGGTATCCGAGCGAGCGGGCGCACCCGCGCGCACTGGGAGTCGAGCCTCAATGTCAGGCAATATTGGGCTGATACAGCGATGGCCCAGGGCGCCGACGCCATAGCCGATGAGGTCGTCCAGCGCTTCGAATCGCTGGGCGTTGATGCACTGTATGTCAGTAACGATATCGATGGCACCGACCCGGCCTACGCAGCAGCAACCGGGACACCGGAGCCGGGTGGGCTCACGCCCGAGTTTGTCTCGAAACTGACCCGTTTGCTTGCGCAGAAGTTTCCCTTGATCGGTGCTGACCTCGTCGAAATTGCACCTCCGCTCGCGTCAAACATCGAAGGGGAACCCGAGCGCACGCTGAGCACAGCTTCCGCCTATTTGGAAGACCTCTTGAGCTGCGTGGCCCTTTGAAGAGGCTCACGCCAAATCCACCATCCGGTCATACCATCTACTCGGAGAAACGCTTCGAGCTGAGGCAGTGCGACGTGCCACGACGTGATCGGGGAACGCAAAAACGGGCGGTCGTCGTTCATCCCGGAGCCGTCGTCGTCGTACCCATTCTCGATAATGGCGACATTGTCATGATCAAGAATCGGCGCTGGCAGGTTGGTGCGACGCTGCTCGAATTTCCCGCAGGCACCATCGAGCCCGACGAGGAAATCGAGTGCTGCGCCCGACGCGAATTGATTGAAGAAACGGGCTTTGAAGCGTGTACGATGGAGCTCATCCACCACTTTTTCGCCTTACCTGGCATATCGACCGAAGTGATGCACGTGTATGCAGCACGTGGACTTGCTTGGGTGGGTCAACGACTAGAGCCCGACGAGGAGATCGACGTCGTACACCTATCGTTTGATCAGCTGCTCGACGCGACTGCCTCAGGTGAGGTGGTCGATGGCAAAACCCTGGCTGTCATTGCTCTGTTTCTATCAGGAAAAGCAAATATCGTAGAAGCGCCCGATGAGCCCGACGCTCTCGTCTAAGTCAGGCTTAAACTGGTCCGCCTTACTCTCTGCCGTCGGGTCAAGACGAGCAGCAAAACCTTGCCGATACGCCAGATATCGATAGCGGGCCTCCGCTCCGGTCATGTCCGGGTGGAATTGAACCGAAAACGTCTGGGTGCCACGTACAAAAAAAGCCTGCGTGTGTGTCGCGCTATTCGACGCCAGCAGGTCGACGCCCTCGGGCACCCGCGTGACGTGATCGCTATGCCCGGAGTGGACCCACAGCCGCTTGTTAAAACCGTCGAAAAGTGGAGATTTCTGACCCTCGTCTGTGACGTTGACAGCGACGGTGCCAAGCTCCGCATAGTCGGGGTCGGTCTTGACATGTTCGCCGAGGTGCAGGCCAAGCATCTGATGGCCAAAGCAAATCGCAAAGCAAGGTACATTCAAACGTAAAATGTCATCGAGCATTGTCCGCAGCGGCGTGACCCAAGGCGTACTTTTTGGATGGTGTACACTGAAATCGCCCGATCCACCGATAATGACGCCATCGATCCCCTCTAGCCAAGATGGTCCCGCCTTCTCAGGGACAGCGTTCCGGTATTTAAGTTCGAAATGACGAGCGCCCAGACGACGTTGAACGCAGAGTCTTTCATGTTCAAGCATCGGGTCATCCGGTGCTCGTACTTGAACGAGTAAAATCTTTGGGGGGCGAGTTGAAGACATCAAATTCCTGCGGCACAACCAGAGCGTTCAAGGTAGACCAACACGCCGAATTCGTCCAGCTTGCTCAAGATGAGACGTTCACCTTCGTTGGGTCACGCCTCGCCAACCGCTTCGTCTCGTTGTTCATTTGTCTTCTGACCATAAATCGGCAAGACACGTAGGGCAAAAAACAGCCACGCACTCACCGCCGCCACCGCAAGACCACCGATGACAGCGGTCGACGCGCTCAAGTCTCCAAGCCAACTCAGCGCGAGCAGAAAGATTGCAGCCCCGGCTTTGGCGACGCGGTAGACCATGATGTCAATGACGGCTTTGCCCAAGGCGCGCTCCCGTTGTGCAAGAGGCAAATAGAGGGCTTCTTTCGCTGTGCGATACACCGAATAGTCCATTGATTTCCCGGCAATAAAAGCCACTGAAATGAGCCCCAAGGTGGGCATAAAGATGAAGCAAGACAACGTGACGAGCAGCACGATCGGTGCTGAAACCAACACGCCAGAGACCCCCAACACTGTGATGAGCACACCGCCCCCCAATTGCATTGTCAGGGCCGCTCCATCGATCATGCCGTAAATCCGCCCAAACTCGGCCGTCTTGCCTGCCGCTGTTACATGGCTCGCTTCCACCATGGCCGACAACTGAAAATCGACAAGATTAAGGGCCAGCTGAATCGAAGCGATGATGCCAAGAATTGCCATCAGATATCTGGACCGCCATACCAAAGCAAAGCCTGCGTGAAAGCTCGCCTTACTTTCATCCGCCGAGCGTTCTGGTCTGACCTCCGGTAGACCACTGATGAGAACAGCCGTGAAGAAGAGCATGGGCAGAACGAGCCAAGGGGCATGGCCCACACCGAGCGTTCTCGCCAGTTCGCCAACGGATAGATTAGCCGTAATCCCACCGAGCGTTCCGACACTCAAGAACACGCCATAGAGCCATTTGGCCGTCTTCAACTGGAAGATGGAGTTTGCGCATGTCCAAAACATCTCGATCAATAAGACGATGTAGATGTCTTTCCAGACAAACAGAAGAAATACCGCCCACTCAAATCCCGCGTGATATAGGCTGAGGGCAAAGCAGAGCGTAACGCATGTCCAAACCACAGCCCATCGATACAGCCGGCGCAGCTCCATTCGCGCTGCAAATCGCGAGTAGACGCTGACGGTAACTGTCACGCCGAGGGCGACGAGTAGCCACGCATAAGGCAGCGCTTCTTTACCATAGTGCTGTAAGAGTAACGCTTTCATGGATGGCCGGGCGATGGCATAGCTGCCGAGTACGCAGAATGCGCACGCGCTCAGGGCGAGGATGGTCGCTAATCCCGGTCCATGGTTAGGCTGTGGTTCCCTGTCCACAGTCATGCAGAGTCGCTCTCCCGATGCTTGCCCACGCCACGCTTTAGATTGATCACTTTGACACCGTATAAGGCCGCACCAGCCAGCATGAAGTAAAGCGCCATGAGTTGCTTCTCAGTGGACGTTCGGTAGAGGAGCCAACAGCAGAGGGCGCTGGCGAGCAGGGGGATGATGGCGCCGCCCACAACACGAAAGCCTTCGCGCTTACTATGGTCTCCCTGCCTGCGCAACACGATCACGGCGAGGCATGTGGGAATATACTGAAGTAGACGGGCGATCACGCCAAAGATTGCCAACTGAATGAAGGAGCCCGACCAACAGAGAACACATGCGAGCGCCCAGGTCAGCACGATCGCTGGCCTTGGTGCACCTGACCTCTCATCCACTCGGGCAAAAATTCTAGGCAGTTCTCCACGATCAGCCATAGCAAAAAAGCGGCGCGGGCTGACAAAAGCTGCGCCCGCGTTGGTACCAAAAACTGAGATCGCGATACCGGTCCCAATGATCAGTCCGCCGGTGGTGCCCATGAAGATTTCAGCGCTCGCCGCCACAGGGTTATCATGACCCGCCAAGCCGTCGAAGGTGCCGATGCAAACGGCCAACACAGCAATATAGACAACGGTGACGACGATCATGACAATCATCAGAGCGAGGGGTACGTTCCGCTGCGGATTTTTCATCTCTCCAGCGGGTACCACCAGTGTTTCAAAGCCTGCGTATGCATACAGTAACGTGAGCACCGCATCATCGAACCGACCCCAACCATGAGGCGCAAAATCGGAGAATCGACCGCCCTCGATGAAAAACAGCCCCACGAGGACGAAAACGATCATGGGCAGGAGCTTTGCCACCGAAAACACTGTGGACACGGCGGCTCCTTGGCGGGCACCGACCAGGTTGACGAACATGAGTCCCGTCATCACGAGGACAGCGAAGGTCTTTCGGAACACACCTTCGGCATTGGCCGCGTCAATTCCTGGCATCGTCGCGGTAAACCAATCTACAGCCCCCTGCCAATAAGTGGGCATCAACTTGGCGAGAACCACCATCAACCCATTCGCGAGAGCTGCCCAAGAGATGACGGCGATGCAACAAGTCAGCCAGCCCACCTGAAAACCGACAAACTCTCCGTATGCCCGTTTCGTATAGATATAGGCGCCACCTGTTTCATCGAAATAGCTTGCCACCTCAGCAAAACAGAGCGCGATGAGAAAGCAGAGAAAACCGCCAAAAATCAATGCCAGAAGGCTTGCGGGGCCCAGCGCCGCGAAGGCTTTGCCCGGCAACAAAAAGATGCCTTGGCCAATCACTCCATTGATACCGAGCGCCACCACCGCGAGTAGAGATAAGCTACGCTTGAGAGAACGATTCGATTCTGGCGTGTTCACAAAATGTTTTCCTTAATGAAAGCCATCTTCGCTGCGCTCTCAGTGCGAGGCTAGCTGCGACGGTACTTGGCGGGGTTGAGGCCTTCCTTCGTTATCCAACGATAGGCTTGCTGACGATGGACACCCAGCTCCCTTGCGACCTTGGACATATTTCCACCATGAATCCGCAAGAGATCTTCAAGATCAGAGCGGCCTGGCGGTCCTGAGGAGACTGGCTCACCACCGCCGACCACATGACTCGGTAAGTGCGATGGATGGACAGAGCCAGCCTGCTGTGCGAAAAGTCGTACGTACTCGGCCACGTTCTTGAGTTCGCGAACATTCTCTTTCCAGCGGTAGAGCAACAGGCGCTCGGCGACGGTGATGCCAAATGGAATACCATCAACGAACTCGTCGAACAGCGCCAGGATTTCGTCCCTACGCTTACTTAAAGACGGCAGCTGGAGCGTGACGCCTCGTAAACGCGCGAGGAGGTCTGTTCGAAAAGTACCCGCCGCACACATGAGGTCGAGGTCGGTGTGTGTGGCTGCGATTATCCTCACATCTACAGACTGGTCGCGGTCAGCCCCGACGGGACGAATTCGACCTGTCTCACACGCTCGGAGCAACGCAGGCTGCTGTTCCAAGGGCAACTCTGCGATCTCGTCTAGAAAAAGGCTACCACCCGTTGCCGCCGCGAAGAGACCTGTCCGAGCCGCTTGTGCACCAGAAAAAGCGCCCTTGACGTGTCCGAACAACTCGCTGCCGAGTAATTCGCTACTCAAGGCACCGCAATTGAGGCTAACCAGCCGGCCGGCGCGCTGACTCATCACGTGCAACCGCTCTGCCATTCGCTCTTTACCAGCACCGGTCGGACCGTAGATCAA
Source organism: Bradymonadia bacterium (assembly GCA_049889275.1). Classification (GTDB taxonomy): domain Bacteria; phylum Myxococcota_A; class Bradymonadia; order UBA7976; family UBA1532; genus UBA1532. The sequence continues at coordinate 80,666 of JBMHDS010000044.1, read as the reverse complement.
TACGGGCAACCCCGAGGTCGCTGCACGGTCCGCTATGCCTTCAACCAATGCGCGTGCGAGGCTCAATCGAGGTGTCAAATTCGGCAACGTGACGCCCGGACCGAGCGCAGACCGAACATAAACGAAAATGCTTCGGCCCGTCCTCACCACGCTACCATCCTCAAGCTTTTCACTTGAGATGCGTTGCCCGTTTACAAACGTCCCATTGCTACTGCCAAGGTCCGTTACCGTGTGGCTGTTCGAGCGTCGATCAAACACGATCGAGGCGTGACGACGACTGGCCTCGCCGTCAGCGATGGTCAATCCGTTCGTATCGTTCGGGGCCCTGCCGATGACAAGCTCGCCGGTCCCCATGGTGACCACCCGAGCTTCACTGATGGGGTAGACCTGGCGCAATAAATAAATGGGCCGAATGATACCCATCTCGCCCGTCGCCATAGGCGGTTTTGTTGCCGGAGAGTTCATGGCACCAACGTACCACAGTCTGAGTTAAATCGTCGAACTTGCAAACGACGAAATTTGCATCCCGCGTATCGCGTCGTCCATGACGCAGGGCACGGACTCTCTGCCACTAGCAAACGAGTACATCCACCGACTCGGCGGGCCAGTAATTAAGGCCCGAATCAACCATCCAAAGGCAGGCGTCGTCAGGCTGAGGTAAATGAGCGCCGAGACGATATTGATGACGGTCTGTGCCCACAGTCAACGTCCTGATCTGGCCACGACTGAGCTCGCCGTCATCCACCAGTCCAGGCATCAACTTTTGACATTTCTTATGCTGAGTATGACCACAAATCTGATGCAGCCGTCTTGGTAGCTGGGTGATCTGAAATCGGCGCGCGGGCTGCTGCAAATCGTTTGGCTCAAGCTCTTTGGTGGTGGGCCGCTTGTAGAGGAGGCCCCGGCCCTCCTGCCCAGCTCCACCTGCGATATGCAGCGGCTCGAGGTTAAGCGGCGCATCGATGCCATCGCTCCAACTCTGCCTCACTGCGTCGACCGCATCATCGAGATAGCTGTTGAGCTTGGCCGCGATCACACGTGGCGTCGCGTCAATACAATTGAGATGAGCGAGTTCTCCGGTGGTCACCCCCGCATGCGTCACGAGAACAGGTCGTGATACGTCAAGCTGAACCACATGGGCAAGCTTGGCCCGTCTTGCCATCAAGAGTGACTGGAGTAAACGGCGCTGGGCCACACAAAACGCCGAGAAGTCTCTTGCGACGACGCCCATCGGAGGCAGATCGGGATAGATTTGTCGGTAGACGCGTTCATCACCCGCACAGGCTAAAGCGTGCGCCTCGTCGAAGGCTTCGTCCGAGAGTGCATATAACTCCATCACGCGGCATAGATCATGATTACCCATGAGAATATGCACATGTGCCTCGTCATGGTCAGCGAGCCATTTCAAAATCGCAAGACCATGTGCCTGAGCCTGTTTTCGACTCACGCCGGCTCTACCAAAGTCAAAATAATCGCCCACGGCGATGAGCTGTATATGTGGATGGATGCGCCCATCAGCGTTTAAGCATTCATGTTGCGCAAGAACATCAACAAATTGTTGAAAGGTGGTCTGAGGATCACCGACAACGACGGTTTTGTGTGCAGTCATCGCCCACCACACTCACGAATGACCAGGGCCGTAAAGGCGTCATGTAAGCGTTTTCCGAGCGGCCCGAGTTCATTAAAGCCTTTCCGGCTTAAAGCCGGTACGGGTGAAAGCTCCTTGAGCGTCGAAGCGAGATAAAATTCGTCAAAGTCAGCGCTGACTGAAATTGCGGTCTCTTCGATCGCGAGACCGATGGACGAGGCTGCATCAAACAAAGCTTCGCGGGTGACGCCAGCAAGCTGACGGCCGTCCAGTGGCGGGGTCATCATGCGCCCGTCGCAGACCGCAAACACATTTGACCGGCTGGCCTCCAGGATATCTCCGCTCGCGTCCACCAAGAGAACCTCATCCACATCTGCTTTTCGAGCAGCGAGGAGCCAGGCTGCGCGACAACCATGCTTCACAGCGCCAGGTAAAGAAGGCGGATTGACCCACTCAAGTGGTGTCACCCGTTTCGGCTGACAAGGCCGCTCACCACTCAACGAACGAACCTGTAGAATGGTGCGTTGTGCGGCGGTGACGGTGTATCGAATCGACACATCGCCGGCACACACATCGAGAATCTCTCGTCGAATTTGACTCTGGCTAGGCAACGCGATGTCCATCGCGGCCGCTGATGCCATCAGACGCTCGATATGTCGCTCGAGTCGAAAAGGCACGCCCTGGTAGGTGCGCAGGGTCTCAAACACCGTCAGCCCAAACAAAAGTCCGGGGTCATCTCCGGGGATCTGTCCATCGAGGACACCGTCGACCCATATCTGAGTGGCGTTACCCATCCGCGTCGCTCATATTTTGAACAGCCGCGCGCGCCATAATGGCACCGATATCTAAACCAGGGGGTAGCGTGCCGAAGCAGCCGAATGGTTCCTGGCTGAGACGAGTCTGTATATAAGCCTTTGTCACGGCGTCTGCGCCATGCCGCAAGAGCATGCACGACTGCAACGCACGCGCGAGCAATTCCACAAAACGACGGGCACCGAATTGGTCCACTTGACCAGAGGTAACACAATGATCGATGGTCGCCAGCAAGGCATCATATCGCGGTTCCATCCGAGCAGCGGTCGCTAACTCTGCCCTTAAGACCTCATAGGCGTCTGGTTCCTTTGATAGGGCCCGCAAAACGTCGAGGCAAATCACATTGCCCGAGCCTTCCCAAATCGAGTTGAGTGGCGCTTCACGATAGAGTCTACCCACACTATGCTCCATGACATAGCCGTTACCACCATGGGACTCCATGGCCTCATAGGCCACCCAAGGGACTCGTTTACACACCCAATATTTGCCAATCGCCGTTGCAAGTCGGGCAAAGAGCGCTTGTCCCCTATCCTGCTGGCCTGCCTCATAGGCTGCCGCCAGACGAAAACTCAACGCCGTCGCGGCCTCGGACTCGATGGCGAGATCAGCGATCACGTTTTGCATGAGCGGCTGGTCGACCAAGCGGGCACCGAAGGCGTGTCTGTGACCAACATGATGACTCGCGAGCGATACGGCTTGACGCATCAACCCTGCGCTCGCAACCACACAGTCTAGTCTTGTGTGGGCGACCATATCGATAATTGTCCGGACACCGCGGCCCGGCTCCCCGAGACGCACCGCGTACGCGTTCTTGTATTCGATCTCGCTCGATGCATTCGATTGATTGCCAACCTTGCTCTTCAGCCGTTGGATGTCCATAGGATTTACTTTGCCGTCAGGCGTCCAACGCGGCACGAGAAAGCATGATAATCCCGCGTCTTCGTGCGCCAGCGTCAAGAACAGATCTGACATCGGTGCCGAACAAAACCACTTATGACCGACCAAGCGATAGCTGCCGTCGGACTGCGCATGAGCGCGGGTCGTATTCGCCCGAACATCTGACCCGCCCTGTTTCTCGGTCATCGCCATCCCTGCGGTGTTCGCATGCTTCTCGACAGCCGGAAGATTTCGAGAGTCATACTGCGGAGAGATTAAGCGCGGTACCCAGTCCGCCGCCAAGTCGCTCGAGTTTCTCAGCGCTGGTACCGAGGCGAACGTCATCGTGATCGGACAGCCATGACCCGCCTCAACTTGGGTCATCATATAAGTCTTCGCAGCTCGCGTGACGAATCGTCCTGGCATTGATGATTGCCACGGCTGAGCATGTAATCCATGCGCCATGCTCAGCGCCATCAACTCATGATAGCTGGGGTGGTACTCAACCACGTTGATACGATGCCCGTTGCGATCAAATGCGCGCAGGACAGGTGGATTTTCATTGGCGAGACGCCCATGCTCGAGCACCGCCTCTGAGCCAACGAGCGCGCCAAACTCCGTCAACTCATCAGCTGCTGCCTTCACCCCGTGGCATTCAACCGCCGCGCGAAGCGCTGCATCCGAACTAAATAGATTGTAGTTCGCGAGCGGCGGAACTTGGTTTTCGACCTGATGTGTCTTCACGGCCCCCCCTGGACTTTACGTTCCTCACTGCACGATGCCATTGCCCCGTGCCAATTGCATGTCTAAACCCCACGCCGCGGCACCTAAACAAGCGTGAGCTCAGCTTTCCTGCCCTCTTGCCAGAGTCTTGACTCAAGCGCCTCGAGTACCGGCTTCAAGGTGCGACGTTCTAACGCGGAGACACCAAACGCGCCGTACAGGCGACAGAGATTGCTGGCGATCTCCCCGTCGATGAGATCCACCTTATTGAACACGAGCAAGACTGGCTTATGGTCGAGTTCAGTCTCACTTAGGATCCGTCTAACGGATGCGATTTGCTCTTCCATTTGAGGGTCTGAAATGTCGACGACATGCACAAGAACATCGGCCTCCTCCGCTTCTTCCAGCGTCGCCTTGAATGCATTGACAAGGCCGTCTGGCAGGTCCCGGATAAAGCCAACGGTATCTGTGATGACGAGTTCACGGTCGCGGGGAAACCGCAGCCGCCGCGTCGTCACATCCAGAGTGGCAAACAATTTATCTTCCGTAAGCACCTCACTCTGAGTGACGGCATTGAAGAGCGTGCTTTTGCCCGCGTTCGTGTATCCTACGACCGCAACCGTTGGGACGGCGCGTGAGGTACGACGATGCCGCCGATTCTTACGCTGCTTCGCGGCTGTCACGAGAAGCTTTGATAGCACCGTGATTCGGTCTCTGGCCCGTCGCCGATCGATCTCAAGCTTGGTCTCACCAGGCCCTCGACCGCCGATCCCACCGGCCAGCCGGGAAAACGCGGAGCTCTTGTGAGCGAGCCTCGGTAACAAATACTTAAGCTGGGCAAGCTCAACGGCGAGTTTTCCCTCTCGGGTATGCGCTCGACGGGAAAAAATGTCCATGATCAACATACTTCGATCGATCACTTTGAGATCCGTCGCCTCTGCTATCGCGCGAACTTGATTTGGCGTCAGGTCTTGGTCAAAGACCACCAGCTCGCAGTCCTGCTGCATCGACCGAAGTAAGAGATCCTCAAGCTTACCTCGACCGATGACATATTTGGGATCATAGCTGCGCCGCCGCTGCACGATGGCATCAACGAGCACAACCTCAGCGGTGTTGGCCAACTGAGAGAGCTCTCGCAGCGCCAACTCAGGCTCGATATCATCTTGGGGAAGCGCCACATGAACCGCGATAGCGCGGGTCTGATTCGCTGTTTCCACCGCACCGACAGTCCGCCGGCTAAACTCGGCCTCTAGGTCTGCAATAAACCCCAGGAAGTCGATGGACTGATCCCAAACCGTACTGAGGGCTGGTTCAGCGTAGGGTTTTTCACTGCCATGGGGGAGGAGGTACGAGTGGTAAAAACGACTCGGTCGACCATCGTGACCCACACCAACCGCAGCGATGAGGTCGAGCCGCAATCGAACGAGGTCGGTCAAATCATCTTGACTGAGTGGTTCGTCGCGAAGGTGGGTATGAATCAACCGGATCCCCCGAAAACGCCCTTCACCGGCACGGGAACGGCCCAAATCGGGAATGAATAATTGGTCCGCATCGCCTACGATGACATGCTTTACTCGTCCTCGTCTATCGATGGTAATGCCAACTTGGCGACCAATTTCATGGCTCAGCTCACAGAGTGAGGCCGCAACCGGCGTCGATACAATGCTCTTTGGGGGTACTTTGCGGTTGTACAATAGGCCAAGGCGATGTCGCTGTTTTGGCTTGAGGCCTTGTACGTTTCCGTGGACTTTCAGAGTTGGTCTCCAGGTTCAGTTGTAGTAATGAGGACAGCCGAGCAAGAGATTGGTTACTGTCCGCCTATACCGCGGAGCGCTCGAATTGGTCAGCGCGCCCATCGATATGATCTTATTAGCGCCGAGGTTAGTTTTGTTCAAGAGTTCCAAGCACCCGATGAGACTGGCAGCCTTTGGCGCCATTGCGATTGGATTGGTTGGCCATGCGCTCTACTTTAACTTCCTCAATGATGACGCATACATCTCATTTCGCTATGCGGACAATCTGGTGCGGCACGGTGAGTTGGTCTTCAATCCGGGTGAAAAAGTTGAGGGCTATACCAACTTTCTCTGGACCGTACTCATGGCGGCGGTCATCGCGCTTGATGGTGACCCCGGTCTTTGGTCACGAGTTCTCGGTATTGGACTTGCCATCATCACCTGCTGGACCATCACGGGATTTATCTCGCGCCTCCGCGGGGGTACAAGGATGTCCGATCTTCTACCATCCGTTTTTCTAGCGGCCGCCCCCGCCTATGCCTGCTGGGCGACGGGTGGACTCGAGACGCAACTCTTCACGGCGCTCACGACCCTCGCAATTGTGAGTTATCTGGATGCGGAAAGCCGACAAGACAGCCTTGTGCTGAGTGGTATTTGGTTCGCCCTCGCCTCCATGACACGACCAGAAGGCATGTTATTACTCGCGGTCGTTGGCCTTTTTCACCTGCTTAGGATGCTCTTTGTCCAAAAACGCTGGCGACCCAACGGGCGAGAATGGCGATGGTCGTTTGCCTTCATCGTATTGTTTGCGCCTTATTTTGCGTGGCGATGGAGCTATTATGGATGGCCATTTCCAAATACCTATTACGTGAAAACCGGCGCTCAAGGTTTTTGGGCGCCCGGTGCGCGCTATTTGCTGAGCTGGGTCAATACCCATTGGCTCTGGGTCTTGCCAATCTTTTGGATGCTTGCTTTGCGCATCGCAAATGACGCGATAAAGCGATTTCTTCTATTGTCTGCCCTGATCACCGGTGTGATCGTCTTACACGTGACACGAGTCGGCGGCGACTTTATGGCGCTCCATCGGTTTTATGTACCGATCATGCCATTGGTCGCCTGTGTAGCCGCATTCGGTTGTTACGCCATCGCAACCCACATACCCATGGCCTGGAAGAAGTCAGCCATCGCCGTCTGTGTTGTCGTGGTGTTTGCCGCAGCGGTACACATAAAGCGAGTGGACGAGTTCGCGATGAGTGATGGAAGCGACCAAGGCGTAGACCGCATTGGCTGGTTAAAGAAGTTTCACAAGCAATGCACAGCCATCGGACAATGGCTTGCTCGAGAGGCCGAGCCCGACCAGTCGATCGCTGTGACCGCGGCAGGGATTATCCCCTATTATTCAAAGCTTTACACAGTGGATGTACTCGGCCTCAACGATGAGTGGGTCGCACATAATGTGCCGGCCCGCGGCCATCGACCGGGTCACACGAAGAGCGCCCCGTTGTCCTATGTCTTAAAGAAGGATGTGGACTTCCTCATTTACCATCCAACGATCACAGAGCATACGCCTACGAAGAGACGAAGCGAGCGCGACGTCTGGCGGGCCCGCGGCTATCGCTGGAAGGCGATTAAGGTAGATGGACTCACGCCGCCCTGGTGGGGCACCTGGGTTAAGATAAACGATTAAAGTATGCCGGGCAGTGGACCGAGAGAGCGGAACTCTCGCAGCCCGAAATCACTGGAATCGACATCCATCAATTCGAGCACGGACTGCAACAGACGAAGATGATTCTCGTTGTCGTAACGGAGATACCGACCGGCGTTAAGCGCACCACCAGCGCCACCCGCCAGGATGAACGGCATGTCTTCATGGCTGTGGGTGTTGCCTCGACTGATCTCATTGACGAAGAGTAAGAGCGTGTTGTCAAGGAGCGTACCGGCCCCCTCGGATACGCTGGCAAGGCGCTCGAGCAGATAAGCTTGTTGTTCGCTGTACCACGTCAACATCTGGTCCCATTGACCTTGTAGGAGCTCGTTTGAGTCACCGGAATGAGACAGACTGTGGCCCTCATTGTCGTTCAACCCCATGAAGGTAAATCGAAGCGCGTTCACAGCAGAGGAACACTGGATACTCCCGATTCGCGTCACATCGCATGCAAACGCATTGACCATGACGTCGACTTGCGCTCTCAGCAAAGCCCTAAACTCAGCCTCGCCCATGACGTCCATTGGGCTCGGTGCATCGGGTAAGCAGTTGTCGTCACGCTCGACGATAACGCTCATTCGGCGCTCTAAGTCGCGCAGCGACTCGGCGTGATTCTCCAGTTTCATCGCATCTTCGCGACTCACCTTTGCCTGCTGTCGCTGAAAATCACCGTAGACAAAGTCAAGGATTGAACGCCGCGTCTTCAACAGAGCAGCCATATCTTCGCTGCTGCCACTCTGCTGTATCGCACCACCGAAGGCACGTTCATACGCCTCGACAGGATCGTTGATCGGCGCAACCGGCTGTTCGGCGCCGCGGTAAATAATCCGCGACCGCGGTATGGCCTCTTTGACCCGAACACCGAGCTCAAGCGAGCTTAAAGCGGTCGAAGGTCGAAGCGCATTCACCATGACCTGGTCGATGGATGGTCCACCACCCCAACCCGCGCGGCGACCGTCACCGCCTACGAAGTCCCCTTCCGTGATGGGCTCACCCGTCAGTAAGCTCGCCATACCGCGTTGGTGTGGTCCACCTGGCCCCATCCCCGCGATGTCCATGTTGATGCCGTCGAACAAAACGAGCCGATCTTTAAAGCGGTTGAGTGGCGTGAGCAGCGGCCCTAGCTCGAAGCTCGTCTCAGTCGCATCGGCGCCCGGAGACCAGAGCTCTTTCTTTGTCCCATTTGGCTGGTACACAACCAGAAAGCGCTTTGGAAAGCCATTGCGCTCATCGGCCCAACTCGCTCGACTCGACGCAAGCAACGGCATCGCGAGCGCGCCCGCGCTGTACTTCAAAAAACGTCGACGATTAATCATGAGCGCCTCCGTTCTTATGTCGAAAGGCCAGATGAGTGGCTAAGCTCTTGACCAAGGTTCGAAAATCGTAGCCGCTGTCGACATAATCTTCGTAGACGCTCTCGATAGTGCAACCATCACCGGCGTTCTCCCCGCGTCCCATCGCGTAGCGAAACACCTGCGTTGTGACGCAACGATGCACCTGATCGCTCCGCGAGAGTCGTCCGGCCAATTCATCGAGACCATAGAATGCGCCGTTGATATCGGTGGTTGCGAAGACCTCGCCCTTGGCGTCCACCTGCCGACCGTTCTGGACGTCTCGCCAGTTGCCTACAGCGTCAAAATGCTCGAACCCGAGACCGAGCGGGTCGATAAGCTGGTGGCAGCCGGCGCAAGCAGGCTCGGCGCTGTGGGCCTCAAAGAGCTGACGCGTCGTCAGGTTGGGATCGGGATCAGGCGCCACAACCATGAGGTCTGGCGGCGGCGGCGGTAGCGCCGTGCACAGGAGCTGCTCTCGGACAAAGATGCCGCGATGAATCGGCGACGTCATGTTCGGCTTTGATGTGGCGGCAAGTAAAGCTGGCTGGCTCAAGACACCGACCCGTACCACCGAGTCGGGATCGCCGGCCACGGTAAACTCTCTGTCAAACAGCGCCCGCATGCTACCTCCAGCAGACCAGACAGCGTCTTCGATGAACGCGCGCGCATCCCCTTTCATCCGTGCTGCAACCATCGCGTTGAAGTCAGGGTAGTAGCGCGGGTCTTTTACCAATTTGTCCACATCCTCGAGGTGCAGCCATTGCGCAAAGAACTGCCAAAACCCGGCGCGCGCTTTCGGGTGTGCGAGCATCCGGTCTACCTGTGTCGAAAGGCCTGACTCAGTCAGGAGCGCCCCGGTCTCAGCCGCGATGAACAACTCGGCGTCGGGCATGGTACGCCAGAGAAAGTAAGAAAGGCGCGAGGCGACTTCATAGCTGTCCAGTGCGAACAGGTCCATTTCACCGTCCACAGGCACGCCGACCTCGATGCGGTACAGAAAACTGGGCGATTGGAGCAGCGCGGTCACCGCCGTTCGAACACCGGCGTCCGGTGTGCCGTCACCATCAGCCGTTTGAGCCCGATAGAGTGCCATGAGGGCATCCACCTCAACAGGTGTGAGAGGACGACGCCAGGCACGACTGCCCATGTCGGTGAGGAATCGTTCAACGCACGCATCATCGGGCTCACCCGAATAACAGGCCAGAAAGTCGTCGAGCTGTTCAATAACCAAGTCCGCAGCCGCTTCCGCCGCGTACATGTACCGTTCGGCGTGCAGTGGCGTCGCCTGTAGGGCTCTCGCGTTATTGTTGAAACCGAGCGCACGTTCCTCTGGCGGAAAAGTCACATCTCCGAAGGCGTCGACGCCAAGAAGGTCCACCACCGTGTTGCTGTACTCATCGTTGCTCAACCGTCTTGGGAGCGTTTTGCCCGGTGTCAAAGCGCTCGGGTCTAGACATCGTTTCGGTACAACATCAACGACGGGCGGAGACTGCACACCGGTCCGGTCAAACGAGACGGGCATGAATGGTGCGGGGCTCTCTTCACAGCCAATGAGTAAGCCGACAAGAGCCGAAACAGTGATGAGTGCGCGCAATTTAAATCCGGGTCGCGAAACTATCGATGAGCTTGCAGTATTCGCTTTTATCTAGTTGTCGTCAAACCAAAGTGACAACGCGAACGCCGTCAGCTCAGTGCTGCTTCCAAATCGGTGATCAGATCGTCGATATGTTCAATGCCCGTACTGATGCGAATCAGACCGTCTTCGATTCCGAGTTCTTGTCGAATTTCTGCAGGCACGCTCGCGTGGGTCATAATCGCGGGGTGTTCGATCAAACTCTCGACACCGCCCAAGCTCTCCGCGAGCGTAAAGATACGGCAACGCTCGAGCATCTGTGTCGCAGCCTCGAGGCCGCCCTTGACAACGAAGCTCATCATACCGCCAAAACCACTCATTTGGCGCACAGCGAGCTGGTGTTGTGGGTGACTCTCAAGCCCGGGATAGATGACACGCTCAACTCGCGGGTGTGCGGCGAGCCAAGCGGCGACTTGGCGACCATTTTCATCGTGCTGTTTCATTCGGACTGCCAGGGTTTTGGTACCCCGCAAGACGAGAAAACAGTCCATTGGACCAGGCGTCGCGCCCACAGATTTCTGTATGAAGTGCAGCCGTTCTCCAATCTCATCATCATTTGTGACGGCAACCCCCATCACGACGTCGCTGTGACCACCGAGATATTTTGTACAGCTGTGCACAACGATATCGGCGCCCAGGCTCAATGGCTGTTGGAAATAAGGAGACATGAAGGTGTTATCGACGATGACGAGTAAACCATGCTTTTTGGCGATCGCGACAACAGCCTCAATATCGACCAACTTCATGAGTGGGTTGGTCGGCGTCTCTATCCAAACCGCTTTAGTGTTGGGGCGAATATGTGCCTCGATCAAACTGGGCTGACTCAAATCGATAAAATCGAAACTACGCGCCGCCTCTGTGAACACCTGGCTAAAGAGGCGTCGAGTACCACCATATACATCGTCCATGCTGATGATGTGTGAGTCGGCGCCAAGATAGTGGATTACAGCCGCTGTGGCCGCACATCCGCTCGCAAAGCAGATACCATGCTTGGCATTTTCGAGAGAGGCAAGATTCTGTTCCAGCGCCGTCCGAGTGGGGTTATCCGCTCGAGAGTAGTCGTATCCTTTATGCACACCCGGTGCCGATTGAGCGAACGTACTCGTCATGTAGACTGGCGTACAAACGGCCCCGTATGCTGGCTCAGGTTCCTGCCCCGCGTGAATGGCCCGCGTCTCGAATTTCTGTGTCATTGAAGATTTCCTAAAATTAAATTTTTCGGCGATGCGCGAGGTAATCGATCACATCGATTTGGGTGATGAGGCCGCGCACCTCACCGCGCTCCCACACAACGATGACCTTACCTTGACCGAAAATGTGGTTGAACAAGCCCACAGGCGCATCCGGATCAGCGACTTCGTACGCATCGCTTGCGACTGTTGAGACAGGTGCGTCCAGCGCTGCCATGCCATTCTCCAGGAGCATCTCTAGAAGCGCCGATTCATTGACGATACCTGCGAGATGTCCACGCTCGATCACCGGCACTTGACTGATGCCAGCGCGCTTCATCAGCTCAATGACGTCGGACACTTTGGCCGTTTTCTCGACGGTCATCACGTCGGCGGGCTTGTTCGCGAGCAGATCACGGATGGTTCCGAGGTTGGCTTCGGGATCGAGGAACCCGTTTTCGCGCATCCACTCATCATCAAATATCTTGTTTAGATAGCGACTCGCGCTGTCGGGTAGCAGGACAACGATGTTGCATTCTCTATCGATCTTCTCCGCGTAGCGAATTGCGCCAAGCACGGCCGCACCACCAGAGCCACCGGTGTAGATACCCTCTTGTCGCGCGAGAGCGCGCGTCGCGTCGAAACATTCCTTATCGGTCAGCTGAACGATATCATCGATAATGCTCAGATTGATGGTCGACGGAAAGAAATCCTCTCCGATGCCCTCGACCTTGTAAGAGTAAGGCTGAATCACCTCGCCGCTTTTCCAGAAGTCGTAGTAGATAGAGCCCCGGCAGTCGACACCAACGAGTTGAACGTCTTCCTTTTGCTCCTTCAGATAACGGCCCGTCCCGGTGATGGTACCGCCCGTGCCTAGACCCGCCACAAAGACATCGACCTCACCGCCGGTTTGGTCCCAGATCTCCGGCCCGGTGCTAATATAGTGCGCCTCTGTGTTGTCCTTATTGTGGTACTGATTCGCATAAAAGGCGTTCGGCGTCTCGTCGGCGATTCGACGACTGACCGAGTAGTATGAACGCGGGTCCTCGGGCTCAACATTCGTTGGCGTGATCACGACCTTGGCGCCTGCAGCACGCAGCGCCTTTACCTTCTCCATCGATTGTTTGTCCGGCATCACAAAGACGCACTTATACCCGCGCAACGCACCGATCATGGCGAGGCCCATTCCGGTATTGCCGCTCGTCGCTTCGACGATGGTACCGCCGGGCTTTAAGTCGCCCCGCTTCTCTGCCTCATTGATAATGTTGAGCGCGATCCGGTCTTTGACCGAACCACCCGGGTTCAGATAACCCAGCTTGCAGTAAATGTTTGCCTTTAAACCGGCCGTCAATCGGTTCAATCGAACCAGTGGCGTGTGACCAATCGCTTGAGATACATCCGCAACAGCACCCGTCATCATATCGGCACCTCCATTCCTTAATATCACCCCGTGCCGTTTTGTCCGTTATTCAGGGTGTTCTTGTCAATATGCGGACCGCTCACAGGAGCGGAACGATGCCGTTTTTTTGGCTCACTGTGAAAAAAAATGGCCAGTCCGCAAAAAATTGGCGATTTTCTTGCCAAATGTCAGACCATAACTTACATGTATGACATCATACCACTACATGGAGGATGTGATGCACGCTTCGAATAACAATGAACGTCGAAAACATCGGCTTTTTGTGACGCAAAACACGGAATATCACCTCCGCGAGGAGACCTGTGTTGGTGTACGCGACCTCTGGTCTGGCCGCTGGCGTGAAGATCATCCAGCCGTTGGACGGCGACTATTTGGTGCCGTGATCCCCGGACCAGATGGGCTTGAACAGATCGGAGAGCCCTCGGTCAATTGCCTCCTTTGGTTCGAAAACGGTGAGAACGATATCCTCACGTCTCGGCTGACCGCGATCACACGACCGCCGAAGAACGTCGTCACCCGCTACGCAGCTTAAGACCCACACACCCGCGACCCTGATTCGGTCACAGCGAGTCCGAGCGAACAAAAAAACAATCGCATCATCATTTCGCCCAGATCCAGACTAGACACAAGGCTCACTCCTAGATATACCTGGCCGCTCGTATAGATTTGGAGACACGGCATGGGTTTGTTCGGAAGCGGACATTTAAGGCGTCAGATCGCCGCTATGAGTGATGAGTTAACATCCCTACAGGGTGAACTCAGCGCACTGCGGTCAGATCATGGCGAGATCAAGAAACAGCTAAACGATAAAGACGCGGCGATTCGAGAGAGCCGTGACGCGAAGAAGAAGACCGAACAGAAGCTTGAGAAAATCGCTGCGGCAAAACGCTCAGCAGAATCACGCTTAAAGGACAAGAGTGCAGAAGCTGATTCACTGAAAAAAGAAGTCAGTCAGTATCGTGCGGATTTGCGTAAGACTCGAGACGAGCTCGACAAGGCCTATGGTGAGCGCGAGCGCGTTGTCGTGCAACAACCTGCTGCGCCTGCTGTTGAAGAGCAGACGAAAGACGCTGAAGCACAGCCCGCTAAAGCTGAGTCGCCAACCCCACAACGCGTGGACCGTCGGATTGAGAGACTCGAAGAACAACTCGGCCGAGAGCGAGATAAGTTCACCGAGCTTAAGGGTCGGGTCTCGTCTCTTGAGAAGACTGCAAGAGACGCAGACAGACGACGTATCAGTGAGCTCAACAAAGCAGAGGCTGTGGTCCGCGACCTGCAGCATGCGATCAGGAGTGAGCGACGCGCATACAAAATTCTGCAGTTACAATACGAAGCGCTATTAGACGTGGCTCGCGCCAACGGCGTACAGACACCTGAGTTGGCGCAACCGCCAGCGACGGTCGCTGTACCTACCGACGATAACGCCGAAGCGCCTGTGGAAACAAAGGAGAGCCAAGAGACAGCGGAGACGCCAGCCGCTGAAGCGAGCCCATCAGAGCTACCCGCCGCTGACGCGAGTCAACCGGACGCCACCGCTGGCGAAGCCGATGACAGTGCAAAGAGCGAGCCCGCCTGATCGATGTAACACTGCGCCGTGGAGAGTCATGGCGCCCCATCGACCCCCCCTTTTTCTAGCCATGTCGTGTTGCGGCCCAACGTGACTTCCGCAGCACGACCTGTGACATGAGCAACACAGCCTTCCATACGATATTGGCGCGAATATGGCGTCGTGTAGATGTGTGCCAACTGGCACGCCACTTGCTGTCTCTAGTGAGGTCAGCACCGGACACAGGGGGCCTACCAGCATGATCACAGCATTGACCATATTCATCGGCCTCAACGCGCCATTACTGTGCCCGAAAGAGACGGGTCAGGCTCGATGGTCTGCGCTACGGCAAGCCGTCCCGGCACTCGGTGGGACAGTGTATCTGAGTGTTTATGACCGTGATCAGAACCGTCGAATCGGCACCAATGACGTCGCCATGGTTGAGAGGTGGCGCGGTAGTCGAACCCGATTTGACGCGGGTAAACGATGGTTTAAACTCGGACCCCGCCTGGCCAAACAGCTTGACCGACAGCGTCGGAAGCGGCGTATGAGAACCGCCTGTGTCGGACTCATTGAAGCGGATGGTTTGACTCGAATTAACTCCGATAAACAGCTGGGTCGTTATCTGATGATGCGCAGAACCAGTTCAGGTGCGTTGGACACTGCCGAAATCGACGAAGCCATGTATGCGCAGGGCAAGACACTGTGCAGCGGGGGAAAAAAGCTATCACGCCCGGCGCTGTCACGACGTTTGAACAGATGGATTAAACGCTTGTCTCGATCCAACGATAGACGGATCGCTAGGCGCCGAGTGACCGCTGTAACCAAGCGCATCACCGAACATTGCCGTAAACTCGAGATCGACGTCGCAAATTTGGGTTTTTGAACACTGTTCAGCATGAATAGCCTGGTCTGAACTCATTCGCGGAGGCCCTGCCGTCGTCCACTTGTCTCTTACACCGAGAGTGAGTCAACAACATCGCGCAGGCGATTGACTTCATCAAACCAATATTGGTCTGTCAGGAAGTGGGCAAATGTCCGTTGAAATGTTTGGTCGTGCCAACGCCGGGTCACCCAACCGGAGTAACGAATCATTCTGAGCGCTCGAAGCGGCTCGATGAGCTGCAAGCTTGAGTGGTCGAAGTCACGCGCCTGCTCATAGCCGTAGAGCAGATGCTGTCGACGCCGCTGCCCGAACGAGTCCGCGGAGGGTGCTAACATCCAGACATCTTGAACGCCTGGTCCAGAGATGCAGTCATCGAAATCAAGAAAAACGGGTTCGGGTCCATCCCAAAGGATGTTGGCGTGATGACAATCCCCGTGTATCCGATGCATCGGCTCGACATCTAAGGCCTCTGTCAGAAACTCAAAAATGTTCGTAGCCAGTTCATTGTACTGCGTCTCGACAGGTGTCGGGAGCATACCCGATCGATTGATTGAATCCAGCGAGGGGACGCCCCAAGTCTCCACGTCGAGGCGAGGCCGATGACAAGCCGGTCTCATGTCACCGACATTATGAATCAAGCCAAGCACACGTCCGAGCTGCTCGAGTTCCTGCTCATTAGGCTCATCCTTGACCCGCCCTTGTACCCGCTCGTAGAGCGCGTAATGAATACCCTGCTCAAGGCTGCCTACGGAGTAGCCGTCTGAATGAAGTAATGGCTGAGCCACGGAAACGCCGGCCTCAGCCAATTCAAAGATGAAGTCATGTTCGTCTTCCAAAGCGTCGATAGACCAACGCCCTGGCCGGTAAAACTTCGCCACAATCGCAGGCCCTGTCTCGACTTCGACCTGATAGACACGATTCTCATAGCTGTTAAGCGCGAAGAAACGTCCAGTACAACGCCGACCTGTGGCTTCGACGGCTTGGAACACATGAGCAGGTCCGAGCTGCTCAAATTTGCGAGCGAGCGGGTGGCTGGCGAGTGTATCGTGCACTAAACTCATGACCTGCGGCGAGCTTTCGGTGCCCGGTTTCGTCGGCTAATCGCCAAAATGCTGCCGCAACAGCGCCTCAGCTGCTTCGAAATTGTTACCGATGACATATTCGTCGGCGATCATAAAAATGGGCCGTTTCAAAAGATTATTCGTTTCAGCGATCAGCGCGACGGCTTGGTCGAGCGTTGGTGTCTGCTTCGACAGCTGCTTTTCTCTATACACAACGTTACGCGTGTTAAGGAACGGCTTGACGTCACGATCGCCAATCAGGGCAGTTATATCCTCAGCGCTTAGCGGCTCCGCATTGATTTCTCGGCTCAAATACTCAATCCCGAGTTCATCAAGTCGTTTTTTGTACTTACGGCATGTGTCACAGGACTTTTTCCAGATAAAGCGCGGCTGGTTCATCATTGGTCTCGACTTAGTGATTCGCTCGTAGATAAGCGGTCAATGCATTGGATGTCTTTTCGAAATTAGGTTGTACTAATTTTGAAACAAATTTTTCAACGCTCGCTGTCGCCTTACCGAGTAGCAAGCGCGGTACAAGGCCCTTGAGGTCAAGTCCAAGGCGGCCCTCGATGCGCATTTCAGTTCGGCCTTCGTCGATCACGTGATAAGACGTCCGCCCTGTACAATCGACACGGTCCGCCATAAACCCCATCTCTAAACGCCAGTCGCAGGCGTTGTCATCTCGCTTCCAGGTCGCGTGATCAAGCCAATAAACACTGGAAGCATCGATGAATGGTCGGGCGACTGCTGGAATTTCAGTTGCAGCCGCATTCCATCGATTTACGAGCTTGATGACGCCGTCCGATGGCTCATGACGCTCAGTCACCTCGATGGAATCTACATTAGGCATGTACTCAGCCAACTCAGGCATGTGGTCACGCATCGCGAGAAACACAGCTTCGATCGGGAAAGGAATTTCACTTACAACGCGGATATCCATAAAGCCTCCAGTCGAGTCACATCACAGTGTATCGCCCGACGCGAATTCAATGTCCAGGCTTGTGAGCGACGACGGCTTGTTTTTGAGTCTGAGGATGCCGGTGAGCACGGACGAGTTGTCTCATCGGACCTTGAAACAATCTGGACCCATGAGACTCAAAATAAAGGTCATGCACCCATGCCCACCCGTTCCATCAGGCAGACGCGGTTGATAAGCTTTCAGCCACCCACACGACCCAATCGACTAGCGGTCCCAGTCATCCTCATCGGCGTAAGTGCGCTTCGCTAGCTGATGTCGTATCGAACGTTGATTAAGTATGATGAGGCTAAGTCCACACACACCGGAGAGCGCATAGATGCCGCTCGGTAGGACTTCAGGCGGTAGAAGAGCAAATTGTGGATAAACAGCAAATACAGCTGCGTTGATGAGAAGCGCTGTATTGCCGAGAAGCCACCCTCCCCGTTTCGCGCCGAACAGACCAACGCCACCAACCAGAAGCAACCCGCCGAGTACGGGCACCACCGGATGCAAACGAATCCCTAGAATGGCGAGTCCAAGCCCCAGCACGAAGGCCACACACCCAAAAAAAGTCAGCGTGTATCTCACGGCGCCCGTCGCAGGTACAGAAAGTGCGGCCCTGAATCCACCGCCAATGTCTGTATCACCGTGGGATGCCTCCGGGTTTAACTCGAGCTCACTCAACGCATTCGCCTGTGATTGCGCGGTGGTCGACGGTGCCGAGTCCTGAGGCGATGCATCGGTGTCATCGGTCGATTCATCGGGAAATTCATAGTCGTCTAGAAGCTCACCCAAGACGCGCGGACGGTCCTCTGTCTGAGGCTTCGCCGTACTCCGTTCCGGTTCTTCCACTCGATTGGCTTCAGGACTATCCACGAGTTTCGCGAGCGCGGCCCGGTACTTCTTGGAGACGAGACCGAGGAAGCGCCTCGCTTTTTTCTCCCCTTCTGTCTCACCCAGCTGTGTTGCCTGATTGATAACCGATTCATATTCGCTGAAGACAGCCGGCGGCGAGAATCGCCCTCGGCTTGATTTGAGCGCTCGAAGGGCCGCCATTGCAAAGTGCTCTTCAAGCTCTGGAATACCACCATTCGCTTTGATTCGGTCGAACGCTTCCCGACACATGTTCGTGAGTTCTGTGTTTGCAGCCTGCACTTTGAGTAGGCCGACGGCGCTGACTGCCAACACAAGCATCCGGGCAACGGACTCATCGAGCGTGTCCCGCTCGCGGATGCCCTTCAGGAAGTCAAGTACCCCTTGCCGTACAAGATTGTCATGCGCGTATTCGGAGAGCGCACCGAGCGTATCCAGTGGCTCTGGCGAATTCGCGACCCAAGCCATCCAGACTGAAAAATCTTCAGTTGGTGATGGCGTACTGTCGTCAGCTGGCTCTTCTGTTTTCACCTCGGCCGCGTTTGACTGCAAACCTTGAAAACGTTCGGTGGATGATAGGCTATCAACACTGCCTAAACCGACGTCTTCTGGTGATATCGCAGATGGAGCCGACGTCCACACATCATCGTCACGAACCGGCTTGGCCGCTTCGTCAGCCTCCGTACCATCGGTGTGGTCCATGTCGTCGATCGGCGTCATTACACTCGTCTCATCGTTGTTAGCGCCACGAGTCGGCTCTACATCCGACCGCGGTTGCTTGTCTTGGGCAGCTGGCGTCTCCACGTCGGCTGAGGACTCAATTGCCGAAACCATCTGACGCTGGCCAAGGCGCGTATCAACCGACGTAACAGCGTCTATGAACTGACCATCAATCGGCTTTCCAACGGAGTCATCAACCCTCTGCCCACGTCGTTTATCATCGTCAGGTCGCATACGTTCGTCAATAACGGCGTTCGTAGGTTGGTCCACATTTGCCTGATCGAGTCGTTGCTCTGCCATAGGAAGGCCGGTCTTGGGGCCGGCGTCGCCAACTGGCGCAACTGCCACCGACGAAGCTCTGACGACACTATCCCGCGTACTGATTTCGCCTTCTGCATTGGCCACGTCTTCAAGCAGCGACGCAGTGTGAGTGTCGCTGGCCTCCACAACGCTGGTTGTTTCTGAACCTTCGAGCTCACTCGAGACGTCGCTGGGCATATCTTCTGAATTCGCCGTTTGGTCTATGGAGTGCGCCCCCAACTCACCATCCGCCACAGTCCCTTCCGCCAAACTCACATCAGTTTCAGACGAAGCCGGGAGCGCAGACAGACCGACCGTCGCCGCTCTCGCGTCGATGGCAACCCCGTCATGGCTACAGCCTTGAACGCCTGGCTGTGCTGGCTGCCCGCCGGGCTTTTGAGCGGCACCCTTAGCGGGTCTCTCATCTGCTCCATCAGCCTTGTTTTCGACTTTCTTCAAAGTTGGTTTCCGCATGGGTGAAACCAGCGAATTTTCAGAGCGCTGAAGAGTTTGAACGTCCTCAACGGGTCTTTTTTGAGCCACAAGCTCACGCGCTTTCGCTAACTGACCACCGGTGGTCTGCCGCAGGGCAAACATACCATCGAAGCCATCATGTGCATCCGTATAGTCTGTATGAGAGGCGAAGATGTCGTCCAAGTCATCGTCCGCATGTTCGGACCCCGCCGCATCGCCATCCTGAGGTCCGACCAAGGCACGCGCGTCCATCGTGTACGTCAGGTCGAGGCCGACGGCTCGTCCGGGTTCGGCGATGACTTCGAGCGAAGGGAGATGTTCGAATTCGTCACTCACCCCCTCGGGGAGACGTAAATAATCAACCAGTCGCCAGCCTGCTTCAACTGGGGCCTTGAGCGCTGTGTAGAGTTCCCCCGCGCTCAAATCTAATGTTCTAAGCCACCGTTCTAGCTTACCTTCCGCCAAGTAGATCCAAGTATCAGGCAGCGCCCCACGAACAAGGCCCATTAACCGGACATGAGGCGCCACGTTACAGACGATATTGACTGTGCTTTCGTGCGCCTGGAAGATGCGATGGTCATCACCGTACAGCAACGCGGTATCGGCACCATTCGGCGGAAAACATACAACGCCCTTCGCCCCCCCTTCGACCAGCCGTGCTGAACGGTTTGGAATATCTAAATGAACAAGGCTATCGACGCTGTCGGAGTCACGGCCCACGAGCCAAGCCTGGGCGCCCAGGGGATCGACGAGTGGACGGTGATCTCTTTGATATCTCAGCTCGGTCTCGAATCGTTCCAACCGACCTGATATCTCCGCACCCGGTGCGACCTGTTCAGTTTGGCCCGAGCGGTGCGTATTCAGGAGACCCAAGCCGTAGGTATGCTCATCGCCGCCGACCATCACCAAGAGGCGACTATCGGAGGCCAAAAACATGGGATGGTCGAGGGTAACGCCATCGGGCATTTCATTACCGCAGACCAAAGTCAACTCAAGGGGCGCGTCGCGCTGAGACAGCTTGAACACATAAACACGGCCGACCCCCTCGGCGTCGCGATACAGTATGCAAATGGCCGTGCCACCGGGCGCTAATGCAATCTGCGTTGGTCTACCTTTGAAGGCCTCGTCCAATGGGACTTCACTGCGCCCCCCGGAAGCAAGATGGTGACGAATCAAGGTGTGAGGCGCCCCGTCTGAGAGCCGGTAAAGACAGCCTTCAACACTGGCGATCGTCGGCAACGCCAGGTGATGTTCTGTGCGCTCGATCAGTCTCCGCTGGCCTGAGTTCAGATCAATTGCAACCAGTTCTGAACATTTGGGATGGTCTTGTATTACGATGAGCACGAGCGCCATACTCCGCAACGTCGTTAAATGATCAGCCAGTCGCAACTCTTAGTCGGCTACAGTATGCGCGCACTCACAGCAGATGGCTAGATGAATCGCGCGCATCGTCTTCTTATGTGTTCACTCGAAAGTCTCGAGCCCTCACCACAAAAGCTATTTGGCTGAAATGGACATTCCATGCGACCGTATCCCCATGTTCCGGCGAGCAGAGTGAGTCCCATGCAACACAAACGATCAGTGCTGTCCTCGAATACGACCCCGTATAGGCGAAAACGATATATTCTGGCTGCTCTGCTGGTGATGTCCGGGGCATGCTCTGAGGAGGTTCCTCCCGGTGGAGGCGGCGTCTGCCAGGATAATTTAGGATGCCGTACCGGAACCATCTGCATCCGTACCGCGTGTATACCGGTCGCAAGCGTTGATCAGGATGGTGATGGCATTCCGGACAGCGTTGAAGAGCGTCTCGGGACCGATCCGCAGAGGCGCGATAGTGACAACGATGGTCTACCCGATGGACAGGAAGTTCGATTCGACGAAGAGCGTAACGACTGGAACGCGCCAGACGCTGATGATGATGGACGTCCTGACGCGCTAGAAGATAACGCCGGTGACCAGGACGATGACGGTGTCCCGGATGCGGTCGACCCCTGTGATGACGACCCAGATTGCCCAGTGGTTGGCGGTGCTCACCCGCCCTGTAGGGCGAATGAAGGCGAGCCGTGCGCGGCCGGAGTTGGCCAATGCGCTGTGGTTGGCCGGACCCGGTGCACCGAGGATGGACAAGATGTCATCTGCGAGGGGCAAACCGAGTCACCGAGTGCAGAAGTCTGTGATGCGCTCGACAATGACTGCGATGGCCAAGTCGATGAGGATTTCGACACCCTCGGCAGCGCTTGTATGGTCGGCGTCGGCCAATGTGTTGCCCAAGGCGAATTCACCTGCGCTGACGACGGCTCCATGACCTGCACGGGCTCACCACTGCCACCTGCGCTCGAATTATGTGACGGCTTAGACAATGACTGTGACGGCGCAGTCGACGAAGACTTCGACGACCTTGGCTCCGAGTGTATGGTCGGCACCGGTGATTGCCGTATCGCCGGCCTGATCGTCTGCGACTTGGAGTCCGGTCAAACAACCTGTAGCTATGAGCCGAGTGCTGAGACCGAAGAGCGTTGCGATGGACAAGACAACGATTGCGACGGTGCAGTGGATGAAGACTTCCCGACATTGGGCTCCGAGTGCACCCGTGGCGCCGGCATTTGTGCGAGCGAGGGTCGCGTTGTTTGCGCCGCCGATGGGCGTGATATTCAGTGTAACGCAGAGCTTGGCGTACCCGCAGGCGAGCTCTGCAACGGCTTGGACGATGATTGTGATGGCGAGACAGACGAAGTATTCCCAGGTCTAGGTAGCGCATGCGCAGTCGGCCGTGGCGGATGCAGAAGAGAGTCGATGACCGCCTGCTCAGCGGATGGTGCTGGCACCACCTGCCCGGTCTCTGCAGGGCAACCCGAGTTTGAGATCTGCGATGAGCAGGACAACGACTGCGACGGCGAGATCGATGAGCAATTGGGCGTGGGTGGCGCCTGCACGGTCGGCACCGGACGTTGCCAACGTCAAGGTCAATTCGTGTGCCAAATCGAGACGAGACAACTCGTGTGCAGTGTGAACGCCGCCGAGCCTGAAGAGGAGCGCTGTGACGGCCTCGATAACGATTGTGATGGCGATGTTGATGAGGCTTTTGCGCTCGGACGTTTCTGCGAAATCGATCGGGATGGATGTATACTCCCCGGCCAGCTGGTTTGCGACGTCGAGACGGAGTTGACGACCTGTCTTGCAGACCAAGAGCTGGTCATAGAAGAGCGCTGCGACGAGCGGGATAACGATTGTGATGGTCAAATCGATGAAGACCTAGCGCTTGGAGCCGCGTGCGAAATCGGTGAAGGCTTGTGTGCATCGGTGGGCGAGCGCGTCTGCGGACAAGATGGCAGCGTTGTTTGCGCTGCTATCGGACCACCAGGTTCTCCAGAGGTATGCGATGGGATCGATAACGACTGCGATTTCATCGTCGATGAAGATTTTCTTCCCCTCGGGCTCGGCGATGGCTGTACGGCCGGCGCCGGGGCTTGCGCTCGAAACGGCTCTCTCGTTTGCGCCGCAGACCAAGACTCACTCGTTTGCGATGCAGTGGTTGGTGAGCCGGCAGCCGAGCGATGTGATGGCCTAGACAACGACTGCGATGGTCTCTTCGATGAGGACTTCCCGAACCTCACGTTACAATGCGAGGCTGGTTTAGGTATATGTCGAAGAGTCGACCGGTTCGAGTGCACCGCGGACGGCCAAAGTCTCATCTGCCCAGCAAGCCCTGGCGAGCCTTCTGATGAAACCTGCAATCAATTAGATGACGATTGCGATGGGGAGAGCGACGAAGACTTCCCCAACCTGGGTCAAGCATGCACGGAAGGCCTCGGCGCTTGCGCGCAGGATGGTGTCTTTCAATGCAATGCAACGGGCTTGGGCGTCTCATGCTCGGCCATCGCTGATGAGCCGAGTCAAGAGCGGTGCGACAACATTGACAACGATTGCGATGGCCGAGTCGATGAAGGTTACGACGCCAATTGCGAGCCATTGGCACGCGAAGTCGTGGCTGGGGGCTACGGGACCTGTCGAGTGACGCTCGATGGCACAACGGACTGCTTTGGTAGCGTTCGGAGACAACCGCCCGAGGCAACCCTGGCCACACTTTCTGCTGGGGGAGATACCTACTGTGGCCTTTTGGAGGACGGCACGCTCGTATGCTGGGGTCAGCCAGTTGTGGTCCCTGATGGACTTGGCGCGATCTCGGAGACCGCCGTCAGCGCAAGTGGACAAGTCTGCATCATCCGAACGATAGATGACCGCGTCCGCTGTTTTGGACAGCCTTTCCCTGCGGACGTGCTCGCCCCCGATGGACCGATACGGAGCATCACAGCCGGGTTCGACTTCGCTTGCGCGATCGATCGCGCTACGTCGCTGCCACTGTGCTGGGGCAGTGCCGACTTTGGTGTCCTCGCTGCTCCAGAGGTCGAGATGACACAGATTGACTCGGGCTCGAGTGCGACCTGTGGCCTGCGACGCGACGGACGGATTCAATGCTGGGGTGAAGACCTCGGCGGACAACTCGACCCTCCAGACGGTATATTCACCGCTCTATCGATGGGTGGCTATACCGGGTGTGCCCTCCGTGAAGATGGGCAGCTAAGCTGCTGGGGTATTGGGCTAGTAGATGATGGCGCGCAGTACGGCCAAGGCGTTCCGCCCGAAGGGACCTACCGATTGGTGACGATGGGCGCAGCGCATGGCTGCGGTCTCACGCAAACCAACGCTTTACGCTGCTGGGGTGCGGGTGGCCCCGACGACGGTAACGTCTTCCCGCACGCAGGCCAGTCAACCCTGCCCCGTTGAATTGAGGCTTACCAAACCAGCGCGACACCTCGACGCCAAAGCGCGGCTAAATCCATCGTTGTCGCAATGGCAAAATGGGTGATCGCGCCCAGATAAAACGAACGATGATGCCAAGCTAATACCCCAAGCACTAGACCGGCTAACACTGCCCCTAGAGTTTCAGGCAATGGCTTTCCCAAGTGACCAAGTACGTATGGCATCACCATGAAAAAAAGTCCGTTTTTGCCTAACTCTCGGGTGGTACCGAATAGAATGAATCCGCGCCAGAATGCCTCACCACTAAAGTAGAATAAGAATGAAGCGGAGAAGTAAATGAGCAAGAGGTCCAGATGGATCGCGCCCTCGATGATCCCTTGCTTGCACCATGGATACTTGCGTAAGAATGCAGGTAACGTCGACGCGTAAAAGATGACGATGAGCGCAACAGCAGCGGTCAGAACTGCATAAATCCACCATCCACGCCACATGCCTCGAATGCGGTAACCGAAGTCACTCAAAGAACGACGATAGACCAGGCAGATGATCGCAGCGGGTAAGATGACACGCGCGAAGATGCTTGTGGTCACGAAAAAGTAATAGGGCCACATGCCTCGGTGCCCGCCCCAGGGCGGGTAGAAATCAAACCAATATCGAAAGCTACCCCGTCGTCCGTACAACCAAAAGACGGACAGAATGACCATCGAACCGATGATCGTGGCATGGCTCTGCCATGAAATTGTCCGCAGTCGACATCTGCAGAACAGGCGCAATCCAGAATAGAAAACCACTACGCCGAGCCAAATCAGTATGACCACCAATCGGCTCTTGGAGAGACCGATCGTCGATAGTTCATGGCCGAGTGGCGTCCCCTTCAGGAGATACCATCCGACCGATGCGCCCACAGAGTAGGCCACCATGAGGACCGCAAGCCATGGGCTGTAGACCACCGCTGACCCGGTGCCCAAGGCAGACCATAACGCTCTCAGTTTGGATAAGCTTTCCATCATAACGTTCTTTTGCATCGACTCGCTAGCCTACGTCAACGGCACAAAAATATGACCAAAAGAATCACGGCGATTAGAAGAGTTAAATTGAGGGCTTGTCGACGACGTAATCGAAGTCCATACTCCGGAGAAATTTTTTCAGGAGCCCTCACATGTCGCATCGCCCTATCAAGGATTTGCTTTCAGGCGTCGTTGACCTCGACGCACAGGTGACCGTCCGCGGTTGGATACGCACACGCCGTGACTCCAAGGCTGGGCTGTCGTTTTTACAGGTCCATGACGGCTCTTGCTTTGCCGCCATTCAGGTCATTGCAGACCAAACGCTCGCGAACTATGCGGATGAAATTCAGCGACTGTCAGCTGGGTGCTCGGTGGAAGTGACGGGTCGGCTGGCAGCATCTCAAGGCAAGGGGCAGGCGGTCGAAGTGATCGCCGAGTCCGTCTGTATTGTCGGGTGGGTTGAGAACCCCGAGACGTATCCGCTGCAACCCAAACGTCACACGATGGAGCATCTTCGGTCTGTCGCTCATTTACGCCCCCGCAGTAACCTGATCGGCGCGGTGACCCGTGTACGCCACTGTCTATCACAGGCGATTCATCGGTTCTTTCACGAACGAGATTTTTATTGGATTCATACGCCCATCGTGACGGGCGCTGACTGTGAAGGCGCAGGCGAACAGTTTCGGGTCTCAACCCTCGATCTCGCTAATTTGCCAAGGACGGCCGATGGTCAGATCGACTTCAGCCAAGATTATTTTGGACGTGAGACGCATCTGACCGTCTCTGGTCAGCTTAATGTGGAGGCCTACTGCCTTGCGCTATCGAATGTTTATACCTTCGGTCCGACATTCAGAGCAGAAAACTCCAACACCCGCCGCCATCTTTCCGAATTTTGGATGGTTGAACCGGAAATCGCGTTCGCTGATCTGAACGACGACGCCGATCTCGCTGAGGCGTTTCTCAAATACATATTCGCTGCGTTACTTGAAGAGCGCGCCGACGACCTTGAGTTTTTTGAGAAACGTGTCGACAAAGGCTGTATCCAGCGTCTGCGTTCACTCGTCGATTCAGATTTTGCGCGCATTGACTACACGGATGCAATACGCGTGCTTGAATCTGCGCCCGTAAAGTTTGAGTTCCCCGTGAGTTGGGGTATGGACTTGCAAGCTGAACATGAGCGCTACCTCGCCGAGACGCATGTTGGTGCGCCGGTCTCAGTGCTCAACTATCCAAAGGATATCAAGGCATTCTATATGCGCCTAAACGACGATGGGCGCACCGTCGCAGCGATGGATGTTCTCGCACCCGGTATCGGAGAGATTATCGGCGGCAGCCAGCGAGAAGAACGTCTGGAAGTCCTCGACGAGCGCATCAAAAATATGGGCATGCCCCTCGATGACTATTGGTGGTATCGCGACCTCCGGAAATACGGCACCGTACCCCACGCCGGCTTTGGCTTGGGCTTCGAACGCGCCATCCAATACGCCACCGGGGTCGACAACATTCGCGACGTCATCCCTTTCCCTCGGTCACCGAGGAACGCCGACTTCTAGTGCCGTCGTCAGCTTGACTCTCTCCCATCTCGACGACGTGTACGGCCTCGCATCTCCACCAAGTCTCCCTCGGTCTCGAGCGCCTTGAGCTGGTCTAGAAAGCTGGACGCCGCCTGACCCACTTCTTTCGCTTTTGACTGAGCGAACGCATTCTCAGCCTGGGTCCTGTTCTCTTGGCTCGGGCTCGGTTGCTGCCCGCCGGCGCGACGTGAATCACGAAAGTCTGCTCGCGCGACATCACGCGAATAAGTACCCGCTTCGATGGCTCGATGAGTTCGCTCCCAATACTGTTCAAGGGTGATGAGTCGTTGAATTAGATTTCGATGCTTGAATTTAAGAACCGACTGATTCCCCGGATCGTATCGTCGAATCTCGCGGCTCACGCGGTCGCGAAGACGATAGGGCGGTCTCTTCTCGACGCCAATAAAATAACGTTCGTACTCGAGCCGTAACGTCTCAAGCTGACTGAAAAGCTGGTCTGTGCCGTCTGCCATGGTGGATTCCATACCGTAATCGCTCCAACAGATTAACCTGCACAACCGAGGCTGACAATGCCTCCCTTTCTTGACGCTGCTGGGGGGGGGTGCTAGTTTTTCGCCACGTCTAAAGCGAGTTCACGATGAAAAGCACGACCATCCTCCTGCGATACGGGTTGCTCATTGCAGGTTTATCGGCCCTAACCGGCTGTGAGATTAATGAAGAGAAATTGTCGACGTGGGCACGTGTTTCAGGCGGCCACCAAAGACTCGCCGGATACATGGCTGACACGCAGCGGCCCGAGGTGCTGCGCCTACATGCAGCCATGGTGCTTCTCGATGCCGGCCGCATTGCCGAGATCATGTACGTGCTCGATAAGGCCACGCCCCGTGACCGGAAACGGCTTGTGCAAGCGCTGGCGAACAACGTGGTTCAATATATCGACAAAGAAGACGACCGAATGAAAATGAGGGCGGCTAGTTTCGCCTATTTTCTGTTTCAGCACGCTAAAGAGCTCACGGGCAACAACTATAACGAGCCACGCGACAAGGTGTTGGTTGAGCGCGTCGTTGGCTGGATTTTGGAGCGACTGAAAATCTACGATAGTTTACCCAAGGGAAAACAGCGCCCGGAAGAGATCCTGCTGGCCGCAGCGCACGCGTTCCCAAAGCTCGCTCTGCCGATGATCTATGGCTATCTCGAGAGCCCACCTGATCTGAGGCGGTTCTTGATTGTGAACCGTGTACTCGACCGATTACCGTCAAAGGATGTGAAAGCAAAGCAGGCGCATCTACTGCTCGCATACGCTCAGAAGACCTATCCCAAGGTTGAACCAGAGCTCGCCGAAGTCATGAGTAAGAATCAAAATGAAACCCTCCTGCGGTTTTTGCTCGATGCCGCAAGCGATCACCGAGTACCGGCGAATACGCGCGCGATGGGTCTACAAGGCACCGCCCTATTGAAGCTGAAAGCGATTCCTGGATTACTCAAGATTCTGCGCACGGATGAACCAAAGAACGAGAACACCGCTCGGCTGAACGCCCTTGACCTCATTTGGAAGCTCGGTGGACGACAACACTTACGTGAAGCGCTAGAGACCCTTCCCGCGACGGGTACCTGGTGGCCCGAAGGTACCCAGTTCAAAGACTACGTGGATGAATTTTGCGATGATCAGCTCAAGCCAAATGCCGAAGCGGTCAGACCGATATTGACTGCGCTTATCGATCACCCGAACTGGGTCACAAATGTCTACGCCATGGAGTGCAGCATCAGGCTCTATGCCGATGCAGTGTCGCTTCTCGAACCCCTGGTCGAAGATCCTCAAGTGTTGCGGGGCTGGTCTGATGACGGAGACATCACCGTAGGTGAATACGTCAAATCACTGAGCGCAACCGCTCAGTAACGTTCGGAGAACAGTCGCGGTGGATGCGGTCTTGATCTTGTTCGCGCTGCTCGCACTCGCCGGCATTGTGTACTGGTCAATCGACACCGAGGGCACCGCCGTGGCCGAGGAAGACGAAGACCAAACGTCGACCCACCGAGGACTGCGTCTCCTGAAGGAACTCAGAGAGTCCCCACTAAAGGCTGAACGTATATCACGCCAAATCCTGGCCATAGGCCCGTCGATGATCCCCATCGTCCTCATGCAATTGCGCAATGTTCGGGCCCAAGAGGATGCGTTGGCAGCAAACTATCTCGGTGCGCTAGAGCACCTCGCCGGCGATTTCGGACCTGTTGCAGTTCATCCTATCTGTCATGAGCTCAGTCGCTTACCGCTCGGCTCACCGGTGATCGCCCACCTGCAACGAGCCCTCAATCGAATCGGGCCAGGGGCGATTCGTGGCATTCTCGAGTTCACAGGCAACGTCAGCGCATCGAATATCTACTTACAGCAAGTGATCGTCCGTTGGGACGCAACGCAATTGATTCGGGCCCTTAAGACCATCTCGCCTGAACGTATCACCGCTGTATTGACGCTGACTGCCACCCACTTTCAAGGGTCTGAGAGCGCCTTGCTAAAGCTGTGGGAGACCGCCTGCGCAGACAAGAGGTTAGCGATCTTGAACTGGGCAATGGATTGGGCAGCAACCGATGTTGAGACTTTAATTCTGCTGGGTCTCAAGGCTCACGATTCGACCCTCAGGCGGCAATCCGCCACGGCTGCGCACATCTACAAGGGTAGAGATATTGAGCAAGCGCTCATGGACGCTTGGACAAACTTCCCTGCGGATCGCTTGTATTTCATGAAGGCCCTCGTTGCGC
Source organism: Bradymonadia bacterium (assembly GCA_049889275.1). Lineage (GTDB taxonomy): Bacteria > Myxococcota_A > Bradymonadia > UBA7976 > UBA1532 > UBA1532. The sequence goes on along the minus strand of JBMHDS010000044.1, from coordinate 50,794 downwards.
AACGAGCTGTTGAATCGGTGACGCGGCTAGTCAATAGAGAGCCACTCGAACTCGCGCAGTTGGCATATGCGCTCAGCCTCTTTGTTTCGCACGATCCGACACAGCTCGAGCAAACGCTCGCGTCGGTGAAGGATCGTTCAGACATTCTTCAGAATCTGAGTCGTGGTGGTTTGACAACGCGAGACTGGCGTGTAGACGAGTTGATTGCTGCGACCGAGAGACAGTCTGACCCACTGCAGGTTTTCTACCTGCATGCACTCGGCGATTTTATCGACTTCGAGCCGAGAGCGAGGGAGCGATTGATTCGACTCGCCGAAACAAATGGTGAGCCACGCCGGGCAACCGCTTGCCTGGTGTTGGCAGTCCGCCAAGACACCCGTGCGAACGAACTGATCATCCGTGCCATTCAGCAATCGCAAACTCAATCGGAGCTGTTGGTGCTTCGTCAGGCTGCTCAGTGGGGAGGACCATCGCTACAGGCCGGTTTGTTGAGACGGCTCGCTGAACAAAGACCAATGGTTGCAAATACTGCGCTCAGTATCGTGCGCAGCTGTCCTTCTGAAGGTTGGATTCCCCCGCTGCTCGGCGCCCTCGAAGACATCAGAAGCACGGCCGAAGCCCTCGCAGTCATTCAAACCCTTTACACGTCGGGGGAGTTAGGCAGACAAGCGATCCAAGAGGCGTTTAGGGAGCAACGGCGCGGCCTCGTCTTGCCTTGCCTGAGATACTACGTTGCTCATGGCTCATCCACCGAGGCGGAACTGCTACTCAACGTCTACGACCATCAGCTCACGCTACGTAATCTCTCGTTAAGTATTCTTGAGAGTCTCGGTTTGCCGGCGATCGATGCGATACAAGCACATATCGACGCCGGTGGTGACAATTATACCCTTGAAATACTCGAACGCAGACTACTGATTCTTGATCACTGCCTGCACTATCTACAATACTGTGATCGTGACGAAGATGCGTCGATTGTGTGATGGCGGTGACTGTCAAGAAAGGCATAGGCAGTTGCTATGGTTCAAGATAGGGCGGGAGACCTCAGCATGAGTTTGGATAAACTTGTCGATGTGGATGCGGCTCATGCCCGAATCCTGAAGTGGATTCGGGTGACGCCGATTATTCGAATGCAAGGACCTGGCGCGCGTCCGGTCGTCCTCAAATTGGAAGGACTTCAACGTTCGGGCTCATTTAAACTACGAGGCGCCCTCAACAAGCTTATGGTTCTTGGCGACGAGGCTGCAGGTGGGGTGATCACAGCGAGCGGTGGGAACCACGGTCTTGGTGTCTCCTGGGCTGGCTGGCTGCTCGGCGTACGAGTGCACGTATTCGTTCCAGGAAAAACCCCATCCTTTAAGATAGATATGCTGGAACGGGGCAATGCTATCGTACGTAAAGTGGATGGCAACTACGCCGACGCTGAACGGGAAGCGCAGCGGGTGGCGGCCGAACATGGACTCCCCTATATCCATGCGTATGACGATTTGGATGTGATCGCAGGACAGGGCACTTTGATCAGAGAGTTCCTCTCGCAGGCCCCAGAAGTCGGTACAGTGGTTGTCGCCGTCGGCGGGGGCGGTTTGGCATCCGGCGCCTCCTTAGCTGCCGACGGACGACGCATTGTCGGCGTAGAACCTATCGGAGCAGCGACCATGCATGCCGCTTTTGAGGGCGGTGGGCCCGTTCATATCGGAGAAATAAACTCCATCGCGGCAGACTCGCTCGGTGCTGCGATGGTGGGTGCGCACACATATGACCTCTGCTCGAGGGGTATCGATCGTGTGGAGCTGGTCAACGATACAAGCCTGATCAATGCGCAGGCGTGGCTTTGGCAGCACTTAAGGATGGTCTCGGAACTCGGGGCGAGCGCCGGTCTCGCGGCCCTCGCCAACGGTGCCCTGGACCAAGATCCCGGCCCCATCGGCATCGTTGTATGCGGCTCAAATGTAAATCCGAAAAAGTTCATCGCCTAACCGATTCAAGGCGATGAAGCAGACGCCTATGGGCGCTGCCAGTGCACCCGAACTCGGTCGAGTTGTGGACGGATATCGTCATTTTGGCGTGTCATTCGCACTTCGATCTCGATCCAACGGTTGTGAGGTGTATAGCCCGTCTCGAGGTTAGGCCCGGGTATACGCATTGGCGTCTCAAACGACCGAGCTGACCATTGCGCACCACTCAATCCACCGAGGCTCGGCGCTGTTCGGACGCGTGTATCGATGAAAGCGTTCTCAGGAATCGCGCCGGACCAATCCACTCGATCCCACAGAACATCTGCCGCACCGCCATCAATCTTCACACTCCAGCGGCCGCTGCGCATGGTGATGTTCAGCAATTGCATCCCGGTCATGTCGCTATAGGTGTAGAGCGGTGGTAGGCCAGCGACAGAACACTCCCTGCCACCATCTTGCGCGTTGTAACGGCGGGCTGAACGGCCACCAACAGCCCAAATTCCGTTGTCACCGTCAACGGCAACGCCCACGGCACCCGCACCTTCCACGGTAAGGAGATGACGACCATCTGGGGCCATCTTGTAGAGCGAGCCCCCACCACCCCATATATTGCCTTCTAAATCGACGGCAACACCGCGAGTGCCACCCCCTCCATGGTAGAAGGCATGCATCTCATGGGTTTCGCCGTCGATCCGAGCGAGATAACCACCGGGGCTGGTGACTGCGTACCAGACGTTATCGTTTCGATCGATGGCGATGCCATAGAAACGCACCGAGATATACTCACCGTCATTAGGACCACCCACGGCCAATGCCCGATTTGGCACTCGACCCACGATCTCGCCGTCTCGGGTGTCGATCTTGGTCGGCGATGTCGCTGTCCACAAAAAACCCTTTGAGTCGATAGCCGCGCCATAGGCAGGCGTGGGCAAATTCACTCGCTGCAAGATTCGACAGTCAGGGACACCGTCTACGGCATCGCCCGCTTCAACTTCCACACCGCTCACGCGATAAATACTACGCTGTGACCAGCTTCCAAGCCACGCGTTCCCCTCCTGATCGATGGCAGCCGCGCGCACAGCGACGCCCCCCGAACTCGCGCCTGATGTGACCGGTGCACGACAGATCAAGCTGCCATCAACATCGAGATGAGCAGCATTTCCATGGGCGGGGTCAGCACCGTTGCCGCCGTGAATGCCCCGGTTACCCACCCAGACACTGCCTGTGAGCGTGACAGCCGTGCGGGATGGACTGAATCCGTATGATGGATGCGTATCGACCACCTCACAGGTTCGCGTGTCGATCTTGACCACTTCACGATTTTGGTACGCCGCGACCCACAGATAAGAATCGCCACGAACCTCGGTTGAACCCAAAGTGAGCGCATCTGGGTTGTCACCAGAGGCGACCAGATTAACGATACTACCGCGTTCCCAGTCACCCTCGTCGTCAAAGACTTGGGTGAAGCAACTCTGACCGCAGGTGCCACAGTAATTCACAGTGCCCTCGTCGATGAGTCCATCGCAATCATTGTCGACTGAATCGCATGTCTCTTGAGGCAGTTCACCACACAGACCGCACGCATTACTCACACCTTCATCGACGTTGCCATCGCAGTCATTATCGCGTGCGTCGCAGACTTCTACGGGTGGTCGACCGCATGTCCCGCAGGCATTGCCGTCGGATGGATTCTCGTCGGTGATACCATCACAATCGTCGTCACGACCGTTGCAGATCTCAGGCTGGGGACCAATCCAATCTCTACAACCGGATACATCGCTTTGTTGTAGCAGAGCGCCCGGCACACATTGGAATGTGCCAGAGCGGCATTCACCCACGCCGATGGTCTCAGGCGGGCCGCCATAACAAGATTGCGGCGGACCTTTTATACAGCCACAAACTTCCTCAACGCGACCATCACAGTCGTCGTCGAAGCCATTGCCGCAGATTTCTTCGGCATCGGGCACGCGGCAACCGCACGGACCTCGTACGCCTTCATCAGTGTTGCCATCACAGTCATTGTCGATGGTATCGCAGGTCTCGGCTGCCGGCACACACTGCGTATTTGGGCAACCTTCGTCCGTTTGCCCATCGCAGTCATTATCGAGGCCATCAGCACACACTTCGTCAGCAGGTAAAATCTCATCTTCACAGGCGACGATTTGACCATCTTCGCAGCGGGAAAACCCACCTCGACAAACACCCTTTCCGAGATGTTTGGGGAGTCCGCTGTAACAGGCCTGCCGGTTGCGGCCATCACAGTTGCAACCTTCATCGATGGTCCCATCACAATCGTCGTCTAAGCCGTTGCCATAATCTCCGGTTGGACCCGCGCAAGACTCGGCGGGTAGGGCCCCGCACTGACCACATTGGTTTGTTAACCCCTCATCGACGAGACCGTCGCAATCGTCATCAAGCCCGTTACATTGCTCAGGCTGCTCAGTGATTTGGTTCATACATCGATTTCGTTGTCCGTTGATGCAGAGCCAGGTGCCGGGTCTGCAAATCCCGACATCACGCGTGCCGGCGGCACCCGTGTAACAGGCCTCTACGACACTCTCGATACAGCGGCATGATTCATCCACCTGCCCATCGCAATCATTGTCGAGTGCATCACAATATTCTTGAGGCTCTAGCCCACAGCCACCACATGCATTGAGTACGCCTTCGTCAACTTGGCCATCGCAATCGTTATCGACCATGTCGCAGACTTCATCCGGTAGGTCGCCGCACGCCCCGCAGGCATTCACCACGCCTTCATCGACACGCCCATCGCAGTCATCGTCTCCGCCATTACACACCTCTTCGATCGGGAGACGAGAGTCTTGACAGGCTGAAAGCTGACCGGACTGACAGACCTGAAAACCTTCACGACATCGTCCAATACCGGCTGTCCCAGAGGGGCCTGGGTAACACCGAACAGATTCCCCATCGTTACAGCCACAGCCCTCATCGGTCTGACCGTCGCAGTCATTGTCTGTCCCATCTCCACACTGTTCGGTTGCGCCTGGATAGGAAGCTGCACGACCATCATCGCAGTCGACGCCACGCTCACAACCGTCACCAAAGCCATCGCCATCTCGATCAACGCAAGGCGAGACGGGCTCACCCGGTGTTGAGCTATCGGGGTTGGGCGTTGTACGAAAGCTCGCATCTTGAGCGGTCGTTGGCGGCAGCGACGATGCTTGGTCTGTAGATTCTCCACAGGACGCAAGACTCGATATAAGCAGTATCGATATGCTACGGACGACCTTCAAGTTGAGCGCATTGTTCATATCAACCCCAGCAATATTGATTCCGTTGAGCGCATTTAGACGGACGCAAACACCCCCTCTGGGAGTTTATCACATATGAGAAGATGAGTTTGCCTCTCCTTGTCAGAATAACCCGAGCGTTCAAGCCTTGGCCAGAGATTCATTTGCAAGACTACTGACACGATCTGTCAGCAGAATCGGCATGAACATTTCACGATCTCAACCCACCCCACTATACTGAACGCATGATCAGCACCAAATTACAAAAGAACCTCGAGATGACTCAACCACTCGAGGCATTCGTCTACCGCTCACCAAGCGCACAGATCGACTCATTACTCGGGCCAAGCATCGCCGGTGGGCACCTTGTCTCATGGAGTGGTGCCCGTTCATCGGGTAAATCTGCCCTTCTCAGAAAGCTCGCCGAAGAGATGCGGATCGCAGCGATTAATGTGGCATGGATCGACCATCAACATACGCTATCGGCGGCGGACTGGTCGATACCAAGAGCGGGAAAATTTTGGACTCTCAGACCACCAACACCGGCAGATGCGTTGTTCTGTGCGGAGCTGCTGATGCGCACCAATTGCTTTGGACTCGTCGTACTCGAGCATGGCAGAAATGTGCCTCACCAGCGCATGCAGCGGCTTAAGAGAATCGCCCGTCAATGCCGAGCAACTTTGGTGATACTCAGCGATGAGATCAATACCAGTCTGCCCCATGCGCACAGCAAGATCTCATTTCAATCGCAGGTCAAACCACCCAATAATGAGTTAGAGCAGAGAGGTCCTTTTCAATGGCAGACACTCGGGACTAGGCAACAGACAAGCCATCCCGACACGGTTGTATCCATCCAGATCAGTGAGACCTGTAAAGACCGCTTGAGTACACGGGAACTCATGCCAGATCGAACGCAGAGTCGTAACGGTACACTCTATCGACAACCAGCACAGGATGAGCTCGAAGTCCTGGCGGAGGGAGAACTCTTACAATTTACACCAACAGAGACCGAGGTGACGGCGCCTAGAACGAGTCGAGGCTCTTTATGAGATGGCGTATCGCATACGCAATGGTACCTCAATTCGTACAGGATGTTTTTCTACGTACCCTGCCCGAACACCAACGCACCGGACCATTGGCCTATGTAGAAGACAAAACCCATCGACGGGTAAAAGAGCTAAACCAAAAAGCCTATGTTGCGGGCATTCGTATTGGGTATACAGCTGCACGCGCTCAAAGTATGTGTCCCAACTTACGCTGTATACCCTGGCAGAATGAGCTCGTTGAGGCGGCCCAAAGTCGGCTCAAGGAGGCCCTCTTATCTATCTCACCGATCGTCCATGCCACATCTGACGCCTATGGCTGTTATTGGCTCGATGCCCGCGGCATGTCGTTGCTTGGCGGTGAGCGCGCGTTCGTTCAACGCGCGATTAAAGCAATGGGTGACATCGGTTACTCTGACGTACGAATCGGCGTCGCCGACACACTTCAGTCGGCACGAATCTGCGCGCAAAAGGCATCTACCCAGTTGCCGTACATCATCCTTCAGCCCGAACAAAAAGAAGAATTTATCGAACAGCTTTCACTCGATTACCTCAGCTTGGACGAACATATGGCAAACGTTCTAAACGCCTTGGGGTTCACACATATCGATCAGATTAAAGCGCTGCCTAAATGCACGCTGGTCAGTCGTTTTGGGCAGCAGGGGGAACGCGTGTGGGATGCCATTCACGATCAAGACCACAGAACGTTACAGCGCACAGAACACGTCGAGGTCTCGGACTCGGTATTGGTTCTGGATAATCCGGTCAGCAATCTGAACTCATTGATATTTGCCGTTAAGCAACTCGCAGAGGAGCTCGCCATAAACCTCTCTCAGCAGGTGATGGCTGCAGCGTCTATTGGTCTTTTCTTTTTGTTAGAAGACCAAAGTGAGCACGCCATCGTTCTCCACCCGACACGTCCACTCCATGACGGTCATGGCCTATTCGAGCTCATTCGCGACCGACTCGATCACCGCTCGCCACAGCTAGATTCAGGCGTGGTCGAAGTCAAACTTGTCGCGTTAGATCTCTGTCCAATCGAACCACAACAACTGCATATGGGCGCGAGTAAATGGGATGAGAATGCTATCGAACGAATGTTGGACCGACTCGCCGGTCGATTTGATGCGCCGATCGTTTTCGAGAGTAAACCACAAAATGATCTCAGGCCTGAACATGCTGCTCGTTGGGTCACCGTTTCCACGAGCAGCAACGACAAGCATGTCAATGACTCCAACCCACCTAGACTCGAATCAATTCGCCGTCGGCTTCAGTCCTCGATCACCCTCGATATCAGCGGCGATGATCGCAGAAGACCAGATCGTATTCGGATTAACAAACGCTGGTACCCGTTTCGTGTCTACGGTCCCGAACGTATTTCTGGTGGTTGGTGGCAGCCAGCCTTCTCCTACGAAGACTTCCGATTAGTGACGCCTGAACACGAAGTTCTCTGGATTAGATATGAACCAGAAAAATCCCGTTGGAGCATGCAAGGCTGGTTTGATTGAACATGAAAACTGAATACGCAGAACTGCATTGTCATAGCGCCTTCTCCTTACTTGACGGCGCCTCGCTACCCGAAACCTTGATCGAGCGGGCGATAGAACTCGAACTCTCAGCGCTCGCCCTGACGGATCATGATGACCTTGGAGGCGCCGTAAGGTTCGCTTCCAAAGCCCGTGAGCATAACCAGTATCCGGCGATTATCGGCGCTGAGGTCACACTCCTCGAACAGGGGCAACATCAGCACCTCACCCTGCTCTCGAGAACCGCTCAAGGATATCTTAACCTCAGCGCGCTCATCGGGCAGGCACGCCTGCGCACCCATCGTGGCCAACCCCACGTCTTGATGTCAGAGCTCGATACCCATCGCGGGGGACTGCTCTGTTTGAGTGGATGTCCACATGGACCCGTTACACAAGCGATCGCAGCGGGGGACGAATTAGCCGCCCGACGGCGATGTGGCCGGCTCAACGATATTTTTAAAGGACACTTCGCCATCGAGGTGATGGATCATGGACTTCCAGAAGAAGCGATCTGGGCTCGGGGTTTGATCGGTCTCGCTCACGATATGAACCTACCCTGGGTGGTCACCAATAACGTGCACTATGCGTATCCCGATGAGCGGCAACTTCACGATGTCCTCGTCTGCCTCAAACAGAAAACGACCCTCGATCAAGCCGGTGCTACACTACGGCCAAATGGTGAGTGGTACCTCAAGTCAGCAGCGCAAATCGCACAACGTTGGCGACATGACCTTGATGGAGTCAGGCGCTCGGTAGAACTCGCTGAACGCTGCGAGTTCCGACTCAATGATCTCGTGGTCTCATTGCCTCAACTCGATTTACCCGACCCGTTTACCTGCCAGGATGAATACCTCGAACATCTTACCCTAGAAGGGGCTCGGACACGCTGGGGTCGTGGCATTACACCTTTCCATCATCAAAAGCTAGAAAAGGAGTTATCCTTAATCAAGCGTCGCCAATTGGCAGGATATTTCCTGATTATGCGCGACATCATCGAGTTTGCAGAGAAGGCCAATATTCTCGTTCAAGGACGAGGTTCAGCTGCAAACTCGGCGGTCTGCTACTGCCTCGGCATTACCGCGGTCGATCCGATTCGCCACGATCTTCTCTTCGAACGATTTCTCTCAGACGCGCGAGACGGCTACCCCGACATCGATCTAGATATCGAACATCATCGCCGCGAAGAGGTGCTTCAATATGTCTACAGACGCTACGGACGAGAGTACGCTGCGATGGTTTGTGCGCATCATTGTTTTCGCGGCCGCAGCGCTGTTCACGACACCGCCCGGGTTCTTGGTTTTGGTCCAGATGAAAGCGCTCGTTTAGCAGCAAAATCAGGGCGTAAAAAATGTCTCGAAGAGGCAGATGTGGCCGCCGCCGGTTTTGACATCAAGCAACCTCGAATCAAAAGTTTGCTTCAAGTTGTAGACGGCCTGTGGGGCCTTCCACGACATCGCGGTACACATGTGGGTGGATTTGTGCTCAGCACTCAGGTGATTACATCATTCTGCCCTGTGGAGCCTGCAGCAATGGCAGGACGCACGATCCTGCAGTGGGATAAAGACGACCTAGAACTCCTCAAGATCCCCAAATTTGATCTACTCGGACTTGGCATGTTGACCGTCATTGCAAATGGTCTCAGCCTGGTTCGACAAAGACACGGGTTACCCGCCTATCTGTATGGCCTACCGGACCGACAAGAGGTCTACGATATGATCGCACGCGCAGACACGGTGGGCGTATTTCAGATCGAGAGCCGCGCTCAGATGAACAGTCTGCCGAGAACCCGGCCTGTCACTCTGTACGAGCTGGCGATTCAAGTCGCTTTAATACGTCCCGGTCCCCTACAGGGCGACATGGTTCACCCATACATCAGAAGAAAACGAGGTGAAGAGGCGGTGGATTTGATTCACCCTAAGCTCGCGCCCATATTGAGACGCACTTTAGGCGTTCCCCTCTTCCAAGAACAAGGTATGCGACTCGCCGTTGAAGCTGCAGGCTTCACACCCGATGAAGCCGAACAGCTGAGACGCTCTATCAGCAGTCAACGTCATCGGCATAGGCTACCCGAGTTTTTGCGTAGGCTGCGCGCAGGTCTGAGCAACAATCAAATTGAGCCCGCAACAGCTGAAAAAATTGTCAAACAGATCGCCTCATTTTCGACCTACGGATTCCCAGAAAGTCATAGCACATCGTTTGCTCTACTCGTTTACGCATCGAGTTGGTTGAAATGTTTTTATCCTGCAGAGTTTTTGTGTGCGCTCATCAACGCACAGCCCATGGGTTTTTACTCTGTCGATACGCTTATCAATGATGCACAGCGGCACGGCGTAGATGTATTGCCACCGTGTTTGAAGTCAAGCGAGTGGAAGACCAGCTTCGAGGGTCACAGCGTCAGACTCGGGCTACATCAAGTCAGAGGGCTCGGCCGAAAGTCTATGGAGCAACTCGAGGCCACTCGAGAACAAGGTCGCTTTGACTCCTTACAAGACGCAGTCAGGCGCATGGTACTGAGTCAAAGCGCTTGGATCACACTCGCAGAATCAGGGGCATTTGATCACTTCGTACCCGAAGGGAGACGCGCCGCTGTATGGCGAATTCTATACGTGGTGCAGCACGCGAGAAACAGCCTTGCCCTTGGAATGCCCGAGGAACCCGAGGTACAGTTTGACCGACTTAAACCACAGGAAATGATGGCAGCAAACTATCGGACGCTCGGACTCACAACCGGCCGGCATCCGATGATTCACCTCAGAAAACAGCTGTCGGATATGGGTACTCTAACGGCCCGGGCCCTAGAGACAACACGCAATCATCAATGGGTTAAGGTCGCAGGTGTTGTGATTTCACGTCAGCGACCAGAGACAGCCAAGGGCTTTATGTTTATCTCCCTTGAGGACGAGACCGGATTTATCAATGTGATTGTCACGCCTCGTCTATTCGAGTCACAACGGGCGCTCCTACTACAAGCACCGTGCTTACTCATCTCTGGAATCATGTCTTCGGAGCAGGGCGTATATAATGTCAAAGCGCGGCAATTTAAGGCGCTCGATATCATGGGAGGCGAGCACATGCCTAAAGGGTATAACTTCAGGTAGACAACAACCTGCTCCGATGACGTTTGCTTTGGCCGTTCACACTTTCCTGAACAGCGAGCTTATTTACATACCACCAAGAATGCCGAATAGCTTTTCTCTTGAGAGCTCGCATCGCAGACTTGAATCCCTCGCTCGTAGAGCAGTCCTTCACCCTGGTCACACACCTCATCAGCCAATGTTTGGAACTCTGATTCAGGCTTACATGCACCATGTCCTCCCAAGATCAATGCATGTTGCTTGGTGGGCTTCGCATCGTCATATTGGCACACAAAGGTCGCCCGTTGATGACCGTATCCCGCGACCTCCTCGCCCAAAACGATATCCTCGAGCTCGCCACCAAAGCGACGACACAACTCACCTGTCGCGAGTTTCCACTCGCCGCGGCCCGCATAACCGTCTCCGAAACCAGGCTTTCCGGTTGGTAATGATGGCGTCGCTCCGCCCTCGAGGGCATGCTCGAGATCGATGGTGGCCTCTTGCGCCGGCTCAAAACCACCATACTCTGACAGATCCACATCCTCCGTGTGCACCTCGTCTATGCGCTCAATGAGCGTGTCAGCTAACTGAGGACTTTCTGTAAATGGTTCGATCGTCTCCTCTGCTCTCACTACAGCACTGAACTCCACGTTCTCAATCTGGGCCTCCCCCACATAATTTGATGCCACGTGGTCATGCTCCAAATCGACTCCACATCCGGCGGATGAAACGACGGAGATGAGCGCGACAGCGGTAAAGAATTTCTGATTGATGAACTGCATTTGACTGCTCCTACAAGCGACTGCCCACCGTCGCTCACTTAACCGAGGCGCACCCCGAGTGTCGATGGTTGAGCTGCCGTGAAAACAACCCGCCCAAACTCATTAGGGTTTGCCAGAAAATTGACTAATTTCTCTCGTTTTTATGTCGGGAACTCTCGTCCCCAATCAGGCGCTTTCTCAATGCGCGCTATACAATACTCACCGGGGTGCCCATATCTCACAGGGGTGAATCAAGTTTTTTGACAAATAAAAATAAAAGCCAATAAAATCATACACCTGGAACCTCGATTAAAAACGGTTCCTCTCAATATGTGCTGCGAGAAGCGCGTTAATCCGATCCGCACATTGAAAGATGACACCATGACCTGCACCTTCCATGCGATAGAGCTGCGCCAAAGGAATAGCGCGTTTCAGCTCATCAGAAAAACGAGGCGACACCAAGATATCCTCGGTTGCTTTGATGATCTGTGTTGGCACCGCGATACGCCCGATACGTTCAAGCGAATTATGACCAAATACAGCCATGAGCTGCGCGAGCAAGGTCGCGGGAGGGGCCGGCCGTTCGATTCTTTTTCGTATCCGAGAACGTAGTCTTGCTCGATCGGTGCATTCGAGGAACGCGTCAGGATAAAGGAGGGCTTCAAGCGCCTTGGCCTTGCCTTCACCTCGCGCTAAGAACGACCTCATAAAGGCTCGCATCCCTCGCTGTCCTGGTAGGGTCTTCAGAGGTGAACCGCCCCCGTGCGTCACCAGCAAACTCAGCGAAGCGAACCGCTCTTCTTGGTTGAGGACCATCTCTTGGGCGATCATCCCGCCCATCGACACACCCACAAGATGACAGCGCGACCAGCCAAGCGCATCGAGCACTCGGTATGCATCCTCCGCCATATCTCGAATACTCCAACGCGATGCCGGGCCTTTTTCACTGTCGCCGAGACCGCGATGGTCATACCAAGCTAACCGATACGACGCGCCTAAGCCGTCTATCTGCGGTTGCCAGATCTGCCCGCGCATCCCGAACCCCATCACCAATAACACCCTCTGGTCCTCACCCGCACTCTGCCAATAGCGAATTCGGGGTTCACTGGATGTATATGTCTTCATGTCCGCCATATCTGACGCCCCCACGTATATTCTTGGTCGGCACCTCAGTTTGGAGTGTAGCCCGTCAAAGAGTCACAAGCTACAGTTCAAGTCATGCTATGGTCAGTCGAGTAAGGTGGGGGGATGAGCGTCATGAAGTTGGGGATCATCGAAGGATTTTACGGCGACGACTGGGGCTTCTCAAAACGAGAAACGATGCTGCCATTCCTTGAGCGCTTAGGCTTCGGTTTCTTTATCTATGCCCCTAAGGCAGATCGCAGCTTGCGCCGTGACTGGCAGAAACCAACACCAGAAAAAGACCTGTCGGCTCTTCTCAACTTCAGACGAGCGTGTGCAGAGCACAATATCGAGTTTGGTGTCGGGTTAAGCCCTTATGGCCTTCATGAGAGTTGGGCGACAGGCTCTCGCGAGGCGCTTAAGAAGAAACTCGGCCAGCTCAAGCACCTAGAGCTCGATTATCTCGCCATCTTATTCGATGACATGCCGGGGGCGTTTCCACAGCTCGCGAAAACACAGGCAGAGATCGTCTCAGAAGCCACTGCACATGGGGTCTCAAAACGCTACATCATGTGCCCAACCTACTACTCAGATGCGCCCATTTTAGACCGATTATTTGGTGCTCGGCCAGCTGACTACCTGTCCGTGCTTGGCAACGCGCTCGATCCTGCGGTCAGCGTATTTTGGACAGGCCCAAAGGTCGTCTCGGATACGTACCCGGACAGCCATCTCGACAATGTCGCGGAAGCACTTGGGCGTCCTCCATTCATTTGGGACAACTATCCCGTAAACGACGGGCCAAGAATGTGCAGACACCTCCACCTTCGGGTACCTCAGAGATCGGCTTCGGGATTTCAAAAGACCGCGGGCTGGGCACTCAATCCAATGAATCAAGCCCATCTCAGCCAAGCGCCACTCTGGGGTATTGCGGCTCAGTGTCTGCGGGGTGCCGATCCAAACGACGCCGACCTGACGCTGAAGGCATTGCGTGCCTGTTTTTCACTGCCGCTTGCGGACGCCATCATGGAAGACATAATTTGCTTACAGGACCGTGGACTGGACGCCATTGAGTCCGTTAGGCGGCATGACTTAGAAAAACGGTATGAGCGTTTTGAAGAGCCCGCTGCCACTGAAATTCTCAGCTGGCTCAAGGGTGAATATGTCGTCAGCCCAGAGATATTGACGGATTGCTAATCGCAGGTTTGCTGATGATTCAAACGCTTGACGTAATTCGAATCAAAACCCCAATGAAGTGCCGATTCGCGCACCAAGTCCAGGTAAGCCTGGGTCGGTAGACAGGGTTCATTGCGCTCGTACTCAGGTGTCACGCGGTAGACCCACGCCTGCGTCGTAGACGAAGCAGCTCTGGCATGGATAAGGAGGGGCGTGTCACCTCTCGAATAACGCACGGGATGACCTTCTTTCTGGTCGATCAGCTCCAGTAGACCCTGGTCGCTTGGTAAGAGGATGCCCCAAACCTGGTCTCTTGGAGCATAAACGACATTGGCTGCCCCGCCTCCCCTTGAGACGGAATAGTAGTTCCAAGCGAGTCGATAATTGAGTAGGCGACCGACCTTCACACCGAATTGACCAACAACACCACCACCTTGTTCTTGCAACCACCGATTCAGGTCGGCCAGGTGCATATTCGAGCCATAGGCGAAAATCATGCTCTGCTCATTCGCAGTCAAAATCGTGCACCTCACGTTGTGGAACCAAAGCGAGCCGAAGCATCTTGATTATCTATAAAACGGCAACGCATGTCGATGGAGCAACCGCGCAACCACTCATCATCACCCACACGGATGCTTTGCAGGCATAGATGCGCTATGCTCTCGTCTCGCCATAAGTGCATTTTTTGAGCAAGCCAGGTGCCTATCAGTGTCTCCCAAGCCTCTCCTACCGAATGACCTATGTCGCTGGTTGCCTGAAGGCGTCACCGAGACCATTGTACGCTGGCTTTCACCGCACAGCGTGAGACTTGTCCTCAAAGGACCACGTAGCAGCATAGCGGGTGACTTCCGAGCACCGAGACGAGGCCAGGTGGCGACCATCACAGTGAATACTGACCTGCCACCTTACCAATTTCTGGTCACCCTCACCCATGAGATCGCACACCTGAAGGCCTGGGAGAAATACGCGACTTCCATCAAGCCACACGGCCCCCAATGGAAAGCTGTATTTGCAGAATTGCTCAGGGAGTTGGCACAATTGAGCGCCTTACCAACGGTTCTGAGGGGTGCACTCCGACGCCACGCGCTCAAGCCCACATCGGCGACCTTCAGAGATGCCTTTCTCATCGATGTGATTCGGCGTCTCGATGGCGACCAACGCATCTCACTTGCAGACATTCCCGTTGGACACCGGTTTCGCTTCCGGGACCGTCTGTTTACCAAGCTCGCCAATGCGCGTACGCGGAGCCGATGCAGAGACATCGAGACCGGTGCAGATTACCTCATCGCCATGGTCGCCCCGGTTGAGCCCATACGAGGACGTTCATGAAGGACTTCTCAAGCTACCTGATCATTATCGGTGGCATCGTGGGCACGATGGGGTTGAAAACGCCGTTTGTCAGCTGTGGCGTCGCCGAAGACCCAAGCCTGATCATAAGTCAGTTTCACGGTCTCGAAACGCACCGTCAGTCGATTACAACAGATGCCTGCAACGAAGCGCAGCAGGTCGCGTTTCGAACCCTCGAGGTACCTGTGATGTCTTCATCGATTATCCCGGGCTTCATTGTGTTGCTCGGCCTCATGAGCTTGTCAAATAGGCGAAAAAGGTATGCTGGTTCGGCTTTGGTGGTCGCCACCCTGCAAGTGTTCTTAGTCGTCTGGATTTTTTGGCAGGCCCAGCTGCATGGTTTGACGCTGAGCGCTGGGTCGATGACGGCCTTTTGTTGTGGCTTACTCGCCTGCTTCGGCGGCCTGTTCAAATACCGAGACGGCACTTAGGGGCAGTTGGTCCTTAGCGCAGCACCATCTTGGCGTGAGAGCCCATCGAGCACCCAAGTCTCGCAGAGCTCAGGCGTCTCGAAAGTCACATCGAAATCAGCGCCTGAATTGATCTGGCCTTCGATGGTACCCGACCCGGAGCTGATCTCAACACCCGCCATCTCAGAATCAAATTGTAGGTCAGTCAATGTGCCGCTGCCGGCAATGCGAAGAGGTTGCTGTGCGCTCTCAAGGTGAATCCCTTCTAGGACAGCAAAGTCATTATTGAGTTCGAGTCCGCCACGACGAATCGTCAAATGGCCACCATCGATACGCCCGTCGACCCGGAGACCCTGCCAGGACGAGGATTCGTCCGCCGCCTCTGGGCCAAAGACGAGGCGATTATCCGCCGACGCTGTCAACGACAAAACCCCGGATTCAGACAAAGCGAGGAGCCCTGCATCACCCGCATCGAGACGCCCTCCACCCGTGATGGACAAAGTACCTGCGACATTGAGTTGACCGGTGAATCGCAGCGGCACGGAGGGCGCAACTTGAAATGTATCAACGGCACCAACAGAGACTTCGCCGATGGTGTAATAAACGCCATTGGGCTGATTGGCGAGGCGCATTGTTCCCGTCGTCCCCCTGAGCTGAATACCAGCATGGCCTGTGCCCCAATCGTGCTCTGCCCCAATCGGCAGGCGGCCAAAGGCGCGTACGTTGGCATCAACAGGTATCGGTGCCCGAGTCCATACCCGAGCGAGCTGACTGATGGTGACGTTGTCGCCTAACCGAATCGCTGTGTTGCCGACGTCCGCGAAGCGAGCGCCTACGATGCTCGCACTGGTTGTTCCGCGATAATCAAGACTGAGTTGATGGCTGCCTTGAACGGTTAATCCTTCGAAGGAAACAAAGCGTCCCACGACGGAGACCGAACCGTCCTCATCACCGCCGGCGTACTCAACGGTTGTATTCGTCACCGTCGCAGGCGCCATGCCTTCCTCAAAGCGCAGTCCGGCCCATCCACCTCCGGGCGTTGCGTCTGATCGAGCTGTTCGCGCTTGATTTGAAAAAACCACCGCGCCTTCGCGCGCACCGATGGATGCCTCACCGACGACAGTCAAACTTTGGCTCTGTTCGGTCGCGACGATCACGGTCCCGGCGCGCACACGGAGGTGCCCATCCGCCGGTACGACGACGCTAGACACTAAGCGCCACGGATTACCCTCGGGTCCGATTTCATCGGCAACAGCATCCGTGTTCAGCACAGAGCCTTCATTCACAGGGCGGGTGATAATCAATGCATTTTGAATCAGTCCGAAACGCTCGCCCACTCGAACACGCACATCTTGAACACCCACTGTCGCCATCAACGACGCCTGCAATGTCCCTTCAATCCGTCTGTCGTCGCGACGCTCAATATCCACTAAAGAGCGGTCTCCAACGGTGACTTCGATGTCAGCGTCGGCCTCAAAAGGACCACCTACAATCTCTATCCGGACATCTTCATCAACGGGTGCCCATGCCGGCTTCAAGCCCTCAAGCTGTAGGTCACCGGCGACGAAGGCACGCCCCATGAGACGCGCTTCGAAGTCCCCTGCCGTTGTGTTCACCGTCACCATTTGGCTGTACTCACCCTCCATGGTGGGGGCAAAGTTCAATACGATTTGTGCAGACTGCGATGCTTCAGCACGAGCTGGCAGTTGCCCCGGCGCCACAGAAAATGGTTCTTCGAGGCCAACGATCTGATTGACCGTAATTGGGCCAGCCTCACTCAGGTTCTCCAAGGTGAGAAACTCCGAACGTGACTGACCTGGCTCAACACGGCCGAAGTTAATCTCACTGCTGCCTAAGCGGCCATCTGCTGTCGCGACCCGTCCTTGGAGCGATAGCGATGCCTCTACGCCTTCAATATCGGTTTCAAACTCAATCGTCTGATTGAATTCTCCTACATCTGTGGGCTGAAACGTGAACACAAAAGTGCGCCGTCCACCGGCTGGAATCCGGGCAGGTAAGGTCCGACTTGTGGAATAAGGAGCGCCTAGACCATTGAGCGCGATGATCTGAACATCGCGATCACCGTCATTGGTGACGGCGACATCGCGTCGCTGCATCGTACCGACGCCAGCGAGCCCAAACTCCACCTGCGCTGGCTCGAGAATCAAGCGCGCCGTCCCAAGATCGGCTTCACTCGCATCTGGTCTGGTGGTCGCATCGGGCATACAACAATCAGTCTGGGTCTCGCTGTCCGTGCCTGCCTCAGCGGCGACCTCATCGCCACCGCAACCGAACATGAGAACGATCAGTCCGATCGTTCCATACCACCTGATCGCATTGTTGCTCATATACGCCTCCCTATTCAGTCGGTAAACGACGCACTAAACCGATGGCTAACATCCGGACAGTGTGCCGCAGCGATTCATAGCGGTTCCTACAACAGAGGGTCAACCGCAAAGCTCATCAGTTCACAGCACACCGGCTCAACAGTGGCGCTCTCAGGCGTAGCGGCTGAGTGAGGAAGAGCTTCAGCTGCGGTCCCTTAGCCTGCGGCAAAGCAAGAGCCCGCATATCAGGGACCGGATAGGTCGATAACTGCCGCTGAGGCGCTGTTGTGAGCCATTCACGGATGAGTTTATGGTGCGTTGGGGCGCCCTCAACGCGGGCGATCAGCCCAAGTTCAGGCGCGCCCCTATGAGCGTTTCGGATCAACTCCTCGTAGTGACTTCGCCACGGGAACATGTCGTTTTGCTGGGACTCCGCACGCAATGGCATTCGGTAAGCGCGCTCAAGACGTTCGAGGCGGTACAACCCTCCATTCCAAACGCCATGGAGCGCATCATCTACCTTGAGTAGTTGGCCGAATCCCCGGCCAGGCGCTTTCATATTCGACCAATCAAGACCCGCGTTCTCGGAGCAAGACAAGGATTCGGCTGTCTGCAAACAGACGGTCCCGCTGCGGTCGTGTGCTGCAACAATCTGGCCTCCCTTCGCGGCTGCTAATGGCGTCTTTTCCCACCGTCGGCCACCCGCCCTCGCCCGCCACACTTGCCCTTCGCCATCCACCATCATCGAGACCAAATGCGGTCCGATGACCGTGGTCGTCGGACCAGCGGTCTGAAAAGCAGAAGCGGACAAACCGCTGGATTGATAACGCCGCCACCCTTGGTGTTGCGTCAGCCGACACCAAATCTCATCGGGTTTTGTCTGAAGGCATAAGCCGTGTGTTGACGGGCCCGCGACGGGCAAGATAAGGGGCCGTGCCACACCACCAATCTCAGGCGGGAGATTAATCTCGGACCATTTACTGTTCTCCGCACGCCAACGCCAAACCCCAAGCTCATCGTTGTGCTTGAGGCCAGTGGCCCATATACGGTCCGCCACCTGTGAAAGCTGTTTCATGCGAATGCCTTTGGGAGTCGCATCAACCATCTCACCCTGCGCTCCCGATAACAGCATGACACGATCTGTCTCATCCAAAATGATCGTAACGCTGCCGCTCGATACCGCAGCTTGCGGCCTGAGTGATTTGGTCTGTTCTAAGGGAGTCCAGAGGCCGCCACATGGACGACGCACGAACATCCCCTGACGCCGAGAGACAAGATGTTCCAGAGCGCAGCCTTTATCTGTAATCACCCGATGAAGATGCACCAAAGAGCCCGCCGGGGTGCGTGTGTGCTGACGCCAAACCAAGGGCGCGCGCCCCATGATGCCCTGCGTTTGCCGAGCGTTCTTCTTTGTCTTTTGAAGACTCAGAAAAAAGCGTTCTGCAAACCCATTCGCAAACGCAAAAAGGGGTACATCAAGGGATTGCGCCGCCGCCTCCTGAGACGGCTCATAGCTGACGACACCACCAAATCCCCCGCGCGCTAATTCAATCAAAACCGGCTCTTTCTTAAGGGGGCTGGGCACAATAAAGTGCCGCTCAATCCCCAAACGCGTAAACTGCCGTCGCAGCTGTCTCAAGATGCGACCATCGAGTTCGAGGGGACGTCGACAGGTGGCGATCGATTCCAAACCGACGAGGTCGATTGACTCAAGACATTGAAGCTGACCATCCAGAGTGGTCCGGCCAACGGGCGCTGACTCTAGTGTCGCTTGCTTAAGGCATGCGGCATAGGGCGCCCTGATCACCTTCGGTGTCTTCCGCGCGCACGCTTGCAGACATTTGACCTTCGCACGGCGGGGCCCATTCCCTTTGGTGCAACGTTTAAAACACTGCTTCGCCGCGCGAGCCTGCTTGCATGCCTTCGGTGGCTTAATGCGGGCAACTGCCAGGCTCTCCGCCGTGTAGCCAACAGTCTTGTTCGTGAGCACCACAAGTGTTCTCAAGGCGCCACTGCGGTACCGCAGGCGGGTCGCCTTGATCAACCCTGCAAGGGTATCTGGCTTGTCATCCATGGGACTCATCGGTTGATCTTCGATGGCTTTTTTAATGACGTTGACATCACCCGACCATGGCATATTTGCGGGCGCACCAGCACCAAAGGTCACCAGACTGTAGCGCGGACTAAAACGCTCGGCGCGTAAACGGTCATCGAGATTGAGTAAGCCGTCGATCAGTCCCCTTCTCGCCCTTATGAAATCGGCCGACAAATCGAGCGCGAAAACCACATCTAACCGAACGGGTTTGGCGTCGCGCGCGTCCACGTAAGCGGCGCCCGTCCCCGTGGAAAATGCCGATGCAGGTAGCCCGCCAACAGCCAGCCCATCACACGACCGCGCGGCCACTTGTGTGTAGACAGCGCCACGGTGTCCCTTGTAGGTACCAAACTCATTTATCTCCAGCGACTCAAAGCTCCTCTTGAGTTCATAGAAACGCTTTTCAGCCAGACGCCCTTCATCGGTTTGACCGTACCAGGTCACATAGTCAGCGAAGGCATCCATGGTGGCATCGCGCTGTGCATTCGACCACGCCAGTGCACGCTCAGCCGTGAGAATCTCTTGTACAGCTGAATCGTCAGGATAAGTCACTCGAAACAGCCGCGCACTCCACGTGTCAGGTAGGTCAATGACCCGCTGTTTCAAACGCGCGCGCACCGGATCAACAGCCTTCCTCAGGGCAGGATGACCTGCATACCGTTGCAAGAAGCTGCGCGCCACGCCTAAGGGGACTCGCTGATTGGTTCGAATCGCGTAGGCAAATGGACGAAACATCGTTTTGACTTCAGCTTCATCCGCTAGCGCCTGCCAATGTACCGCTGGGTGACGCTGCCTAAACGCATCGAATGCCTCAACGGTCGCCGTCTCAATCGCAACGTCGAGCGCGCGCTGCGCACGCTGTTTACGAATCTTGGCAACAAGCTCAGACGCCTCCGGCCATGAACCGTATCTTTCCAAAAATGAATCGAGCACCGACAGCATATTTTCGCCCGCCGCATCAGCGTAGGCGAGGGCAAGCTCGCGTCTGCGCGCTTCGAGGACGCGCGGGTGATCCACCAGACTGCTGTAATTGCTCAAGAATGCACGATAGGCCGCGATATCATCTCGCTGCGATGCCTCGATCTCAAACGCGAGTTCAGCTTCTGCCGCGCGCGCTTTCTTGAGCAGTGGTTTGAGCGCCTCCATTTTGCCGTAAGTGCGCTGTAAGCGACGGAAGGCATCGATGGATTTGAGCGCACGGGCATCGCGAATGGCAGCCCTCACCTCAAGCCTCAGTACCTCGAGGGTGAGGTCTACACCGGGATAAGTGTCGCGGAATCGCTTATACACGATGACCGAGTCACGCGGGACTGCGACGGTACGAAAGTAAATGGCGGACTCTTTCTCGAGCGCTTGGGACACGAGCTTTTTGAAGGCCGTTCGCCCCTTGTATCGGTGACGAAACGCCGCGATCTGAGCGACATCACGAGACGCCAATGCCAGACGAAGTCTCGCTTTAGCGAGGAGTATCTCCACCTCAGTCCGCGACACGTCACCACGATTTCCAGGTTGGTCGAGCCAATCATGTGCGATCGCGATCGCACGCTTGTATTCGCGCTCATCAAGATGCGTCTGTACCTGCGATGTGATCGGCGAACACGCCATCAACCAGGTGGTCAAAAAGACCCAGTACCAATGCTGCGGTACATGCCGTCCCACGAATCGAGCGGTCTGTCTATTCACGAACTTAGCTTCCATATCCAATCACAAGCAGGGCATTCCAAGCCTGCTCCGGAGCCCTTTTTGAAGCCATTGTCGGCGAATATCCACCTCGGAGGTCAAACTGCCAAGGGCCCTCACGAAGCTCAAACAGTAGACCGTAGCCATGCATAAAACTAAACGCATCATCACCACGCCGATCGATGTCGCGCACGGCAACAATACCCGCGATGGGCCCAACTTCAATTGAGCTGTTAAGCACCCATCTCAACCGCAATTGACCGCCAACATAATCACCGGCATGCAGATAGGCCCAAGGTGAGCCGGGTAGAGATATGCCGAATGGGTTAAGCCCGCCAATCTGTCTTCTATAAAGGTCATCTTCACCGAACTGAGCGGCGGCCTCTTCTTCAACCTCAAGGCGAAGCGCCCCCATGCGCTTACCGGCCTTGAGCCACTGTCTTAAATACAGTTGCACGGGGTCGGGACGATTTCGAATATCAACCCGCGCGAACGCATCTGGATCGAGCGCCCCCCAAGCACGGGTATCATGCTGCCATCGCGCACCGAGACCAAGGCCCATCGCAATGCCGTTCAATCGTGGAAACACACGGTGGCCGTCGCGCCAGTCAATCCCTTCTAGCCGCCAATAGGTCAACGCGATCTCAGGCTCCAACACAAGTGAATCGGCGGGTAGCGTCAGTTCATCAGCGGTGTGCTTCGTTCGAGCGTGAAACCAGCGTCTCACCCCCGCCGCCGCCTGTAACGTCAGGTCGTCCTTCAGCCGGACGTCAAGCCAGGACCGCGCGAGCACATAACTTGGCGCGATCCCACGCTCGAGTTGATTTTGTCCATCCAGATAATGATCGTTGAGTACATTCGAGAATAAAGCCTCTCCGGTGATATCAGCACCCAGCGAGACCTGCTCCGTCAGCCGGAGGCCCGAGATACCGATTCGGACGGTCTCGGTATTGTATCGAATGTTGAGCCAAGTATGACCCAACCAAGTGTCATAGTTGAGCGCCAAGGCAACATGCGCGGGTGCTTCGTCGCTGACCCAGCGCTCATATAGACCATAGGCGGACCAGTGGGATTGAGCCGATACCATCGGCGCCCAGAGAGCGATCAACGTCAGGCTCAGGAATCGCATCATGTGCTCACCAATTTGAGTCCTTGAGGCAGCGAATCGCCTCGCAATTGTTTTTCGTCTTGTTCGGAGAGTTCGACGATTTCTAAAACGCAAGCAGCGAGAGATTGCGCACGCTGCGTCTTCTCGAGACGATTCGCGACTCTCTCGCGAAGCGACTGTGACAAGTCCCGACTGCGGTCTCCGGTCAAGCGTGCGAGGCTCGCAGCAGCGAACGCGATATGAGTCTTGAGAGACCAATCGAATTCAAGCAGGCGGTTCACCCAGCGTTCAGCATCCTCGATAGGAATGACAAGGTGAGTGCTGCCATAGAACGGCTGTCGTGCTCCAAGACGAGCCAAG
Source organism: Bradymonadia bacterium (assembly GCA_049889275.1). Lineage (GTDB taxonomy): Bacteria > Myxococcota_A > Bradymonadia > UBA7976 > UBA1532 > UBA1532. The sequence continues at coordinate 27,559 of JBMHDS010000044.1, read as the reverse complement.
CACCACGCTGGACGTCCAGCCTGATCCGCGTCTCCAATCTGTCCTAAGAACCATTCACCCCACTCTAACTTCTTATCGATAGAGATGTGCTCGAGTGCGCCAACGAGTCGAGTTGCCTCCTCGGGTCCGAGATACTTAGGTTTTTTTCGATTACGCATATCTCGAGACGGCTTAAGCCAGGGCTCAAGGGTCTCAAGTATTTGGTGCTGGGCCTGGGGTGTCAGACCACCTGCGACGCGACGCCACATAATCCACCAGGCATTCCATGTCTCGGGGTCCTTCTGGAAATGAACGCCTGATTCATACAGCTTCCAAAGTTCGCTGGCCCGCCACTCATCGAAGTGGTCGCCGAATCCCGGCCTCAAGCAAAAGCCCGTCAAGTGAAAGAATGTCGCTTCGTGTTTCTCACTCCGTCGCCGACGCCGAGCGCCCACCTTGAGTAGATCCCAAACCGCGCGACATGTCGGCGCTGGCCACTCATCTCGACCGCCATCGAGTGCGGTCTCCAAACTCTTACGAATCCATTTGATCTCACGCGGGTCTACGTCTTTACGCGGCTTGCCGTATGTACGTCGCACAATGTCTTCGATCTGATCCCGTTGCCCCGGTAACAGAGGGGCGGCTGGACCCGAATCAGGGGCCGCCTGCGGAACGACTTCGGCGGGTTGCGGCTCTCGCAGCGAAAAGTCGAGCTTGAACGTCGTGTCGCGGTCAACCGCTCTCGCCGACAGCTCAAGGATGCCAACCTCCGTCAAGACAGCACGCAGCGTCACCGGAAGCTCGGTGATGTCATCGTCGACCTCAAGCACCGTTTGAACCGGCGGGAGTTCCGTGAACCCCTCATCGCTTAAATCATTCAAGACACCCGCCTGGTCGTCTGTATCGCTGGTGGTCGAAAACAATGAAAACTGCACGGGCCGGCCGACCACGAGATTGAAAACACGGTCTTTCAAATTCACCATCTCGCCAGACTCGATGTGACGAGGCAAAATACAAACACCAGCGTTTCTAGCGCTCGACTTCTTGCCGGTATGGACACCCACATAATAAGCGCGTGCCGCACCACCACCAACTCGATGACCAATGCCATGCCTGACGAGGCCAAACGTCGCAGCACCACGGGCAACGGCGAGGTCAAAGCTATGTGGCTCCCAGACCTCAACTGGATTCGCATCCGGGCCCTGCCATCCGTTCACCGTATCGAGCAGGCGCTCTCGCAAACGTTTGCTCTTGAAGACGCCACCATTGAGGAGGACACAGTCAGGTACAGGGCTTGCCAGCTGCCCTCGATGTCGGCTCAGGAAAGCGGCGACGTGGCGCGTAATCGCAGCGTCATTTGCGTAGGGCAGCCCCCAGGCACTTAGCCCGCTCCGCTGCTGAACATGCGGAGACTCGTTGAGTGTCGTTTTGGGTAGGAAACCATCGAGCACCAGTGCTTCGACTTGCTCACGACTAAACTCGTAGCTCTGAGCGTTTCCAATCAATTTGGACCCTCGACTCGGCACCGTCACGCGATACCGTTCGAGGGCCTCACCAGACGACGTCAATAGGGCTTCCTTCGCCTCGCGGCACGCTTGCACCAAACCACTCATTCGTGCCGAATCAAGGCGACCCTGACCGGCGATACCAGCCTCTGCGACGTGAGCCATCGCGAGGTCCATGTTATCCCCACCAAGCAATATGTGGTCACCCACAGCGACACGACTGACGCGGGGCTCTATTCCGTTTAGACCTTCATGCCAATCGACCGTGATCAGTGTAAAGTCGGTCGTGCCTCCACCGACATCGACCACCATGACCTGCTGTGTCTTTTGGGCTTCGGTAAGCGCATTGCTACGACTGCGAAAGTACTCATAGAATGCCGCCTGCGGCTCTTCGAGTAGGACCAGATTGTCGACTAACCCGACCTCATTAGCAGCCTGTATGGTGAGCATTCGGGCCACATCATCAAAGGATGCAGGCACCGTCAGCACGACCTCTTGTTGCTCCATGGGCGCCCTGGGGAAGGCCTCATTCCAAGCCTTTACCAGATGCCTTAAATAGAGCGCCGATGCTGCCACGGGGGAGAATTTCTCTGACAGCTCCGTGCCCCAGGGCAGAATCGCCGCGGTCCGGTCGACACCTCCATAACTCAGCCATGACTTCGCCGAAGACACCAATCTTCCTGAAACCTTAGCCCCTTGGCTCTGAGCATACCGCCCCACGACGTGGCGCTCTCCCGGTTGCCCCGACCACGGCAGCGAGAGTCTCTGACCACGCTCTGCCTCTGGTGGAATATACAAGAAGGAGGGTAGCGTATCGGACAAACCGACTTCACCCGCAGCAACCAATTGAGGAATTTGTAGCGTCTTTACGGCGCGTCCACCAAATCGCTTGGCGCTCGAAATGTTGGCATATGCGACTGCGGAATTGGTCGTCCCTAAGTCAATTCCAATGACGTACTTAGGTTTGCGCTGAGTCTTCATCGTCTACCGTTTGCTCGTCCTGCTTAAGCCGAACGTTGAACTCTAGGTTCCAACGCCCTGTACCCTCGCGTTCAACACAAGAGAGCAGGAGGGTGCCCACCTCGGTGACCTCAGCACGTAAGCTGACGGCCACGCGTTGACCGACTGCCCGGCCCTCACCCGCACTTAAACTCGTGATAATCTCCGGCAGAGCTTCAAGTTCACCATCATTCCAATCTTCCAAAACAACACCGGGTTCATCGTTCTGCCTCACGCTCGATGCATAGAACTTGAAGTGCGCTTGTTCGCCAACATAGAGACCAAACTCTTCGTCGGGCAGCTCTGTATATGAGCCTTCTTCCAAACCAAAAGGTGCGAGACAAAGCGCCATCATCGGTGGTTCAAACCCTGGAATGGCTGGCATCGCTTGTTCAATGCCAACGTAGTACGAGCGGGCAATACCGCCGCGAATCCGAATGCCACCATCTGCTTTCACGCGCCCAAAATAAGCCGCACCTTGAGCGACGGATACATCAAGACTTCGAGTATCCAAAACCTTGATGCCTGGCCGGGCCGCCTGGGTGAGCCAATCGTTGATTACAGCGGTCACACGATCGCGCAAAATGTCGGCCTTCAGGACCCCACCATTGAACAACACAGCTGTGGGTTTCACAAAGTCGCCCGGATCACCGCCCGCAGCCTGACGGGTCAAAAAATGGGCGAGATGCCGGGTTATCCCTGCATCTGCCGCATAAGGCAGACCCACCTCCGAGAGACCAGTCCGCCTCGCTTGCCTCGGCTGGTCCGCGACCGAACATCGAGGAAAGAAGCCATCGACCAAGAGCGTGGTCAACTGTTCGCGGGTCAATTCGGCGCGGATCGTGCCACCGATGAGTTTGGATCCGCGAGACGGTATCACAAGTGGATAACGCTCCATCGACTCGTCATTTAAAAGTGCCTCTTTAGCGGTCCGGCAGCCCTGAGTCAGTCCCTGTAGCTGCCAACGGTCGAGCTTGATGCCTCGATCTCGTTCGAGCTGCTGTCGGACCGTAAAGGCGAGCGCGAGGTCCATATTGTCACCGCCGAGCAAGATGTGATCACCCACGGCAACACGCCTTAAGACCAGGGTTCCCTGCTCCTCTTCGATGGCGATCAATGAAAAGTCGGTGGTACCACCACCTACGTCACACACGAGCACAACATCTCCAGGCTCGAGCTGGTTGCGCCACCCCTCCCCTTGCGCATCGAGCCAGGCGTACAGAGCTGCCTGCGGTTCTTCCAAGAGCACAGGACGCTCAAGCCCAGCTGCGCGGGCCGCTTGGACTGTCAGGTCGCGCGCGACGGCATCGAATGATGCCGGAACCGTCAAAACGACTTGCTGTTCACGAAGTGGTAAGGCATCCGCGCGTTCAACGGCCCAGGTTTCCACAAGATGTCGTAAGTATTTCGTGGAGGCGTCTAGCGGGGACAACTTCTCGACTTCTGGCCCCGCTCCGTGGGGTAAAATCGCAGCCTGTCGATCAACGCCATCGTGGCAAAGCCACGACTTCGCCGATGCGACGAGTCGATGGGGAACTTTGGCGCCATGGGCTCTAGCGAACTGTCCCACGACAAATCGCCTATCGGTCGCCCATGGTACATCTAATGCACCCTCGGAGAACTCACTGCCCGCAGCCAGATAAATAAAAGAGGGCAACAATTCACTGCTCGCACGTTGTCCGGGGTTGACCACCTGCGGAATCTGATGCACCGCCGGTGTTTCTTCCGAACCTAATTTCACTGATGCGATGGCACAATGAGTTGTGCCGAGATCGATCCCGACCGAGAATTGCTTCTGCGGGTGCGACTGTTCAGCTAGGGATGCGTCAGGTCTCATACGTCGATCTCTGCAGGCATGAGAACCGCCGGATCCATCTGCTCGGACAGCTCGGGCAAGTTCACCTCTTGGGCATACCAACCGGCATGCTCAAGACGACCGTCGAGCGGTAGCTGACCTGTTACGTTTCCGGTCAGAGTGATTTTGTCGCGATCGAATCCATCATCAACAGTCACTGTACTGCCTTCTTCTTGAGGCCAAACAGGCTCAATAGTGAGGTAACGGGTCAACACGGACTTACAACCAGCGTGTACGTGGCGAGCCGCAGCGCCGATATCTTGGTCGGCAGCAGCGCTTAAGTCTTCCATGAGAAAATCGATGAAACGTCCCTCGCGCTGCATCGCGCCGATGAACTGCAAGGCCTTTCGGTCCAACCCTGCCGGATTCGGCATCGGTTCAGTCTTGGGCTCGGGTATCAGCGGTTGGGCTGGCACTGTGTCCTGTTCCTGATGAGTCGTGATCTGATGTGGCATGGTGTCGTCGGCCATCGGATCGACCGTAACCGGCTCGGTCCCGCCATCGTGCCTGTCAACTGCAAGCACACCGGCTGCAAAGCGACCGTTGAAAAGAATCTTGAAGAAGGCGCTGAACGCCAAGGCAAAACGCTGTCCAAAACTTGGCGTTTCCATGTCGTCTCCCAGTACAAATCTCAGAAAATTAAGCGTAGGACCACCGGACCATGCTGAGGCTGTGCTCAGGCCAACAGAACCGTGGCAGCCATACTCGCGTTACCTTTATACGCGAGGTAAAGCTTAAGGGCGACCCCCTTTTATACCGATGCGACCATTACAAAACCGCTGAACCGTGCAAAACTAAGTGAGGTATTTTTTGGTTAAATATTGGTCGACGGGCCGCATTAATCTAGTGATGATGACCACCGGGGCCATGTGGATGGCCATGGGCAATCTCTTCAGGGCTGGCATCGCGGATTTCAACGATCTCGACATCAAAGTGCAGTGTCACGCCAGCCAAGGGATGATTCGCATCTACATAAACCTTGTCTTCTTCAACAGCGGTCACCCAAACGTTGAATACTTCGCCGTTGCCAGCCTCGACAGTAAATGAAACGCCGACCCTCAAATCAGCATTCTCTGGGAAGGCCGCTCTATCGACGGGCTGAGGACCGGGTTCCTGATAGTCTCCGTAACCTTCATTAGGCGCGATAACCGCCACAAACCTGTCACCGGTTTGATGTCCAGCCATATGGCGTTCGAGACCAGGCACAATATTTTTCGCACCATGTAGGTAGGCTAATGGCCCAGCCTCTGCCGAGGTATCTAGCTGCTCATTTTCTGAGTTACGGAGTGTGTAGTGAAATCGAACGACTTTACCGTTTTCGATACGCTGAATATCAGACATAAAAACTCCCTCAAGCTCCGCACATGCCGCCTGTGTCAATCTCACGAACCGTTGCCTGGGTCAAATTGTTCGCATCAAGGCTCTTGACCTGCCCAGTCAAAGTCTACACGAATCAAGTGAAGCAACCTAAAACGTTCACTCCGCAATCAGAGTTGTCGACGACCCTTCGGAGGCCAGATAAGGGTGGGCTGCTCGATCGCATTGAGTACGAGGGTGCCGAGTTCGTCGATGTCGCGACCAGACTCCCTGACGCCATCGAGAAAATAGGTGTGCAACCGTCGCTGCCACCAGTCTCCCAGAGAGGGCGCTATGGGTTGCACACTGAGAATCAGATCCAAGTGCACCAAAACGACGCATACACCGTCAGCTGTTTCGTGTAGCGCGAGTAACTCACCATTCGGTTTCAACTTTGCAAACGGTACAAACTCAACTGTCTCATCGGTCACCCCAGCCAGCTCTTGCAAAAATTCGAGCTCACTTATGACCTCATTTGGCGCGAGAAGATGAAGTTGTCCAGATGGTGCCTGACGAGATTCAAAGCCCGCCGACTGTGCCCCTGCCGCTTTGAGAAACCACTCAAACCGCACGCCCCCTGCGACTTGCCAATGGTCCCAAAGGGATCGCCAAGTCTGGTCGCTCAAACGCGACTGAAGCAGGCGAGCATCAGCTACACTCGCTGGTGCGTCGACCTCAAGCTTGGCATAGAACGCGGTTTTGTCGGCGCTGAGTGTGGTCTCCAGCACCTGCATACGTGTCAGCGCCTCAGCCAGCACTGGGGGCGTCCTCGCCTTGGGTTGCCGCTTCAGCTGATGCAATACGCCTCAATGCCGTGGCTTTGACACGCTCAGCCGACGCTTCATCTTTGCGGTCGAGTTCGTCTAAAAGTGCGGCGAGTCGTTCGTGGGTGTCCGCTGCCTCTAGATTGCACGCGGCTTCGACAAAGAAAGTCACGGCTTCGCCATATTTCTCGGCCGCGCGGCGGGCGTGCTTCGCCGACCGCTGAGCGCCGCTCGAGCTGTATTTGGCGAAAAAAAGCTCAGCGGTCATCCGCGCCAACTGACCATGCAACCTCGGGATATCGATCTCATCGCATAGTTGTTTGACCGTCTCAAGCTCGGCGACGGCCTCCGTCCACTTCTCACTCTTCATCAGGATTGCGGCACGGTTGAGGCGGATATTGGCGAGCGCTCTCGGACTGCCACCGATTTCCGCCCATTGCAGCGCGCGGTCAAAATAATCCGCAGCTTCCACAAGATTGCCGCGCATCAGATAAGCTTCGCCGATATTTCCGCCGAGCATCGCCTGTAAGCTGCTATTGCCGATAAGCGAAGCGATCTCCAGGCCTTCAAGCCAAGCGTCAAGCGCCTTCTGCGGTTCACCCTTCTTCATCCAGGTTGCCCCAAGGTTGCACATACCGGCTGACACACCGCGCGGGTCGTCGCAGGCATTCTTCAAGCGAATCGCACGTCGATATGAACGTTCAGCCTCGTCGAGTTCGCCGCGGTCATAATGAAGCGTCGCAACGGCATCGGCTACATCGCCGAGTCCGCGTTTATCACCCAGCTGTTCCAGCGTTTCCTCAGCCTTACGATAGCTTTGCAAGGCTTCAACGTGCCGGCCTTTCAGCCAGTAGAGCCGGCCCATCTGAATACAAGCTTGCGCCACGCCTGCGCGATCATTTTTTTCTTCGTACAGACGTGTTGACGCCTCGAAATGCTTCTGAGCGCGTTCATATCGTCCCGCCGCAGATTCAGCTTCGCCGATGCGCAGTAGAGCGGCGGCCCCTTTACCCCGCTCGCGCAGTTGCCACGCCATGTGTAGCGCCATTTGGAAGCTGACTAAAGCACCCTCGTGGTCACCCAACGCAAAACACGCATTCCCATGCCCCATGGAGATGTGAAGCCGAGTCGGTCGATCCTCCTCGTTCACAAGGACCTGAGCTTGTTCAAAATACGTCTGAGCTTCGCTCGGAATATGCTCGTTCAAAGCTTGAGTCGCTGCGCGTAGATTGTAGCGTGTCGCACGCGCTCTATCACCTGAGAGCTCCGCATGTCGGGCCAATTCAACCAGGTATTCCCGGTCATTATGGTCCGAGTGCACTCGCAACCACTGTTCGATGACCGCATGCAAGCGTTCGCGCGCTGCTTCAGGTACGATTGTTGCCGCGACTTGATGGTGAAGTGGAGACCTAAATCCCCACGCATCTTCACCGGTCAGCCGCGTCTCCTCGCGCCCGATAAAGCGAAGCGCCGCAAGGCGCTCCAGCGAACGACTGATCGACCAACTGAGATTATCGCGAACGGTCTCACCAGCCTGTGATTGCGCCAGTACGTCTCGCCGTTCCATGGCCACAATGGTGCCGGTCCAGAACACGGGTCCGACAACAGCAGCAAGACCAAGCACTGTTCGATCCCGTGCCGAGAGTGTACCCAGGCGCGCGAGGACAACGCCCTCAAGGTCCTCCGGCCACTCCAAATCCCAGCACACGCTCTCGTCGATGATGTATTTGCCAGACTCTACGCGGATCGCGCCCGCTTCGCCCAGGTAGTGCAACAAAGACTTAATGGCCCAAGGGTTTCCTTTTGCACGTTCGACGATTCGCTCAACAAGTTCCTGCGGTGGTTCATCCAGTCCCGTGAGAAACAGCTTGACGATTTTTCCACTGGCCTTCTTGCCGAGGGGCTCAACCCTGGTCACCGGGAATCGCGTCCAACCAGGTAGGATGCGCGTCAACTCGGGCGTGCCCGTCAGCAGGAGCATCGCGGGCCGATCTTTGAGAGACGCTTCCAACGCGCCCATCAGGGCGAGGCTTGAGCTGCTACCGCGGTTTGCATGACTGACGATGATGAGCAGCGGCTCGTTGGCGACCGCGGTCAGCAAGCGCGACAATGCACCCACGCCGCGACTGACAACCGCCTCACCATCACCCTCGGAGAGCGCCACCTCGCTGCCAAGTCGGTAACCCAAAAGGTCGGCAACCGCGTCGGCCGCGTTTGCGCTCTCGTCGTACAGATATTGATTCACTCCGGCCCGCAGCATCTCGCCAGCTTCCGCGTTGGCCGCGGTATCTGGAATCTCAAAGAGGGCTCGAAGTATGACGTCCCACATCCTGTATGGGCCACCGCGCTCAGGGCATTTGACGCGCACGATACGCGCATCTGGCTCCAATTGTCGTACCTTCTCGGCGAGCGCGCGCGTGACCTGCCCTTTGCCCATGCCAAACTCGCTGACGAGAAGCTGAAGACGGCTCGTCCACGTTGCTGTGGTCGCAGACCAAGCTGTAATCAGTTCATCGAGAACCTTATCGCGACCGATCACTCGGTTCTTGAGCTTCGGAGGGTTCCAGGGAAAGGGCGGCCATCCAGCGGCTATCTCCGGTTCTTCGACGGCTGCGATGTCGAGTTCGAAGGCCAACTTATTGCCAGGCCGTGCGGGCAAAAGCGTAAGACACTCTTCGCAGAAAGGAAAATCACTGACGTTCTCGTGTTGACAGGATGGACATCGCATTGTCCTCGTCCTCCGCACTCTGAAGAAATAAAGTTAATCGCACCCCGTCGCAAAAGCGACATATCCCCCGGGCTAGGGGGCTATATACACGCATTGTAACCTAAACTATAGGGCCTTTTTTTCGCACTTGCCACGCCGGGGTGTCAGGCAGCTTTCAGCTCTCTAAATTTCGCTGTCCACGCACTGTAGAGTACAGAGGCCATCAATGCATCGTCCCTCGGCGCACGCCTCGTCGGAGTCGCAGATTCGCCCAGCGCTTTCAAGTCGTTTACACTGCCCGCCAGCGCATCGAAGGCCGAGTCGACAAAAGCGGGGCGCACCGAAATGTAAGCCGCACGCCTCACCGTGGTCAGGCAGCGCTGTACAGCTGCCGGAATCACCGACTTCGAGCTCGCCAAGACCTGCACAGTACAGGCCTGATCGACACCAGAACTCAGGACCTATGGCGGCCGGCGAACATGCCTCTCCCTCGCCGGGCCTTCGTACGCATTGACCACGCGGCGACTCTGAATCTGGGCTGATAATCGAGCAGATTAATCCCGCATCACAACGTTCGATGGTGCCGTCGGAAGAATCGATAGAGCATGCATCGCCTTCCGTGGCTGAGAACGCTTGACCAAACGGAACACAAATGCGTCGTGTACCGGCGCCACAAAACAGGCCCGGTCGGCACTTGACTAGATCACAGGGCTGATTGAGGCCCGCGCGTAACGCCACCTGACTCTTCGAGACGCATGTATCATCGGGCCCGCAGTCGAGCCCTGCCGCGCATTGACGCTCGCCTTCGGCACTGCAATCTCCACCCAGCTCCGACAGTGGTTCACAGCGGTTATCGCATCCATCTTCTCCGGGACAGTAACCGGCCTCACACTCGTCATCGAGTGTACAGGGAGACCCCAAGCCCACGACACCACGAAGTGGCCGCGCACACACCTCTTCGAAATCCTGTCTATCCAACCGAGTACAACTGCTGTTCGTGATGGCCTCAACACAGTCTCTCATCGCGTTGGCCGAATAGACGATGCGACCCGCGTCCACAGCCACTTGAGCGCGAGCCAAGTCATCCTTGAGAGCCGAAGCAAGTTCATTTGAGCAGTGATCAGCGAACAGAATAAAGCTTGATTGTATATCAACTTTGCAACGTGCAAATCCCTGGCAGTAGGCCGAAGCGACGGCCTGAGCGATCCCGTCGACGTCAAACTGTGCGGGAACATTGACAGCGGGCGAGGGTCGCGTAACCTCAGAATCACAGCCATACAGTGTGCAGTTCATCATCACGACAAACACGAACGAAAAATATCTACCCATCATGCCAATTTGCCATTCAACCGGCTATTTCTAGACGACGGCGGACATAGAAAGCGTTTCAACAACACGATTTGTCCGACGAAATACGCTCGAGATAGTTGCACCCAAAGGCTGGGTAGCGCAAGATAATGATATGATGCCGATCAAGCCAAATGATATCCGCGGTTATCCTGTCTTTCGAGGCTGCTCTGAGGCAGACCTCAACCGCCTTGTCAGCTGCATGTCCCGTCGTTACATGGCCCATGCCAACATGGTGCTGTTTGAAGCACAGGTGGACTCTGATGCCGCCTTCATCGTTCAATCGGGTGTACTCGTCGCCGAGATGCCGCTCGAAGGCGGCGCGCCCGTCGAAATGGCGCGCATGGGCGCTGGGGCTGTCGTGGGTGAGCTGTGCTTGATCAAAGGAGGTCCCCGCAGTTTGCGCGTCAAAGCCATGGCCGAGACACACCTCCTCCGGATCGATCGGAGTGCCTTCATGCAACTCCGGGACGCAAAGGACTCTGCCGCTTACACTGTGATTCGAAATATTTGCCTCACGATGTGCGACCGTTTACGAAAAACAAACGAGTTTATCGAACGCGAGCTCAGGCATGAATCACCAACCGCTGCGGATTTCACGAGCGTGAGTGGCGAGACCATAGCGGATCGTGCGCGGGGCTACCTATCCAAGCTTTTTGGCCGCGGGGGATGAAACCATATGGATGCGAATAGACTACGATTCGTCCAAGCTTTGGAAGAATTCACCGACCGTGAGCTCGCGCTGCTGGCGTCCGTCATGCACGTCCGACAATACGTCGGTGGAGAATACGTTTTTCGCAAAGGCGACCGAGCCAACGCCTGCTATATCGTTCTCGCGGGCGATATCGAAGTGCAAGTCGCGGGCTCAGGCCGGCAAATGAACACCGTAGCGAATCTCACACCTGGCCGAATGTTCGGCGAGATCTCACTGGTAGATGGCGGCTTGCGTTCTGCCAATTGCCGAGCTGGACACGGTGGTGCGGAGCTCTGCCTGTTGGGCCGCAACGAGTTTGACCAAATCTTCAACGCCGGGAATGCATTCGCCTACAAGCTTCTGGACTTAATCGGCGAGCGCGTTGTCGAGAACGTGCGTCGCGCGGCGGGCGAACTCCTCACGGTGGTCTTTAAAGAACGCGGAAATGTATTGAACCGGCTTTGACCGACGCGCCCACGATGCCGGGGCGGACAATCACTCACTCGATGCGTTGCACTCGACTTAACCGGATGGGGTTCTTGCGCGTACAGGCCTTCGCTGCGCCAGCCTCGGACATACCCAACCGGCCATAAAACTCGTGGCACGCAGCCTTGTAGAATTCAGGTGATAGTCCCTTTTGGACAGCGAAAAACGACGCCCCATAACCGAGTAAGAAGGCGATCAACAGGGCGATCACCTTTTGAGCGACGTAGTAGGGACGCCAAATGGAGAACACCAACACAACCATCGTCAAAAAGAACAAGAGCAGGCAAAGCATCGCAATGATATCCCACTTCGCCTCAACCTGAGACTTGATCTCACTGTACTGCGTAATGTTAGCGAGTAGGTTAAACATTTGGATGCGCTCGTGAACTCAAGAAGCCTCGTTATCCGTTCAATGACACCCAGACGTCAAGTGTTGACTTAGGTTGACATGATAAGGCAGTTCTCATGGAGCGGCACCACCCCTGCCTACGGGCCGGAAATCGAACCAGCACCTCCCGGACAGAATCCTTTGAAGTTGTGCCTCGACGTGCTCCAAAGCCCACCTGTGCACCCGCTCATTCGTTCTAGGGATTTTGGACATCGACATGAGTTATCGGGCCAATGCCAGATTAGATCGCTCTCAGGCATGAGATTGGGTTACAATTGCGACCTGAACAGCGATGCCGTGTTCACGCGGTGTCATTTTAGACCCTGAGTGGGTCTTATTGAGGAGCGTTGTGAGATGAAAGCGCCATGGGCTGCGAACCAAGACAAGAGTCGCGCCCGAAAGCCAGCCATAACCCTTGTGTCGGCACATGTCGCACTGGTCTGTCTCGTCTGCTTCCTCAACGGGCTCTCGATGGGGTGCAGCTCAACGGATGTCGGTGCGAGCAACTATCGGTGCATGGACGACAATGATTGCCGTACAGGTCTGATTTGTCATCCAGTGCGCAAAGCGTGCGAACCGCCCGCCGTCATCGTAGACGGCGGTGTCTCGGGCGACTGCCGCATGGCTGCGAATGCCTGTGCCCCTGGCTTCAGCTGTCAGCAGACGATGGGCATGTGGACATGCCTACCGGGCGGGCAGACCGACGCCGGTGCACCATCCTGTCGTGACGGCATCCGCAGCGGACGTGAAACCGATGTGGACTGTGGTGGCCCCGACTGTGGTGGTTGCGAAGCCGGGCTCCTATGCCTTGAGTCCCGAGATTGCCTATCGACAGTCTGCGATAACAACCGGTGTACCGAAGCGAGCTGCACAGACGGCGTTCTTAACGGTACAGAGACAAGCACTGACTGCGGCGGAACTTGCTCCGGTTGTGGCACCGGTTCGGCCTGCGCTGAGGGGTCTGACTGCCTGAGCGGTGTATGTACAGATGGTCGATGCGCGGCGCCGTCATGTAGTGATGATGTCCAGAATCAGGGAGAGTCCGACATTGACTGCGCCGGTCCGTGCGCGCGGTGTGACCTTGGACAACGCTGTCGGCAATCCAATGACTGCTTGTCCGATTTCTGTATCGACGGCGTATGTGGCTCAGCGAGTTGCATGGATGGCGTGCTCAATGGAGATGAAACCTCAGTCGATTGTGGCGGTGGCTGCATGCCATGCGGGACCGGCTCGAGTTGCAGCCGACCAGAAGACTGTGAGAGCCGCGTCTGTGAAGACGGCATATGCGCGGCCGTGCGCTGTGGCGATGGCGTGATCAACGGCGAGGAGACGTGTGATGATGGCAACGCCATCGACACGGATGCCTGTCGTAACAATTGTGAACAAGCGCGTTGTGGAGATGCTGTGACTCAGGTTGGCGTCGAAGAGTGCGATGACGGCAATGCCAACGACGGAGATGAGTGTACAAGTCGCTGTGTTGCCGCGCGATGCGGTGACGGGATTCTCCAGCTCGGTGTTGAGGCCTGCGATGATGGAAACCTCAGCGACGATGATGAGTGTCTCTCATCATGCACCGTGGCTCGCTGTGGTGATGGCTTTGTCCAGGATGGTGTCGAGGAGTGCGACGATGGCAACCGAATCGACAGCGACGCCTGCCGGAACAATTGCCGCGCAGCGCGCTGTGGCGATGGCATCGTTTTCCTCGACCTTGAAGATTGTGATGATGGAAACTTATCGGATAACGATGGATGCACGAATCGGTGTGCGGTCGCTCGCTGCGGCGATGGCTTCGTCCAAGAAGGCATCGAGGAGTGCGATGATGCAAACGTGAGCGCCGCCGATGCGTGCACCAATGTCTGCCGAATTGCGAGATGTGGTGATGGCGTGGTCCAAATCGGTGTCGAGGAATGCGACGACGGAAATCAATCTGACTCTGACAGTTGTACATCGACTTGTCAGGCTGCACGCTGCGGCGATGGGCTCATTCAAGTCGGCGTTGAGCAATGCGATGATGGCAACCTCGACGATGAGGATAGCTGTCGCCTCGACTGCACGAACGCACAATGCGGCGACGGTGTTGTCAACCGGGACGTTGAGGCATGTGATGACGGAAACCTCAATGATTTTGACGGATGTACGAGCGAATGCCGCTTCGCACGGTGCGGCGACGGAATCGTGCAAGCTGACGTCGAAGAGTGCGACGATGGCAATGTGATCAATAACGACACATGTCTCAACACCTGCCGTCGTGCGGTCTGTGGAGATGGCGTTGTCCAAGTCGGACTAGAAGACTGCGATGATGGCAATGATAACGATTTTGACGCGTGTCCGACGAGCTGTCGCTTTGCAAGATGTGGCGACGGACTCGTGCAAAATGGTCTCGAAGAATGTGACGATGGAAATGACATCGACACAGACGGCTGTCTTTCCAACTGTGCCGTCGCTCGCTGTGGGGATGGCGTCACTCATGTCGACTTCGAAGAGTGCGATGACGGCAATGAAGACGATACCGACGCATGTCGAAACAACTGCGAACTCAGTCGGTGCGGCGACGGCGTCGTAAGAGCAGGATTAGAGGAATGTGACGACGGCGATAACGATGACGACGATTCATGTACGACGGAGTGCCGATTCGCTGTCTGCGGCGACGGATACGTCCGAGGTGGTTTTGAAGAGTGCGACGACGGCAATCGCTTCAATTCAGATGCGTGTCTAAACGACTGTACGATCGCTTTCTGCGGCGACGGACTGGTCAATGCCGGCGTCGAAGAATGCGACGATGGTAATGAGGCCGATACAGACTTGTGCACAAACGCCTGCACGTTTGCCTTCTGTGGGGACGGCATCGTCCGCGTCGGCCAAGAATCCTGCGATGATGGTAACAACATCGATGGAGATGGCTGTGACTCAAATTGTACGACGACATCATGTGGGAACGGCATTTTGAATGCAGGTGAAGACTGTGATGACAATAACGAGCTCGATGGAGATGGCTGTGACAGCAACTGTACCCTGACCGGGTGTGGTAACGGCGTGATCACCGCGGGTGAACAATGCGAAGACGGTAACTTCGTTGACGGCGATGGCTGTGACACGAACTGTCAATTGACCGCCTGTGGAAATGGTATCCAAACCGATGGTGAAGCCTGCGATGACGGAAATGACGTCGACGGGGATGCCTGCGACAGCAATTGTACCATTCCGGCTTGTGGAAACGGCGTTGTCGCCGGAGATGAGCAATGTGATGATAACAACCTCGCCGACGGAGATGGCTGCGATAATAACTGCACGGTGACGGCATGCGGAAACGGCGTTGTCACGGCTGGCGAAGAATGCGACGACGGAAATGATATTGACGGCGATGGATGCGACAGTAACTGCACGGCGACGGCATGCGGTAATGGCATCGTCACGGTTGGCGAGGCGTGCGACGATGGAAACAACATCAATGGCGATGGTTGTGAATCAGATTGTGTTGCGGGGCGTCCCTGCGGAGCCAACTGCCCTGATTTAACATTCGTCTTGATCGAGGGTGGGGTATTCCCAATGGGCAGTAATTTAGGCCTCTCACAGGAGTTACCCGTTCATGACGTGGATGTACCATCTTTCATGATCGCGGAGAGTGAGGTCACCGTGGCCGCCTATGCCGCATGTGTTACGGCCCAAGCGTGCACAGCACCAAGCACTGTCAACCAAAACCCGACTTGCAACTTTGGTGCTGAGGGCCGTGAAGAACACCCAGTCAATTGCCTGAGTTGGCACCAAGCCAAAGACTTCGCAGCCTGGGTAGATGCACGTCTTCCGACCGAATCCGAGTGGGAGTTCGCCGCAACGTCGCGTGGCCAGGATTATCAATTTCCTTGGGGTAATGAAGTGGCCACGTGTGCACTCGCGATTATGAAGGGCGCGAACGGGGTGAGCGGCTGCGGTGAGAACACGACTGGGCCGGTTTGCTCGAGACCAGACGGTCACTCCGAACAAGGCGTCTGCGACCTGTCAGGCAATGTGTTTGAGTGGGTCGAAGATGATTACCACCAGAACTATTTCGGCGCGCCTCTCGATGGCAGCGCTTGGGTCGATGATCCACGTGGTGCGCAGAGGGTCTACCGGGGTGGTGCTTTCCTCTTTAATTCAACATTTCTCAGAGTGAAGGACCGCCGTTCATACGGGCCGGACTTCCGAGTAAACTACCTTGGCTTTAGGCTCGCTCGCGACCTACCTTAGTCAGCGTCGCTGTTCGACTTCTTCGCTCATGGAGTGTAGTGGGGAGATGAAGTTGTTTGTTTTGGTGTAAAAACACTGCCGACGACGAGGCTCCAGGTTAGGGGGGTATGGGTACAGGGGGAAGTCACCCAGAACGCTCGCCGCCGGCAGGCAGTCTCTTCTGACAACCAGACCTTAAGGTTAAGTTGCCATCTCACCGAGCATGACGGTGCTCGCAACGAATTATTCGATCTTTGTTCGTTTTATTTGGTCGGGTTTGTTTTCTTCGACGGCCGCCGTGTTGACGATGTCTTCGCTTTTGTTGTGGTCGTTTTTTTCGGTGCGGCTGTTGTCCGATTTTGACTCTTTGCCGCGATTTTGCGCGTCGCTGCTTTTGTTTTCGTGCTCGCGCCCTTTGCTGCTGGTTTCTTGGCCGCAGGACGAGTGCGCGCTTTCGTCTTCGCTGGTGTCGCCGGCGCCTTCTTGACGACTTCGACCTCAGCTGATGGCGTCGTTTCTAGATCTGCAGACTGGCTGGCCTCTTCTGATTTCCCGCCACGCAAAACAGTAAGTCTATTGCGCAGGTAGCTCATCAATTCTTCTCCAGCTGCGGACGCTGCGGTCTTGATGACATCAACGGAGACGCCGTCGGCTTCCTTGAGGGGGCGCACGATGTTCTCGGGTAGTTTTTCCTCGGCCCATGCGTCAAGTCGGCCAACAACCTCCTGGCGCCGTTGTTCTGCTAACTCAATTTTCTCGCGTACTACGCGTGGTATTCTCTTTGCTGCATTGGACATATCGTTCTCCTTAGTGACGTCCTCAAACAGTAAATAACGCACCGCGTCAATCCGTGTCAAACAAAATAACGCGGCGCGTCATAAAGGTGATAAACACGTTCGCGCCGGGTGGACTGAAAGAATGAGTAAGAACACATGATAGACGACTCACTGCCGTCTACGGAGTGGGGTTGTTCAGGTAAGCGCGCTGACGTCGCCTTCAAGTTGCCGGATGACGCGCTGCAACGATCGCCCAATCATCGTCTGCAGCCGGACCTTCTCTATGTGAGGCCACGTCGCCCGCTCCCCTTCGCGGATAAAACGAGCCATGACCTCTGGTGATGGGTTGGAGAACATTTTGATATAAAGAGCTGCATCAAACTGCGGATGGATCGTGATATCCCCATCATAATCCTGAGCGACAAAAGACTCCGCATTGGCGAGCAACGCCTCGATACGCGTGCCCTTTAGAATACGTGCACCGGCTTGCAGGGCCGCATGTGCGTTACCGCGCAAAAGCGTGCCGGCTGCGGTCGTGAGGCGAGTCGCAGGGCCCAGTCCGGTTGCGGCGTGAACGAAAGGCAGTACATGTGGGTTCGTTTGACTGACAACGAAATGGTTTACATTCTGCAGCCGACTGAGTCGCCGTTTTGGTAAATCAACTGTCAACGACCCATCACTCCACTTTTCTGATGGTAAGTAATCGACTCGCCGACCGGACGTCGTCTTTTTTGAGAGCGTCACGGGCGGGAACAACCCGGGAACTGCAGCCGACGCAAGGCACGCCTCCAGGACAAAAACGTCAGGAGCTGTGCGGTGGTTCAGCAAGCGAGGTTTCTGTCTACGCCGCGTGGGCGATACCGTGATGTTGAGAACTCGGCCACTGACCTCGAATGCCTCTGCGAATGTCAAATCGGGAATAGCCCTCTCCAACGAGTGTCGCAAGACATCTTGCCGCATCAGAGCTCGCGACTTAAAGGCCTCGATCGGCCCTTGGAGCGTCAGCGAGCGACCCGGCGCATAAATGGCTTCGTCAAACCAGGCACCGAGTTGTCGATCTGCACGCGTACAGATTGAACTCGCAATGATGGCGCCCATACTCGAACCCGAGATCACTGTGGGCAATAAGCCCTGAGACCACAGCGCGCGCGAAACGCCGAGGTGGTAGTACCCTAAAGTCGCCCCGCCGCTGAGCAAAAGCGCTGTCCGTCCAAAACTCTCTATCGCCTGACGGAAACGCTCGATCTTTTGGTCGACAGACCAACTTGGAATCTCAGTATCTGCGAGATACTCAATTCCACTGACGGTTTCGTTGAAATAGTCCTCGATCAACCGCTTGGTTCCCGCAAATGCCCGTTGATACAATGAGTCGA
The DNA here is from genome assembly GCA_049889275.1 of Bradymonadia bacterium. Taxonomy (GTDB): domain Bacteria; phylum Myxococcota_A; class Bradymonadia; order UBA7976; family UBA1532; genus UBA1532. The sequence continues at coordinate 9,127 of JBMHDS010000044.1, read as the reverse complement.
CATTCAGATCATTTAGGTTTTGGTAAAGACTCTCCGGTAGAAACTCGAGCAAGGCACCAACGGACCCACTTAATCGGTAGCCCTTAAGACGGGCGATATGCTCCCGGAGGCGCTCGGCATCAAACTCGTGGGTGTTGTCGTCGGTTCGCCATCGGTCGTTGTGTAAGTGGGCGTCTAAACGGCGCGCTGTATCGAGCCATGTCTCATAGCTGTCAGCATCTCTGAGCTTCCGCTTAAGTTTTTGGGTCTGGACGTATTTTTTCATCGCCACCTACCCGTTCTCATCGACGATGAGCACATTCAGCGAGGGCTCTCGCATACTGAAATCGTGCCGGGATGCACTCGCTCCGTCGTGCAAATATCGACGGATGAGCAGCCACAAACACCATCCACGCAGCGATCTTCATCGGGACCGATACAGTCACTGTCGGCGGTACAACGACAGCTCCCAGACTCACCGCAAACGGCAGCGGTCCCGTTGGTTCCACAGCTGGCTTCACTACACCGACAGTCGCCACTCTCTCGATCACAAACCGGATGAAGCGGGTCACTACAATCTTCGTCTGCGCGACAGCCAAGACCGCAAATGCTGTCTCTACACCGCGCGCTCGGACGACCGCAGACAGCGAGCAGGCTGCCATCGGCCTGCACACGATCAATCGGTGTCAAATCGTCGTCGCAAGGCTGCTCTTCGGGGCCAACGAGGGGCGCACAGAGACCAGTTTCACCGATGGCAACGCAACCGAAGCCGTCGGGACATCGCATGTCTGGTGTACAAGCTGGCCCCCAGCCAGAGAGTTGCGCGAGGCAAAGGCCGTCTAAAACACATGTCACAGGGACACAACGCCCATCAGCGCACGTGGACCCGTCTGCGCAGTCGTCCTCCTCAGTGCATCGCTCTTGGCATTGCGTGTTGCGATTTGCCTCCGCGTCAGCCGCATCTGTCGCAGCGCTGGCGTCAAGTTCCGTGACGGATGTATCGCCTCCAAGATCCGGTTCTATCATGGCGTCTACTGGCGTTGGCATCGGCCGGTCAGGGAACACGAACGCGTCAGATGTACGACGACCGAAATCAGGAAGACGCGACGTCTCCATGTCTAAATCGGCATCGGGTTGCGAGATTCGAGGATATGGCGGTGGCTCATCCAAAAACGAGCAACCCACCACAAAACAAGAGAGCATGAGACTGTAGAGTTGACGGCGCATACGGCAATCTTTCGCATTGAGGGTGTTCCAGTCAATGAAATTGACGAAACAATTGGAGGGGCATACCCTTTGACCTATCGCTCATGTGAGGAAAAGTAGTGTTGCGTCCGAGCGTCGTCAAAGGCATCTTGCTGTCGTGTTAATTTGTCCCCTATGTGAACGTGTCTACCCAGGTGGTAGCTATGACCGGTGTCCGGAAGATGGCTCACCGCTCTATGTTGTCGGCGATGATGTCGCTGCACGTAAAGTCCTTGGCCCGGGCGACCTCGTGGCGGGCAAATATGAATTGATTCAGGAAATCGTACATCGAACAGGTGCGGGCCGCACGTTTAGAGCCCGACAAGTGCAACTGCAACGGGATGTGGAACTCAGGCTGCTACCGGAAAACACCATCGTTAAGCCTGCCGACCATGCACGATTTAGGCGGGAGGTGGAAACTTGGGGACGACTCAGAAGCGATCACCTCGTCCGGCTATATGACTCGGGTTTCGCCGAAGGCAACGCGCCATATATGGCGCTCGAATATATTGATGGTGGCTCAGCCAGGGAACGCCTGACCGAATCTGGCAAGTTGACAGTGGAACTCGTCGAAGCCTGTGCCCGACATGTTCTCAAAGCCCTAAAGACCGCCCATGAGGCGAATGTTCTCCACCGCGATATCACACCAGATGCGATCATTATGTCACGACGTGCGGATGGGAGTGTCTCGTGTCGCTTAACTGGGTTTGGATTAGCAAAACACCTTGGTGACGATGATGACGATCCAACCGCGATCACGATGACAGGCCAGGTCGTTGGCAGCCCAGCATACATGGCGCCAGAGACGATCATGCGCGGTATACTGGACCCGAGGACCGACCTCTACGCTCTCGGCGTAACACTATATGAATTGCTCGCTGCGGAACGACCCTTTCCTGGGACCTCGCTCGCGGACCTGCTCGCCGCACACATCCGAGGCGTGCCGGTGCCGATCGCTCAATATCGAAGCGATGTGCCGACTCGATTTAGAATCTTTTTGGAGCACATGATCGCGCGAGAGCCTGAACGCAGGTTCCAAACCGCTGACCAGGCTCTTCAGAGTCTTGAGTATTCTGACCAAGGGACCGATTTGGCACCTTCATACGATTTGAGCCTACGGCGTGAGGAAGCGAAGCGGAGAGAGTTTTTTCTGATGTTTCTCATGTTCATTGCGACCATGACCGCACTGACCCTGCTCGCTCTACTCTGATGGCTCCTCGGGTTTACTCAAACGACTCAACCGCTGCATCTCGCTGAAGACGCCTCCGAGCAGACCCATTTCCTGTTGATTGAGGTTGGCTCTATGGAGAATCTTTCGGAGTCGTCGGACAAAAGCGTCGGGGCTGCGACCATGAGGGTATTCAAGCTCTTCGCAGATACCTTTGACCTTCGTGTAAAACGCCTCACGCGCCCCGGAACTCAGCTTTGGCGCCTGTTCTTTAAACTGCGGTCCAACCGTTGACGGATTAGGTCTCGCGAGTTCATAACTCAAGCACGCGACGGCGTGAGCCAAATTCATAGACGGAAAGTATTCGACTGTCGGAATGGCAACCGTCGCCGAGCATAGAACGAGTTCGTCGCGAGTAAGCCCGGTCCGTTCACACCCAAACAATATTGCGGTCTTGACGGAGGCATCTAGACGATCACCCAAGCCCGCAGCGGGCCATTCAGGTGGCGCATCAACGTCCCGAAGTCGTCGACTCGTGCCAATCACCAGGCTACAATCAGCCACAGCTTCGGCAACACTTGAAAACACTTGTGCTTCAAGATGGTCGGTCGCGCCGCTCGAATAACAGAGCAGATCGCGTTGGTCGAATCGCTTGGTGGTCACGACTCTAATCTCCCCGACCCCCGAATTCGCGACTGCACGAATCGCCCCCCCAACGTTCCTCACGTCGGCGGGCCTGCAGAGAACCATCACGCACTGCTGTTTCGTCGCGCTCAAATGAAAGCTCCCCAAATCGCCCCGACCAGGACACCAATCAGGAGCCCCCAAGTCCAATTAACCGAACGTTCCGCACGATTTTCAAATTGCTCCCGCTGATTCGGCGGTGCGATCGGTTTGGGCGCGTCCTTTGAACGCTCAAGACTCTGCAGGAGTTCGTCGCGGACCTGCAAGACCGAATCAGGGCGTCCGTTCGGCTCCTTTGAGAGCATCCTCAAAACCACATCTTCAAGCGCATTGGGCAATTGTCGTTCAGGCGCAAGCAGCATGTTAGGTATCGCTGGAATCTCATTGATGACCGCCGTGACTGATTTACCCGTGACACGGCGACGGGTGAGCCCTTCGTAGAGCACAACTCCGAGCGCATAAATGTCTGCGCGCGGATCCACGACTTGCCCACGACATTGCTCAGGAGACATGTATCGAAGCGTACCGAGTCGCTGTCGCCTCTCGCCTGCCCTGTCAACGTCGAGCATCGCCGCGATGCCAAAGTCCACCAACTTAACCCGATGCGAGCCATTCGGTAAGACTTCGAGGAAGATGTTGTCAGGTTTTAGGTCACGGTGAATGATCCTCGCGCTGTGAGCAGCCGTCAGCCCCTCACACGCTTGGACGATAAGAGGTATGAGGTCCACCGGATGCATAGGCGCTGCTTCACGGAGTAAATCCTTGAGCGTCTGGCCCTGCAACAACTCCATCGCGATGTACGCAACCCCCTCTGCCTCCGCAAACCCAGTGTCGAATATGGTGACAACATTGGGGTGAGAGAGACGCGCCGATGCGATCGCCTCGTCGCGAAAGAGGTCTCGCTGTAGCGGACTCTCGAGTAGCCTCGGATAAAGTACCTTCAGCGCGACAGCATCACCCACAAGCGATCGTCGCGCGGCGAACACCATACCCATTCCGCCTACACCGAGCACACTCTCGATTTCGTATTTTTGGTCGAGTACGCGCCCGATCCATGCTTCGGGCGGCTCGTCAGGTATCACGTTCTTCTGGCCACACTGACCGCATACCTTGGCGTCGGGTTCGAGCGGAGCGCTGCAGTGGAGGCAGCTGTCTGAGGGTTTTTGTACCATTGCGATAAGAGTGAAGTTCCCGTCTGCGGCGGCTTCTGGCATTATACGCTCATAAGTCTCTAATTTGGAAGCACTGATGACGATTCCTTGCCCCTCATGTGAAACTCCATCTCCACCCGAGATTACGAAATGCGCAGTCTGTGGGTTTGAGCGCGCGACAGATGTCAGTCCTTTCGAAGTCGACACGGTGCTTGAAGGTCGCTACCGAATTGACCAGGAAGCAGGCCGGGGCGGGATGGGCGTCGTCTACAGAGGCACAGACCTAACTCTCAGCCGGCCCGTGGCAATCAAGGCGATGCTCAGCGGCGCCACCGATGCAGGTGTCCTCGCGCGCTTCATGCATGAAGCGCGTGCACTCGCAAGCGTCGAGCATCCGAGCCTCGTACCCGTTTATGCCGTCGGGCAAGAACAGGGCGTATACTACATGATTATGCGCTTCATCGAAGGTCGGCCACTGTCACAAGTGATCGAGGAGGAAGCGCCGCTACCAGAAGATTTTGTGGTCAGATTGGTGCGTTCGATCTGTGACGCACTTGGGACACTTCACGCGGCGGGCTTGGTACACCGCGATGTAAAACCAGCGAACATGATCGTTGGGGATGATGAAACGGTCACGTTAATGGACCTCGGCATCGTGAAGACGGCTGCTGACTCAACAGAATGGGCGACAGCTGCGACGGGTACGCCGAAATACATGCCGCCTGAGATCATATCGGAAGAAACAATCGATGGGCGTGCCGACCTCTACGCTTTGGGCGTTGTCGCCTACCAATGTTTGACCGGGCAAGTTCCCTTCGATGGTCCAACCCCGATGTCGATTCTCTACCAACAGGCCCACACGCCGCCGACGCCGATACGGAGCGTCAACGACGCGGTGAGCAAGGGGCTCGCCCAGGTGGTACATAAACTGCTGGAGAAGTCGCCAGGAGATCGCTTTGATTCTGCGACCGAACTGCGGCAAGCGCTGCTGGAGCCACAGCACAAGCAGGTGGATACGCAGCCAACCTCAGCTCGACTTTTCATCGGTCTCATTATCATCACCGTCGGTCTGTTTGTGTTCCTTCGTCCGCAAAACGACAACACAAAGCCCGAAGTCAACGTGGCCGAAACGACGGTTTCAAACGCTCCGGTTCGTCAAGCGCAGGCAAAGGATAGAGGGGCTGCCAATGACGTAAAAATAAAGCCGGATGCAACGGTCACCATTCAAAAACGACAAAGGGAAGAGACGCCGAAGCCTGCGGCCAAAGACTACACCATAACCAGCCGTCCGCGCGGTGCCATTGTCCGTAAAAAGGGAAAGCGAGTGGGCCGGACACCTTTTAGGTTGAAGCGGGCTTTCGGTAGTGCGCCTGAAACCTACAGCATCTCAAAAGCCAACTTTAAATCACGAAGTATTACGATTCGGTTTGACGAGCAAACGGAGTATCGAATCAAACTCAAGCCGGCCTTTAAATTGTTAACCGAGTGAACCCTGAATAGATTGGTGTACGGTTGCAGATTCATGCTAAGCATTTGCCATATGTTGAGGAAAAAAATGACACGCCCATTGATAATGGCAACGCTGACGTTCTTGATCACCAGCTGGTCCGGCATCGTTCTGGCCAATTCGGGTGCCGTCGACTTAGCTCAGGAGGCGGCGGCCGCATACAAAGACGGCCGTTTCAAGGATGCGATCAAAGCTTTTAAAGCAGCCAATCAGTTACAACCCGATCCCGTGTTGGATGTAAATATTGGGCGGTGTTACGAAAAACTGGGGCAGCTCAGCGAGGCGCTGCTACACTGCAAAGTCGCACTGTCCGCCTCCGGGGCCAATTCGTCTGTCCGAAAAGCAGCGCAAGCTTGCGTCGTCCGAATTGAGCCCAAGCTCGAGCGTGCCACTTTCAAACTCAAGAGCGTCCCGACAAATGCCACTGTACGCATCGATGGGCGTGTTGTGGGTCAGACCCCTTGGGCAGGAAAAGTCGCGCCGGGGCGGCGACAGCTCGACATGACATTCGAAGGGCACCGCCCATACTCTCGCTCGGTCATCGCTGCGGCAGGCAAAATCTATAATCACACAGCACAATTGATCCCCGATAACGTCGGTGCTCTGCTGACCATTACGACGGTCCCGCCTGGTGCGGAGGTGAGACTGGACGGCTCGGTTCTGGGCCGTTCCCCTGTACGACGAGTGCCTGTAGATACAGGGTCGTTCAATGTCGAGATACGACTAGACGGACACATTACCCAGTACTTAAGCGCATCTTTAAGTGAAGGCAGCCATCTGGAAAAGACCATAACCTTGGTGCCGAATGACGGGATTCGACTCAAGGAAGAGCCGCGATGGCCAGCCTGGACCCTCGTTGGTACGGGTTTAACAATGGCGACAGTCGGTGCCGTCTTTGGCGTGAGAGCCTTGTCCCAGCGCAACAAAGCACGGGATTTAGCGACAACCAGCCAAAGCGCAAGTGATTACAGTGCGTACAGAAATGCAGTGGACAGCTTTAGAACAAGCCAAGTCACAGCCGACTTGCTGTACGTAGGCGGCATTTTGTCCATCACCTCCGGGCTGCTGTTCTTCGAGTGGTAGAAAAAAAATCTGTCGAGGCGCGCCTGTCTGAACCCGTCGATAGGCGTCAGTTTGTCCAATCATCCTTAGCCAGCCTAGCGATTTTGCCCGTCAGCGGGCCTGCGCTGATTACTCGCGATAGTCTCAGGCCGCAGATCGATTGTGGAATCGCATCCGGTGACTTATCCGTTGATGGAGCAGTGGTGTGGAGCAAGACCGACCGACCGGCGAGAATGCGAGTTGAGTGGTCCACTCATCGAGACTTTAGGTCCACTCACACCATCTTCGGACCGAACGCGCTCGCAGCCTCCGACTACACAGCCAAGATCGGCCTTAAAGGACTTCCTGAGGGCGCTGAGATCTTTTATCGCGTCTCTTTTGAAGACCTTGTCACAGGTCACCGTTCGGCTCCACAGCTCGGTCGATTTCGAACACCTGATCCAGCAGGCAGCTGGCCGACACGGTTCGCTTGGTCTGGAGATGTTGGGGGCCAAGGATACGGCATCAACCCAAAGATTGGCGGGATGACCATTTTTGAATCGATGCGCGCAATGCATCCAGACCTTTTCATTCACTGTGGAGATGTGATCTACGCAGATGCGCCGCTTCGAAAAGTCAAAATGCTTGGCCCCGGCCGCTACTGGCATAACTTGGTCACGCCAGAGAAACGCAAAGTCGCCGAGACGCTCAACGAGTTCCGAGGCAACTTCAAATATAATCTATTGGATGCGAATCTACGTAGATTCAACGCGGAGGTGCCCACAGCGTACACGTGGGACGACCATGAGACCAAGAATAACTGGTGGCCGGGTCGTGAACTGACCGATGGACGCTATCGCATTAAGAGTTGTGATTTGCTCGGTGCGCGTGCACGTGCGGCCTTCTTTGAGTATTGCCCGATGGCATTCAGGCAGAGTGCCCCTGGACGTATTTATCGCCGACTGAGTCAAGGACCACATCTTGACGTCTTTGTAGTCGACTCGCGCAGCTACAGGGGAAGAAACAGTCGCAACCGGCAAGAACAAATGGGCCCGAGCACCGCTTTCTGGGGGTCGGCACAACTATCATGGCTGTGCCGCAACCTCGTCCAATCACAGGCGACATGGAAACTCATCGCAACCCCGCAACCCCTCAGCTTAATTATCGGGCACCGAGGAGACACGATTGAGGGTGCTGCAAACGGGCTCGCCGGACGACCGAGGGGAAGAGAGCTTGAGGTCGCTGAATTGCTCAACTTTATACATAGGAACAATATACAGAATGTCGTATTTGTGACCGCGGATGTACATTACGCAGCCGCCCATCATTATGACCCAAAGCGAGCATCGTTCAAGCAGTTCACGCCCTTCTGGGAGTTCGTTGCAGGCCCACTCAACGCAGGCACGTTCGGCCCGAATCCACTGGATCCAACCTTCGGCCCCAAACTCGAGTTTTTGAGTATTCCTAGAGGCCTCCGACCCGGCACATCTCCCCTATCGGGCCACCAGTTTTTCGGTTTAGGTCAGATAGACCCAATCACACGGTCTTTGACCGTGTCCTTGCATGATGCAAAGGGCAATGAACTGTGGTCTCGAGAGCTACCGCCGGCTGCCTAAAGCCTCGCCACCCCGTTATCCTCAGAATGCGTGCTGATATTGTACGGCACCAACGGCCAGACCAGCCATGATCAGCGCCAAAATGTAGACCAAGCGGTTGAGCGTTTGATTGCGATAGAGCAACAGCGTCACGACACCGAGACCGACCCAGAGGCCGAACTTCAACGTGACCCAACCAGGCCAGGGCCAATGAATCCCCTTCCGCGCGAGCATGCCAAATCCGCCGAGGATGACCAGGAACAGGCCACCGCCGTGGGTCATCATCATCCCGCGACGACCGTCATGCTTCTTCTCACCACCGCCCAAGGCATGAAACATGAGCCCGCCTAAGCCAAGCATAATCATCGCCAGGCCAACCACATGGATGATCTTGTAAATTTGGTAGGACATCGGGTACTCCTTTTTCGTTTGCACGAGAGCCTACACTGCTCTGTCTTCACAACCAAGTAGGTCGATGAGAGGAATGGCATATGCTTGTTGATATCGGACTCAACCTCACCAGCAAACAGTTTGATCCGGACCGGGCTGATGTCGTGCAGCGTGGTCTCGATGCAGGGGTGAGCCAAATGGTCATCACCGGCACCACGATTGAGGATAGCCTGGCTGCAAGTCGGCTCGCCGCCGCATCGCCCGGGTGTCTCTATGCAACGGCCGGCATTCATCCTCACTACGCGAGTACATACGATGCGACGTCTCTCGAAGCGCTTCTTCAGCTCTTAGAAAATCCAGCGGTGGT